>JAICUQ010000119.1 GCA_025935755.1 Chthoniobacterales bacterium | reverse complement strand
TCCGCGCCGACGGGTGTGTAAACCGCGATTCCGCATGACTGTAGCGGCGCTCTATAACCGCCGGGATTCAAAAGCTCGCCGGCGGCACTCCGCGGTCGCAGGCTGCCGCTACAGCTTTGTGAAATCGCAGCTGCTGTGTCCCGCAGGAAACATTTGTTTAGTTCCGCAGCTTCCTGCGCTGTCAGTGGCGGCACCAAGCGCGTTTTCACTCGTCCGGCTTGCGGCGCTTTGGTCATCACGGCCAATGCGCAAAGTCCGTTTGCGTCGGGATTGGGAACGTTTGGATCCAGAACACGAAAAGGTTTCATCCGTGAGCGAGAAAAGTTTTTCACACAGGAAGAAGATGATTTGAATTTTCCTTTTACTAAAGTTCTTCTTCTATACGCCGTGAATAACAAAGGTTTCTCCCGGCGATTGCCCTCGCAAAATCCGGTGCAAATGAGCTGTTGATAATATCTGTGCGCCACAACGAGAATGTTCGCTGTCGAAGAGGTATGAGTAGTTATTGGGTGTTATTCAAAGTTATTAGCGAATTGCTGCAAGATGCTTTAACAAATTCGGAATGCAGGCCGGCGAGATGGCATCAAAGCGATGCGGGGACGCATCGCACTTCAAAAGCGCTTCGCGCAAAGCAAGGTCGCGCTCCTTTTGTTTGGCGAAGCTTTTGAAGTGCCCTGTCCGCCGCAGCTTTGCGCAGCGATGCGGGCGTGGCGTGCTCGTCATCGTGCCGCTTTTAGTGTTGGGAAGTTCAGCGGTTTTTGGCGCCGACGACAAACCGCTCTGGCTGATCCAGCGGACGCTAGCGTCGAAGAAATATGTCGACCTGACGCATGAGTTTGCGCCGGGGATCCCGCGCTGGCCTGGTTTCCCGGATGAGACGCGCAAGACAATTTACTGGTACGAAAAACGCCCGGACACGATGGGATCCGGTTTTTTCGCCGAACTGTTCACGCACGTCGGCCAATGGGGAACACACGTCGATCCACCGGCGCATTTCATCAAAGGTCTCCGCACTGTTGATCAGATCGACTTGAAGGAAATGATCCTGCCGCTGGTCGTGATCGATGTGCATGAAGAAGCCGCAAAAAATCCGGATTACACTCTCTCCCTCGACCGCGTGAAAAAGTGGGAAAAAGATCATGGGCAAATTCCCATCGCCGCTTTCGTGGCCATGCGCACCGATTGGTCGAAGCGTTGGCCTGACGCTGCCAAAATGGAAAACAAAGACGCGAATGGCGTCGCGCATTATCCAGGCTGGAGCTTGCCTGTACTGAAATATCTTTACGAAGAGCGCAAGATCACTGCGTCCGGCCACGAAACCACCGATACTGATCCGGGAATCGCCACCAGCAAAGAAGATTACTCATTGGAGAGGTACATCCTGAGCACGAACCATTATCAAATCGAGCTGCTCACTAATCTTGACCAGGTTCCCGAAGCGGGAGCGCTGGCAGTGGTCAGTTTTCCCAAGCCCAAAGGGGGATCCGGTTTTCCCGCGCGGGTGTTTGCGATCGTGCCGTAATCGCAGTTTTAAAATGCGCGGCAAACATGGGAGCACGGCCCCGCATTAACAGTCGGAAAGTTCGCGATCGCTCCCCGGCAATCAAAGCAATTGATACGGATCGACGTCGACCGTTACGGTGACGTCTTCAGGGAACGGGAGTTTGTCGAGGGTTTCGCGGACCAGGCGGCTCAGGCGCATGATGGCTTCGCCGCGAATCAAAATGTGAAAACGAAATTGGCCTTGCAACTTTTCAAGTGGCGCAGGCGTCGCATCGCCCAAAATGAATTCTTCGGGGAAAACCTCGCTTAAACGGCGCTTTAACGTTTCAGCCGAAAGTTTCGCGCGCCCTTCGTGAGCGGAGCGGACGGTGATTAAAATCGCGTGGTTGAACGGCGGGAAGTCGCACCGTTCACGAAATTCGAGCTCCTGCTGAAAATAGCCGGTGAAATCGTGGTGGCGTGCAAACTGAATCGAGGGCGAAAACGGAGTGTAAGTTTGCACAAAAACTTCGCCCGGTGTTTCGCCGCGTCCCGCGCGTCCGGCCACCTGGGTGAGAAGTTGGAAAGTGCGTTCACCGGCGCGGAAATCGGGCAAGTGCAGGGCGAGATCGGCGTTGATGATACCGACGAGCGTCACGTTAGGGAAATGCAGGCCTTTCGCGATCATCTGTGTACCTACCAGGATATCGATCTTGCCGGTGCGAAAATTTCGTAACGTTTCGCGATATGCTTCCTTTCGCGTCATCGAATCGGCGTCCATACGGCGTACCACTGCTTGCGGAAAAATTTGCGCGACGGTCGATTCCACTTTCTCAGTACCGAAGCCGTGATAAATCAGTGCGTCTTGGCCGCAGGCCGGGCATTTCTTGGGAACGGCCGCGGTATGTCCGCAGAGATGGCAACTCAACCGTCCGGAAGTCGTCTTCGGAGAAGCCGATCCACCTTGGAAAAAGTGTTGATGAAAGGTGAGCGCAACACTGCAATTCGGGCAATTCCGTGCTTCACCGCAATTGCTGCATAACAGCGAAGTTGAAAAGCCCCGGCGGTTCAAAAACAAAATCGTCTGCTCTCGTTTGTCGAGTCGAGCGGCAATGGCTTGCGACAGTTTTTCGGACAGAATAGAGGCTCTTTTTTCCTTCCGTCGTTCCTGGCGCAGATCGACGACGCGTATGAGCGGCATCTGATTTTGATCGACACGCTGAGTCAGCGTTACGAGCCGGTACTTTCCAATGGTCGCATTGTGATAACTCTCCAGCGATGGCGTGGCGCTTCCCAGAACGACGACGCAGTTCTCCATCTTTGCGCGGACGACAGCCACGTCGCGCGCGTGATAGCGCGGCGCTTCCTCCTGCTTGTAAGTGGTCTCGTGTTCTTCATCCACCACGATTAATCCGAGGTTTCTGAGCGGAGCGAACACTGCGCTGCGCGCGCCGATGACAATCCTGGCGCGGCCAGAATGAATTTTGTGCCATTCGTCGTGCCGTTCGCCTTCGGATAGATGACTGTGCAAAACAGCGACATCGTCCTGCGCTTCGGCGAACCGGCCTTTGAACCGTTCGACTGTTTGAGGCGTAAGAGAAATTTCCGGGACGAGAACAATCGCGGTGCGTCCGCGGTCGAGTGAGCCACGAATCGCTTGTAGATAAATTTCGGTTTTGCCGGAACCGGTGACCCCGTGAAGCAAAATCGGCCGGGCGTTCTCAGGTGCGTCGAGTGCTTGCGCGACTTCTTTCAATGCGTGTGTCTGCTCTTCATTCAGAACGAGGTTCGACGTCGCAATAAACTGTTCGTCACCGTGCGGATCGCGCACCACAGCTTGTTCGCGCAGTTCAACAAGGCCGCGCTTTGCGAGCGCGCGCAGCGTTTGGTTATCCAGCGAGGTTTGTCTCAGGAGCTCGGTCGCGCGTATCGGCTTTTCCAGCTTCGCAATGGCGTCCAACAGTTCAGCCTGCCGCGGCGCGCGCCTTCGCAGCTTTTCAATTTCCTCCTGGTCGAGATTGTGTGGAGGTTGGACGAACAACTGTTTTTTCCAGCCGACTTCGGCGCGCCGGATCACTTGCGGAAGCACGCTGCGCATTACCCCTTCGATCGGGCAGCAATAATACGTGGCGATCCACCTGGCCAGCTCCAGCAACTGCCCGGTCAATACCGGTGCATCTCCAACGATCGCTTCGATCGGCCGAATGCCTTTCGCTTCGCTTTGCTCGGGAATCGCAACGACGGTTGCGAGCGCTGATTTTTCGCGGAACGGCACTCGCACCCGCGAGCCGACTCCGACGCGATCGGCTAAAGTTTCCGGCACCGAATAGTCGAGCTCGCGATGGATTGCGCGATCAACGATCACGCGGATGTAGCGCGTCGGATGCTCATGATTCATACTCGTGCTCGTGCCAGCAATTTTGTAATCGGCTATTGTAGCACGAGTTGAATGATACAATTCCTGGTCAAACTGGTTCTATGCGTGTTGCTGGCAATCGCTGCGGCCTTTACTTATCTGGCCGCGAAATCGGGCGATCCCCTCTACACATTCTACGAATGGATGAGCCCGGCCCGGTTTCATCAGTACGACCGGCTCATCCGGAGCGTTGCGTTGGAACATCATCTCGACCCAATGCTGGTCAAAGCCGTTGTCTGGCGTGAAAGCCGCTTCGATCCAAAGAAGCACGGAACCCACGGAGAGCGCGGATTGATGCAGGTGAGCGAACGGGCCGCCTACGAATGGGCGCGCGAAAACAAGGTCTCCGGTTTTAATCCAGATCAACTTTTCGAACCGAAGACAAATCTTCAAGCAGGCACATGGTACTTATCTCGCGCGATGCAACACTGGGTTCATCAGTCCGATCCGATTCCTTTCGCGTTGGCGGAATACAACGCCGGCGCCAGTCGTTCCCAGCGTTGGAGCGGTGGAAGCGGCGTCGCTGAAATATCGGAACGCCAGTTTATACAAAACATCGATTTCCCCACCACGCGCAGATACGTGGAATCGATCATCGACCGGTACAAATTCTATAAACGACGCGGAGCGATGTAAGTAGCCAGCGAGCTGTAAACTACAGGACGTGTGCCGTCTCGTTTTTCGCCTTGTGAAGTCACGTTGTTTAACTAGAGTTGCCGACTTCGTTAAGGGGGAGATGGGACGCGAAATCTACATACGAAGTTCTGTGTCCGTTTGCGTTCTCCTGGGGCTCGCTGCTGCGGGCGGGATCAGATTGTCAGGACAAACGACTGCTGCGGGGCCGGGTGGCTTCAAACCAGGCAGCGGCGTGCATGTGAGTCATGCGCAACCGGAAAACTCGTTTTGGTTTTCGAACAGAAACGAAATTCCAGCGCAGCCTGAACCAGTCTCACCCCCGCCGCCGACACGCTCCACGTTCATGGCGTCATGGGACCGCGTAAACGGCGCAAAGGGCTACTTGCTCGATGTTTCGACGAATAGTTCGTTCACCACTTACCTGGATGGCTATCGCGAACTGGACGTCGGCGACGCAATCGGGCGAGTGGTGACCGGGCTCAAACAAGGAACCACGTATTATTATCGGGTGCGGCCATACAATGCCGCAGGTGCGGGAAATTACTCAGAGGTAACCGCTGCCACGACGGTGCCAACAACGGGATTAGTGATTCATCCGACCTTTGACAGTTCGATCACAAACAACCCGAATGCGGCAGCTATCCAGGCGACAATTAACCGGGCGATTTCATTTCACGAATCGTTGTTCGCCGATCCGATTACGGTCGAGATTCGTTTCCGCTATTCCACGACCACTCCCGAGGGAAGGCCGTTACCAATGGGGACTCTCGCGCGAACTGACCTCGTGCTTTACCCGCTTCCATGGAGCGCATACATCAATGCGCTGCGCGCGGATGCACAGGGCAGCAACGACAGTCAGGCGAACGCCAGTCTTCCGAACACCGCGCTCTCGGGGAACATCAGACCATCGAGCGCGAACGGCAGAGCGGTGGGATTGGACACGCCGCCGGCAATGTTTGCGAACGGCAACGTTGGTCAGGGTGGACCGTATGACGCGATCGTGACCCTCAATTCTGCGCCGCCATTTCAGTTCAGCCGGCCTCCCGCGCCAAACAACTTCGACGCTCAACGTTCAATCGAGCACGAAGTCGATGAGGCCATCGGTCTCGGTTCGCGTCTTGGCGCGAACAACAACGACTTTCGTCCGCAGGACCTGTTTAGTTGGTCTTCACCAGGCCATCGAAACATCAGTACCTCCGGCCAGCGGTATTTCTCGATCGACGGCGGCGGGAACAACATAGTCAACTTTAATCAAGATCCGGAGGGAGATCTCGGCGACTGGTTCAGTGAACAGTGCCCGCAAACGCATCCGTATGTGCAGAATGCCTTTGGCTGTGCCGGCCAGTATTCGGACATCTCTGCGACATCGCCCGAGGCCGTCAATCTCGATGTTATTGGCTATGATTTAGCTCAGACCAATCAGACCGGCCTTGGCAACATCAGCACCCGAAGCTTTGTTCAAACGGGCGAGCACGTGATGATTGGCGGTGTTATCGTCCGGGGAAGTGGGCCAAAGAGAGTGATCATTCGCGCCATTGGCCCGGAGCTCACTCAGTATGGGATCGCCGACGCGTTAGCTAATCCGACCCTGGAATTGCATGGCGGAAACGGAGCGCTGATCGCCAGCAATGATGACTGGCAAACGACAATAATTGGCGGAGTCATCACCGGCAATCAGGTCAGCGATATTCAAAACAGCGGTCACGCTCCGACTGCGGGAAGTGAGTCAGCAATCATTGCAGACCTGCAACCGGGCAACTACACCGCGATTGTGCGTGGCATAAACAACACCACGGGAGTCGCTCTCGTCGAAGTCTACGATCTCGATCCAGGCGCGGCTTCAAATCTTGGCAACATCAGCACCCGAAGCTTCGTGCAACCTAACGAGCATGTGATGATTGGGGGTTTTATCATTCAAGGAAATGGATCGAAGAGAGTGATCATTCGCGCGATCGGCCCTGAACTCACGCAACATGGGATTGCCGATGTGTTGAATAATCCGACGTTGGAACTGCACAACGGAAACGGAGCGCTTATTGGCGTCAATGATGATTGGCAGACCACGATCATCGGCGGAATTATTACCGGCAATCAGGTTAGCGATATTCAGAACAGCGGTCACGCTCCGACTGCAGCAAGCGAGTCAGCAATCATCGCAGACCTGCAACCGGGCAACTACACCGCGATCGTGCGAGGTGTAAGCAACACCACCGGCGTTGCCTTGGTAGAAATTTATGATTTGGATTAATCGTCGCCGCGTGGACCCCTCACCACTTGTGCAGAAACAATGCCTGTTTAAGGTTGGCAGCCGCCGTAACAAACGACTGGATGAGGTTTTTATGAAAAACTTGGCTATTTTTTGTGTCGCGTTCGGAGTCTCTGGAATCGCAAGCGCTGACGGCTTGTCAGATCAAAGCCTTCTTTTACTCCCATCTCGACTTCATTCGGGAACAGGCATGGCTAACGCGAGTGGGAAATCCGGGAACGCGCTCCAGGTTGGAAACGCGAACGCGCCTGCGTCGGACACTGCAGCTATTTCGTCGCCACCGACCCGCGGCAGCTTTATGGCTACTTGGAACGACGTGAAAGGCGCCAACGGCTACTTGCTGGATGTGTCTACGAGCGATTCGTTCAGTAGCTTTGTGGAGGGATATCAAGGACTTGACGTCGGCAAAGTGGCAGGTCGCGCGGTGACCGGGTTGCATCCGGGTACGACGTACTATTACCGGGTGCGTGCTTATGCTGCCGCTGGACCGGGCGGCTACTCGAACGCAATGAAGGTCACGACTGCTCCTGCAACCGGGCTGACTATTCAAGCGACTTTCGACAGTTCCATCACAGGCGCCCCGAACGCGGCTGTAATCGAAGCATCGATCAACCGGGCAATCTCAGTTTATGAGTCGGTGTTTACGGATCCAATCACGGTCCAGATTCGTTTCCGTTATGCACAGGCTCTCCCTGACGGCACTCCCCTGAGTCACATCGTGGAGAGTCTCACGGTCATCTACGGTGTTGGCTGGAACGTTTGGACTGCTGCTTTGAGAGCTGATGCGAAATCGAGCAATGACAGCCTTGCGAACGCAACTCTGCCGGCGACCCCAATAATACCCAGCCTTGTCGCGTCTAGTCCAAATGGTCGGGCCCTGGGGCAGAACACTCCACCGGCGATGAACGCAGACGGCACAGTCAGTGTCGGTGGCGCATATGATGGGATAGTCACGCTGAATTCGGGAATCTCGGTTCAGTTCACTCGCCCTACCGACCCCAACAGGTTTGATGCGCAACGTTCATTTGAGCAGGGAATCGGCAGCATCATGGGCCTGCTCTACAGTCTTACTGATTTCATGCCTATCGATCTGTTCAGTTGGGCAGCGCCTAACAGCAGGAACTTCGATGTTTCAGGGCGCCGCTATTTTTCGATCGATGGCGGAGTTACTACGATCATTGATTACAATCAGAGCCCAAACTTCGATTTCGCCAGCTGGCTAAGCCCCCAGTGTCCTCAAGCGCATCCCTTCGTGCAAAACTCGTTTCCGTGTGCGGGACAGTCTGCTGACATCTCTGCCACATCGCCTGAAGGCATCAATCTGGATGTTATCGGCTACGATATAACTCAACCTCAGAGCGGTCCGCCAAGGTTGGGTAACCTCAGTACCCGCAGCTTTGTTCAAACGGGCGACAACGTGATGATTGGCGGTTTCATTGTTCAAGGCACAGGGCCGAAGCGAGTCATCATTCGTGCCATTGGCCCTGAGCTTGCGCCATTTGGGGTCCCCAATCCATTAGCTAATCCGACATTGGAACTGCATGACGGGACTGGATCGCGGATTGCTAGTAACAACGATTGGCAGACGACGATCATCGGCGGAATCATCACTGCCAGTCAGGTTACGGATATTCAGAACAGCGGTCATGCTCCGGCTTCGGCGAGTGAGTCGGCGATCATTGCGGATTTACAACCAGGCAATTACACCGCGATCCTGAGTGGCGTAAATGGCACCACCGGAGTTGCTCTGGTCGAGGTATACGATTTGGCTCCCGACGCGACTGCGAGCCTTGGTAACGTGAGTACTCGCAGCTTTGTTCAAACGGCCGATAACGTGATGATTGGCGGTTTCATTGTTCAAGGCACGGGGCCGAAGAGAGTCATCGTTCGTGCCATTGGCCCTGAGCTCTCACAATTTGGGGTCCCGAATCCGCTGGCTAATCCGATATTGGAACTGCACGACGGGACTGGAGCAGTCGTTGGCACCAATGATGACTGGCAGACGACGATCATCGGCGGAATCATCACCGCCAGCCAGGTCACCGATATTCAGAACAGTGGCCATGCTCCTACAGCACCCAGTGAGTCGGCAATCATTGCAACCCTCCAGCCAGGCAACTACACCGCGATTGTCCGTGGTGTAAACAACACGACGGGAGTCGCGCTGGTGGAAGTTTACGATCTGCATTAGCAGAAATCGGGTTTGGCTTGTGCGTGCGATAACGTCGTACGTCAGATGCAAGTGAACTTGCGGCGCAGCGCTTCGCCGTCGACGGCGACCTGATTCCGGTTCACGTTCTGGTGATGACCAAAGAGGAAATCGCCGGCGTGCTGGAGCAAATCGCCACGCTGCTGGAACTGAAGGACGAAAATCCCTTCAAGATTCGTGCTTACACGAATGCCGCGCGAGCGATCGAAACGTTCGGCGCAAATGTAGCGGACTTTCAGGACGAAGATGCGGTCGCAAAAATTCCGGGAATTGGAAAAAGTATCGCGCTTAAGATCAAGGAACTGGCTGAAACCGGGTCGCTCAAGTTTTTCGAGGAATTGAGCGCCGAATTTCCGACCGGGATTCTGGAATTATTTTCGCTCCCTGGGCTCGGAGCGAAAAAAATCAAGGCGCTCCATGACAAACTTGGGGTCAGCTCGATCGAGCAGTTGCAGAAGGCATGCGAAGAGGGACGCGTTGCCGGATTGGCAGGGTTTGGCGAAACAACACAGCAAAAGATTTGTGGCGCGATCGCCAGGCGTGCGTCGCACGCGGGTTCTTTTCAGTTCGGTCAGGTCGCAGCCGAGGCTGAAGCGCTGCGCTCGGATCTGGCTGCGCACGAAGCGGCTTTGCAGGTGGAGATTGCCGGGAGTTATCGGCGGCGAAAAGAAATCGTGCACGATCTCGATTTGCTGGTCGCGACGAATGAGCCGGGAGCGATTACGAAATTGTTCGTGTCTCATCCGCTTGTCGAATCGGTGATTGCGCAAGGGCCAACAAAATCGAGCGTGCGCCTGCGTTCGGGAGTGCAGTGCGATCTGCGGGTAGTCACGACGGCGGAATACCCGTTTGCGCTCGCTTATTTTACCGGCAACAAGGAACACAACATCGATATGCGCAGCCGCGCGTTGAAGCGGGGTTGGACCCTTAACGAATACAGGCTGGCTGTTGTTCCCGTCGATCCAAAGGCAAAGACGAAAAAATCGGCCGGCAAAATTCCGAATGTGCGCGACGAAGCCGATTTGTATCGCGCCGTCGATCTCGATTTCATTCCCCCTGAGCTGCGGGAAAACTGTGGCGAGTTCAAAGCGGCTGTAGAGCATTCCCTCCCGAAACTGATCGAAAAGGAAAATCTGCGCGGCACGTTTCATTGCCACACGGTGGCGAGCGATGGTCACAACACACTTGAAGAAATGGCCGAAGCCGCCCGTGAACTCGGTCTGGAGTATCTCGGTATTGCCGATCACAGCCGTAGCTCGGTTCAGGGCCACGGGATTCCCGCAGAAAAGTTGCTCGAGCAAGTCGCCGCAATCCGAAAACTGAACAAGACGTTCGAGGGATTCCGGGTATTTGCCGGCGTCGAATGCGACATCTTGCGCGACGGCTCACTCGATTTTCCCAATGATGTGCTCTCGCAACTCGACTATGTCGTCGCGTCAGTTCATTCGGTTTTCAACCTGCCGGAACCGGAGATGACGCGGCGGGTCATTCGCGCCCTGGAAAATCCGTTCGTCACAATGCTTGCGCATCCGACGGGCCGTTTATTGCTGAAACGCGATCCCTACCAAATAGACATTCCCGCAGTGCTCGATGCGGCAGCGCACACCGGCACATGGATCGAACTCAATGCTGCGCCGAAGCGACTCGACCTGGACTGGCGGTGGTGGCCGCTGGCAAAACAAAAAGGCGTTAAATGTGTGATCAACCCAGACGCCCATCGCACAGCGCGTCTGCAAGATCTCTGGTTTGGAATCGGCATCGCCCGCAAAGGCTGGCTCACCAGGGATGACGTGGTGAATTGCCTGCCGCTTGCAAAAATTGAGAAAGCGCTTCAAAGGAAGCGAACGAGATCTTAAGAGTTAGGCTGTAAACCTTCAGTTGCAGTGGTCATAGGTTGCCAATCTCATAGAAGATCAGAAAAATTGTTTTGACGCAATCTGAGAAATTTGAC
>JAICUQ010000075.1 GCA_025935755.1 Chthoniobacterales bacterium | reverse complement strand
GAAGGCAGCGCTGGTGGATCCTTCGGCTGCTGCCGCGCCTGCGGCATTCGGTCAAGATGACATCAGTGGCGAAATCGAGGATTTCTCGGGCGCATTTGTAGATTGTGAGATCGGAGAGTTTGGCGCGGGCGATCTCGTGCTCGCGGAGACCAAACGCGCGCAGTTCATCGAGCGTTTGAAGCATTGGCGCGGGAACGATGCCCGGATCGTCATTTATTTTCAGACCGAAGGCGAGATCGAGCGATTCCGCGAAATCATGGCAGGCACACTTGAGGGCATTGATTTCGTGGAGGGAACGCTTGCGCGCGGATTCTGTTTTCCTGCAGCTAATCTTGTTGTTCTCTCGGCCGGCGAGTTGTTCGGAAGATTCGCAGTTCATCCTCGACGGCTTTTGCGGCTGCGACGCGCTGAACGTCATCGCGCCCAAATCGATTTCAGCGAGCTGGCCGAAGGCGATTTGGTCGTCCACCTCGAACACGGCATTGGGAGGTTCCTCGGCGTAGAAAAAATACCTCGTAGCACAGGCTTCCAGCCTGTGGAACCCGCCGGCGTCCCGCCGGATTCAGCAAGCAAGATGCTCGCCGGCCCCGCAGACAAGATGTCTGCACTACAAGAAGAACAGGAAGTACTCGTTCTCGAATTCGCCGATGAAGCGAAGTTGTATGTGCCGCTTGAGCAGGCCTATCTCGTTTCGCGTTACGTTGGTGCAGGAAAAAAATCGCCGCCGCTCAGCTCGTTAGGCGATGGCAAATGGGCACGCGCAAAAATTAAAGCCGCGGCATCCATTTTCGATTACGCAGGCAAAATGTTGGCGATCCAGGCGGAACGCCAGATGCAGGCGGGCTATGCATTCGCTCCGGATACGAAATGGCAGGCGGAATTTGAACGGTCGTTCCCGTTCCGCGAAACGCCGGACCAAATGAAGGCCATCATCGATGCGAAAATCGATATGGAACGGCCGCGGCCGATGGATCGGCTGATTTGCGGGGACGTCGGCTTCGGCAAAACGGAAGTCGCAGTCCGCGCCGCATTCAAGGCCGTGATGGAAGGCAAACAAGTGGCAGTGCTCGCGCCAACCACTGTTCTGGCCCAGCAACATTTCGAAGTGTTCCGGCAACGCATGCTCGAGTACCCGGTGCGAATCGAAATGCTCAGCCGTTTTCGTTCGCAATCCGAACAGAAAAAAGTTCTGAAACTGTTGCGGGAAGGCGGGGTCGACATTGTGATTGGCACTCACCGGCTCATCTCCGGAGATGTGGTATTCAAAGACCTGGGTCTGGTCGTGATTGACGAGGAACAGCGATTCGGCGTTCTGCACAAGGAGAAATTCAAAGAGCTCTTCAAGCTCGTGGATGTGCTGACACTTTCCGCCACACCGATTCCGCGCACGCTCTACCTGTCTTTAGTGGGCGTGAAAGATATGTCCACGATCGAAACTCCGCCGCTCAATCGTTTACCGGTCGAAACGGTAGTTTCGGCATACGACGAGCGGATCATCCGTTTGGCCATCGATCGCGAACTGGAACGGCAGGGGCAGGTGTTCTTTTTGCACAACCGGATCGCGTCGATCGAGCGAGTCCGGGAGCGAATCGTCAACCTTTGTCCGCAGGCCAGAGTCGAAATCGGCCACGGTCAGATGGATGCCGATGAACTGGAATCGGTGATGGCGCGATTCATCGCCGGGAAAATAGATGTGCTCGTTTGTACCACGATCATTGAAAGCGGTCTGGATATTCCAAATGCAAACACGATCATCATCGATCGAGCGGACCAATTCGGGCTCGCGGATTTGTATCAGCTGCGCGGGCGTGTTGGTCGTGCCGAACATAAGGCTTACGCGTATCTGCTTCTCCCGCGTGAGATGATGACCGTCGGTGCCGCGCGCAAGCGGATCAGCGCGATAAAGCAATACAGCTCCCTGGGCGCCGGTTTTCGAATCGCCATGCGCGATTTGGAAATCCGCGGCGCGGGCAGCATTCTTGGCACCGCGCAGAGCGGCCACATCATGGCTGTGGGGTTCGACTTGTATTGTCAGTTGCTCAAGCAGGCGGTGGCGCAACTGAAAGGACAAAAACCGCGACTGCGCCTGGATGTGGACGTGCGCCTTGATTTTGTGGTGACAAACGAGGCTGAGTTTATCGCGCCGCCGGCTATAGCGCGAGGCTCCGGTTCGCCAGAGGTCGAACCCTCTGTGGCGAACTTGCGCGGTGGTAACGCAAGCGAGACGCATGCGCTACTTCGCCTTCCAGCGTTTATTCCAGTCACGTACGTAAGCGACCCGACGATGCGAATCAAAGCGTACCGCGAGATAGCGGAGATCACTTCGCGCGAGCAACTCGAACGGCTCCGCCGCGAATGGCGTGACCGTTTCGGAGCCTTTCCTTCCGCTGTTGAGAATTTATTCGGGCTCGTTGAGATCAAACTTGCCGCAGCAGACTCAGGTGTGAGCCGTGTGGAAGTGCGCGAGCGCAAAGTGATGTTGACGCGGCACGGGGATTTTATACTTGTCGCGGGCAAATTCCCCCGTTTAGTAGCCCCCGGAATCGATCAATACCTCCCGGAGATTGTCGAATTGATCAACAAGTTATGAGTAATTTGATGCGTTCTTGTTTGGCCGTTTTGCTGGCAGCCGGTGCGCTCACGCCGATCTGCAGTCTCACCGGTGCCGAGCAGGCACCTACCGTCGTAGATGGCATTGCCGCGGTTGTTAATGGTGAGGTCATCACCTACTCGCAAGTTCGCGCTTTGTCCGCGCCGCAGGAAAGAATGTTGCGCCAGCAGTACACGGGCGACGAGTTAGCAAAGAAATTAACGCAGCTCAGCGAGCTCGCAGTCAAAGACCTGATCGATCGGCGGCTCGTGATTCAGGCATTCAAAAAGGAAAGCTTCGAGATTCCCGATCACCTCGTCGATATGCGAGTCCAACAGATCATCCGGGAATCTTTCGGCGGTGACCGCAACACCTTCGTCAAAACTCTCGAGGCGCAAAATTACACGTTGGGCGAGTTCAAAGAAAAAGAGATGGAAAAGATCATCGTGGGAGCGATGAAGAGTCACAACGTAAAGTCAAACTCGGTGGTGTCGCCGACGAAAATCGAGGAGTACTACCGGAAACACCGTGATGAGTTTACGTCGAAGGAACAGATCAAGCTGCGAATGATCATGATTTCCGGCCATAAGGACACTGCGAACGCTCCTGCGCAAAAAGAACTCGCCGAAGAAGTGCTCGGAAAGCTCGCCAGTGGCGCGGAATTTGACCAGATGGCGCAGATGTATTCCGAAGACAGCACGAAGGATAACGGCGGCGACTGGGGCTGGATCGAGCGCAAAACTCTGGCGGAGCCGCTGGAAAAATTCGCCTTCAACATGCCGGTCGGCAGAATCAGCAACATCATCGATTACGCCGGCAATTATTACATTCTCAAGGTCGAGGATAAACACGGCGGCAGCACCAAATCGCTCAACGAAGTGCGGGGCGACATCGAGAAAAAACTGGTGCAAGAACAAGCTCAGGAAATCCAGGAACGTTGGCTCGCCAGTCTGCGGCAGAAAGCCTACATCAAGCAGTTCTAAGGCGGGTCAGCGCGCAGACGTGGTTGCGTTGGTCATCACGCAAGTTTCGCGCTCAGGCTCGTAATCGCGCTCGTGATCGATTAGATAAACCGTCTTACGATCACGAGCATGAGCAGGACGAAGCCGCGCATTGGAATCACACTTGGTGATTGCGCCGGCATTGGACCGGAGATTGTTGAACTTGCTCTGAAATCGGGGCGCGTCCCCGATTCGGCTGATTACTTCGTCATTGGTCGCCAACCAAATTGTACTGCCGGCGAGCCGACGCCTGATACTGCCCGAGCGGCTGCTGCTGCGCTCGAAGAAGCGGTTACACTCGCACGGCGCGGCGAACTCAATGCGATCGTTACAGGTCCGATTCACAAAGCCCGAATGTATGAAGTCGGATTCAGGTTCCCGGGACAGACCGAATTCTTTGCGGAACGCTGCGGGGTCGAAAATTTCGCCATGTGTTTGACCGGCGGGAAACTCACTGTCGCGCTGGTCACGGCACACATTCCCGTGGGCAAAATCCCGCGTGCTCTCAAGCAATCCGAGATCGTGCGCGTAGGCTTGCTGCTCGAAGAATTTTTGCGCTCCCGAGGCAACACTTCCCCGCGTATTGCCGTCGCCGGACTAAACCCGCATGCCGGCGAATCCGGCAAACTCGGCCTTGAGGAAGTTGAAATCATCAGCCCCGCCATCACGGCGCTAAGATCCGAAATCCGAAATCCGAAATCCGAGATGACTGGTCCCTATTCACCCGACACGGTTTTCCACCGCGCTATCGAAGGCGAGTTCGATGCCGTCCTTTGTATGTATCACGATCAGGGATTGATCCCGTTAAAGCTGCATGCCTTCCACAGCGGCGTGAATGTAACGCTCGGGCTTCCATTCCCCCGCACCAGCCCCGACCACGGCACCGCATTTGAGATCGCTGGTAAAGGCGTCGCGCGTCCAGACAGCATGATCGCCGCAATCATTCTCGCAGTGGAGTTGGCAGCAAAGTCATCCTGAGCGAAGTCGAAGGATCCCGCGAAACGTTTAAACCACGGGATTGAAAGCCTGGCCTCGCCCCGAAATTCCGGGGCTGCGTTGCAGCCTCGACTTCGCTCGGAATGACCCAGAAAATCGTGCTCGTGCTCGACTTTTTTTCGTTTCGATTACGATTACGAGCACGATCATGAGCAGGGGCACGATTAAGAGCAGGAGCAGGCTCACGAAGTACGCGTCGGTTTTTAACATCGGGCTGCAGAACACGTTCGTGTATCGCTGGAATTATTTTCTGCGCGCGCTGTTCGGGCTCATACCGCTGGCCGGCACCGTGTTTCTTTGGTCGGCAATTTTCAAGGAGAGCGGTGGCGGACTGCACGGCTACGATTACGGCACGATGATTTATTATTATTTGCTCGTCATTTTGGTCAGCAACCTGGTCGTCCCGACAGAAGACGACTGGCAAATCGCAGCCGATATCCGAGACGGCCAGATCAATGCGCTGCTCACCAAGCCGATGAGTTATCTCGCGTACCGGACCAGCATTTTTTTGAGTGGCCGTCTAGTTTACAGCTTCGTCACTTTGCCCGCGATCGCGTTGATCTTCATCTATTTCCGACGCTTCGTCGTCCTGCCGACCGATCCGATGGTGTACGTGCTAACAGTGATTTCGACCGTGATGGCCGCGTTCATCCAATTCTTCATCACCTACAGTCTGGCGATGTTTGCGTTCTGGATTTTGGAAATTTCTACCATCGTCTTTATCGTGTATTCGTTCGAATACTTCCTCGGCGGCCAGATGTTCCCTATCGACATCATGCCCCCTGCCGTCCAGGCGGTAATGAAATGGCTGCCGTTTTATTATGAATTGTTTTTTCCGGTCGCGATTTTTCTGGGCCGATTTAAGGAACCTGAGCTTGTACAAGGATTGGCGATACAAGCTGGCTGGCTCCTGTTCACGTGGCTGTGGGCACGTTACATGTGGCAACGCGGACTCGGACATTACCAGGCTGTTGGCGGTTAGGTAATGCACGCGTGCGTGCATCGGAAATCGCGCTAGAATCGCGCGACACATCTCATCATGGCGCGACTTCACGAATATCAAGGTAAAGCGATTCTTGCGGCAAATGGATTCAAAATCCCCCGTGGTCGCGCCGCAACAAGTGTCGACGACGCGGTGGCGGCAGCGAAGGAACTGGGCAGCGAAGTTGTGGTCAAGATCCAGGCCTGGACCACCGGGCGCGCAGGCATCGGCGGAGTCACGTTCGCCAAAAAACCGGAAGACGTGCGGGAGCATGCCCAACGAATGCTAGCGATGAAAGTGGGGCAGTTTCCGGTGGAAGCTGTGCTGGTGGAAGAAAAACTGGATATCGACAGGGAGTTTTTTCTTTCATTCGCGATTGATGACGCTGCTCGCGCGCCCATCATCATTTTCGCTGCAGGCGGCGGCACTGGCATCGAACAGCGGGCTGCTGCTACGCGAAGAATTCCATGCGAGGTCACTCGCGGTCCGTTGGATTCGGCGGTCGCTGAAGCGGTGGAATCGTGCGGACTCGCACCAAAAAATGCGAAACAGTTAAATGAAGCTGTCCGGGAATTGTTCGTCGCCGCCCGCAGCGTTGAAGCGCGTTCGCTTGAGATCAATCCATTGGTGCTGACCAAAACCGGCGGGTTCGTCGCGGCCGATTGCCGCATCACCATTGATGACTATGCCGTTGGGCGGCATCCGGAGCTCGGCATCGAGATCGCACGCGAGTTCGATCATCCGCCAACGGCTCTCGAGCGCGTTGCTTATGCCGTCGAACAAAATGATCATCGCGGCACATTCTATTTCGCGCAGTTGGCGACAGCGGCTTCGAAGGAATCAAAAGGGTTGGTAGGATTTCATGGCGCTGGCGGCGGCGGATCGATGATGTCGATGGATGCAATCGTGACTGCCGGATTCACCATCGCCAATTTCACAGATACGAGCGGCAACCCCTCTGCAGCGAAAGTATATCGCGCAGCGCGGATTATTCTGGCCCAACCTGATCTGGTTGGTTATTTCGGCTCCGGCTCCGGCGTTGCCAGCCAGGAGCAATACTGGTCTGCGTATGGTTTGGCGAAAGCATTTTGGGAACTCAATCTCGACATTCCCGCAGTCATTCGTCTCGGTGGCAACACCGAAGATCGAGCGGTAGAGATTTTGCATCGCATTTCCAAGCTCCTGAGTGCACCAGTCGAAGGCTACCGTAAGACCGACACGCCCGGGTTTATCGCCGCACGTTTTGCTGAACTGGTCACGGCCGCTGGCGAAAAAAAATGGAAACCGCGCATGCCGCGATTGCCGAAATTTGTCGGAGATCCTTCTGCCACAGAACTTGGTGTAAAAAACGGCCGTGTCTGGATTGACACCGCGCGTTGGCCCGACATCCGCGCCGCGGTTGAAACGCATTCAGCCGGATTAATTGTCGATCGCAACGGCGCGCCGGTATCGCCATTGCCCAACGAAGAGTTCGCTACCAAAGACTCCGAGCTGCTCGCCTGCGACGTCGAATGCCGCCTCGCAGGCATCGAAGGCTTCTATCTGGAACTTGATGTTCCAGGATTAGATCAAGTAATCGGAGGCCAGCGTTAATGGCGATCTTAATTGACGAAAAAAAACGGGTGCTGGTCCAGGGAATCACCGGACGCGAAGGGCGGGCGCGCACGCGTTTGATGCGCGACTACGGCACGAATGTTGTCGGAGGAGTCACGCCCGGTAAAGGCGGACAGAATGTGCTTGGCGTACCGGTATTTAACACGCCGCAGGAAGCGGTAGATTCGTTAGGCAATATCGATGTGTCTGTGGTGTTTGTGCCGGCAGCGGGTGTAAAAGAGGCAGCCATCTCGGCCATCGAAGCCGGCATCAAACTCGCCGTGCTTGTGCCGGATCGCGTGCCGGTATGGGATGCAATGGAAATCGCCGCGGCGGCCAAAGCGAATGACGCAAGATTTCTCGGACCGAACACGCTCGGCGCGTTAAGTCCCGGAAAGGCGGTGGTCGGAATGATCGGCGGCCGGGCAGAAAGCGCGCGCCAATGGTTTAAGCCCGGCATTCCGAAGGGCATCGGCGTGATCAGCCGCTCCGGGGGTATGGCATCAAGCACCGGTTATTATCTCGGGCAAGCCGGCGTGCGGCTTTCAACGATCGTGCACATCGGCGGCGACGCAGTGATTGGCATTCGTTTACCTGACGCTGCATTGATGTTTCAAGCCGATCCGCTCACGGAAGCGATCGTGATTTTCGGCGAAATCGGTTCCTCCCAGGAAGAAGAACTGGCGCAACTGATCGCCGATAAGAAAATCACCAAGCCGGTGGTCGCTTACATTGGCGGCAAAGCGGCGCGCGAAGGAACGCGTTTTAGCCACGCCGGCGCAATAATCGAAGGCGGCCGCGGCACGCATGCCGGCAAAGTGAAAGCGCTGCGCGACGCGGGCGCGACTGTGGTTGATGCGTTTGGCGAATTGCCGGACGCTGTCGTGACGATTCTGGGGAGAATCAAGGGACAAAGTCTCATGAGCGAAGCCGACAAAAAGGCTGTGTGGCACAGCAGCATTACACGAATTCAGCCTAACAAAGTTGCGGTCCGCGGCTACGACATTGCGGAACTGATGGGACACGTCTCTTTTGGCGCAGCTGTTTATTTGATTTTGACCGGCGAATTGCCGTCGCCGGCCATCGGGCGTTTGATGGATGGAATTCTGGTCTCATCGATTGATCACGGGGCGACGCCTCCAAGTGCGTTGAGCGCACGCAACGTTGCGTCTACCGGGGCGACCCTAAGCGCATCGGTGGCTGCCGGTATCATGTCGATCAATCGGCACCATGGCGGCGCGATTGAAGATTGTGCGCGGCAATTGAAAGCAATCGCGGATCGCGCAACGCACGAATCCATTTCGTTAGACGAGGCAGCGACCCGCGCCCTTCGGACCATGAACGAGGCAGGTGAACGCATGTCTGGATTTGGTCATCGCGTGCACACCAAAGATCCGCGCACTGCGCGGTTGTTCGAGCTCGCGCGCGAAGCTGGTGTGAACGGAGTGCACATGCAGGCGGCGCGCGCTGTTGAAAAAGCGTTTGCCGATGCGAAAAAATCGCTCCCGATCAATGTAGACGGCGCGATCGGTGCCATTCTCGCTGATTTGGGAATGAGTCCCGCGGCGTTCAACGGAATTTTCATGATCGCGCGCACTCCAGGACTCATCGCGCACGTCATTGAAGAACAAACTCGCGAAAGACCCATGCGTCGAATCGATCCGGTAAATCACGGCTACGATGGTCCGCCGCCGAGAAATATTCCTGATAACGCAAATTCGTAGATCTCAGTCGTTCGTGGGAGCCTGGTGACGGAAATCGCAATGAAAGATGTTGCTAGTCGCCTCGATTAACTGCACAATCTGCGGCCTAACTATGCTCCACTATGAAAAAAAGTTCCCCGTCAGAATCCGCATTCTTTAACTTTCGCGTTTTACTTGGTTTAATTTTCGGTCTCGGCGCCATCGCGATGGCGCTCCTTGGCTTTAGCGCGTTTTCAAATGCTTCAGCGCAGCCAAATGCAACGTCGGCTGGAAATAAGGAACAAATCGGCCAAACCACTGTGATACATGCCTCGCGCAGTGATCTATCACGGCCGCTGCGCGAACAGCCTATGATTTGGCCGCCTATCGGCGCTGAACGTGAAGCCAATCCCAACCCGAAACTACCGCTTCGGCATCAGGACGGACCGGATCCCGTGATTCAAAGCAGTTTTTGGAACCGGATCATAAACACGCCCTCGATTCCTGGTCCGCTGTTTAGTTGGAATGGAATCATTTATCCAGGCGTCGGCTGCAATTGCGCCCCACCCGATCCGGACGGTGAAGTGGGCAAAACTCAATACGTTCAGATGGTAAATGAAGGGCTCCAGGTTTTTGACAAGCTTAGCGGCGCATCAGTGCTCGGACCGGTTGCAATTAGCTCTGTGTGGTCTGGCTTTGGCGGAGCGTGTCAGAATGGCGGCGACGGTGACCCTATCGTCGTGTACGATCAGCTCGCCGATCGCTGGATCATCAGTCAATTCGCAACACCCAGTGGGTCTACTGTTCCTCAGGACGAGTGCATCGCTGTTTCTCAAACCGGGGACGCAACCGGTGCCTGGTATCGGTACGACTTTCATCTGACCAGTAACTTTCTCGATTATCCGAAGATCGGCGTATGGCCGGATGGCTATTACATGTCCGGAAACGTCTTCAACACTGCTGGTACCGCGTTCCTTGGACCACAGGCTTTCGTGTTTGACCGGGTAAAGATGTTAGCAGGCGACCCGAGTGCCACGAGTCAAACCAAAGGAATCACAGGAGGATCCAGTGAAGCGCCTTTTCTACCGAGTGATTTGGATGGCATCATTCCACCCACCACGGGCGATCCGAACCATTTCGTATCGTTTCCGCAGGGGAGCCCGTTAATCTACAAGGTACGAGCTTACCATGTCGACTTCACGAACCCGGCGAACTCAACCTTCGCGATTGAGGCCAACGTCAGTGCAGCATCATTCAGTTCGCTGTGCGCAACAACGCGGAATTGCGTGCCGCAAGCGAGCACTAGCACCAGGCTCGACGCGATCGGCGATCGATTGATGTTTCGCAACTCCTATCGCCGACTCGCAGACGGCCACGAATCGATGTTCAACAACTACACGGTAAGCGCCAACTCAGTGGCTGGAGTACGCTGGTTTGAGTTGCGGCGGACCCAGGGAGGGAGTTGGGCCAAAGCGCAAGAGAGCACTTATCAACCTGATACCACCTGGCGTTGGATGGGCAGCATCGCATCAGATAACCAGGGGAATGTGGCGCTCGGCTTCAGCGCCTCCAGCAGTTCTATAAGTCCGCAAATCCGTTATGCCGGCCGGTTATCAACCGATCCGGCGAACACCTTGTCAGGCGAACAACATCTTTTCGACGGCGCAGGTAGTCAAAGTGCAACGGGGAATCGATGGGGAGACTACAGCGATTTGACGGTCGATCCGGTGGACGACTGCACGTTCTACTACACCAACGAGTACTACCAGACCACGTCGCAGTTCAACTGGCGCACTCGCATTGGTTACTTCAAGTTCACAGAGTGCACTGCGCCGCAAAAAGGTACGGCGCATTTTGTGGTTACGGCATGCACCGGAGGCGCGTCTGTTCCTAACGCTTCGGTTTCCATCGACGGAAAGCCGTACGGTGCAACTCTGTCTGACGGAACGTATGACGCAGTGGTAACTCCGGGATCGCACACCTATACGGTATCAAAGGCAGGGTTAGGAACTCAAAGCGGGAACGTCACCATCACTAACGGTCAGGCCACCAACATCCCTCTTTGCCTCGGAAACAGTCCAAGTCCGACGCCATCACCGACTTCAACCCCTACTGCTACAGCCACCGCCACGGCGACATTTACGCCGACAGCCACGGCAACAGCCACCGCCACAGCGACATTTACTCCGACAGCCACGGCAACAGCGACAGCCACAGCCACGGCTACACCGACGTCAACACCCACTTCCACACCGGCGCCGACACCCACTTCGACCCCGACTAACACACCAACTCCTACACCGACGTCGACGCCGATTTCTCAATGCACTGTTCCCAACTTCATCGGAGCGCGCTTAAATCAGGCTCAGTCAATTTGGGCTAGCGCAGGGTTCACTACCAAAGCCACGACAGTTGGTCCAATGGGCCATCAGATCATGTTACAAAGCCTTCAGGCGGGAACTATAAGCGGTTGTACGAGCACAATAATCACAGTTACCGCTCAATGATTTACGATCCGGTTTTGCCTTGATGACCCGAGAGTAAATCTCGAGCTTGGTTCCGTAACATGCCGACCGGTCCACACGCCTGAGGTTTGAACTTGCGCTCGTCGGGTTTGTTGTGGTGAGTGCCATCTAACTTGACGGCACGATTGTAACTTCCCCAAGAGCAAGGGGATAATTGGTGGATGACAGGCTGAGAATCTCTTCCGGAATTCTCTGTGCGAAAAGGATTGACCCTTAGGACGTTTTTACCTAAGGATCGCAGGATCGTAACAACGCGACCAGTGCACCTCTCATTCCATATCGATGCCTGAGAACCAAATACCGCTGAGATGTATCGCCGCGATATTCGGCATCGCCACGCTGTGTATCGGCGAAGGACGCGCGCAGGTTAACGTTACGCAGGAGCACAACAATCTTTCCCGGAACGGTGTGTACGTTGACCCTGCGTTCACACCTTCCGCGGCGGCAAACCTGGTGCGCGACCTGAACTTCGACGGAACGATCTCCGGCAACGTTTACGCTCAACCCCTCTACATTGAGGGTGGGCCGAATGGCCCAATGATCATTGCGGTAACCGAATCGAATAACGTTTATGCGTTGAATGCGGTCACCGGTGCCGTGGTCTGGCAGCGCAATATGGGGCCTGCTGTTAGTTCCGGTCTTCCATGCGGAAATATCAACCCTGTCGGTATCACCGGTACACCCGTGGTCGACCTCCCTTCGCGAGCACTTTTCTTTGATGCGTTAATCGACGGAGCAACGAAAAAGCATTTTATCTATTCTTTGAACGTGGACACCGGTGCGACGAATCCCAGCTGGCCCGTGGACGTGAACGCTGCTGCCATCTACAATGGCACGTTCAATTCACTGGTCCAGGAAGAGCGCGGGGCACTGGCTCTCGTGAACGGGATCGTCTACGTCGCTTACTCCGGATATGCTGGAGACTGCGGCAACTATCACGGCTGGGTAGTCGGCGTAAACATTAATACTCCTTCTATCGTTAAAGCTTGGGCAACGACTGCGATCGGCGGCGGAATTTGGGGGCACGGAGGTGTCGCGAGCGATGGCACCAACATGTTTGTTGTTACTGGTAACACCTTTAACACAGGCGGTAACTGGATGGGAGGCGAAGCAATCATCCGGCTGCAATCCGGACCCACGTGGACCGGTCAGACTAGCGATTATTGGGCGCCGACGAATTGGTTAAGTCTGGACAACAGCGACACCGATGTCGGAGGCGTTAGCGCCACAATAATCGATGTACCTGGTGCTGCGCCTTCTCAGCTCGTGCTTGCACTCGGTAAAGATCGCAATGCATACCTCTTGAATCGGAGCAATCTAGGCGGGATCACTGCACCAGTAGCACAGACAAGTGTATCGGGTACGACCCTCCGCGGCACATCGGCTGTTACGTACCGCACCAATCAGGGCACGTATTTCGCTTTTCATGACGATGGCAATGCAGTGACTGCTTACAGGATCACTGCAACAAACCCGCCAGGCATTGTGAGTGCGTGGAGCATGGGTCAGAACGGGCGGGGTTCCCCATGGGTCACAACAACCGATGGCACGAACAACGCCATTGTTTGGGTCGCTGGAGTACAAGGCGACCAGCGACTGCACGGTTACAACGCAGATACCGGCGCGGTTATATACACAGGTGGTGGCACAAACGAGGTAATGACGGGCACGCGCCAATGGAACACAGGTATCGCGGCGCGCGGCAGAATGTACTATGCGGCAGATAATAAGGTCTATGCTTTCCGTCTAGCGACACCGACACCTACACCTACATCTACTGCCACGGCGACGGCCACGGCAACGTCAACTCCGATCTCAACTCCGACACCTACTCCACGTCCAAGCCCCACACCAACAGCGACCGCTGCACCTACTGCCACGCCAACGCCGGGGCAAATCATGCTCTCGGCGCGCGGTTACAAAGTGCAGGGGCGACACACCGTGGATCTCACCTGGAGCGGAGCGACTTCGAGCAGCGTTGATGTTTACCGAAATGGAATGCGCACTGCCACAGTCCCGAACACTCGAGCATCGACCGATTCGCCCGGAGGACGAGGCCATGCCACGTACACCTACAAAGTGTGCAACGCGGGAACCCAAAACTGCTCTAATCAGGTGACGGTATCGTTCTAAAGGGCCCGGTAGCGCGGCGTTGCCAATCCCGCTCATGGCTCCGTCGCTGCACCACTCTGTTTTTCACTGCCATTAGGTTAGCAAGCGCTACCGATTACCTTGGGCCCCGCTAAACCCGAGAATCCTATCGCCTTCGGGCCCCTTAACCATAATCCGTGTTCGCATCAAAAAGTGCAAAAGAAGTGTTGACACAGTCGTAGCATCTCACCTAAGATTTCGGTCCCATCTCGGCTTACCGGAGAGGGAACTTAACTCCGCTTCCACCTATGAAAAAAAAATCCACGTCGAAATCCGCCTTCTTTAACGTTCGCGTTTTAATTGCCTCTGTGCTTTGCCTCTTCGGCATCGCTGTGGCGTTATTCGCGCAGGGGAAGGGCGCCAGGCAAACACAACCAACCGGTCGCTCCGGAGGCGCGCAAGACGCTCCGGGCACACAAAGACCGGATGTGATACAAATGGTCGGTCCTGTCCTGCAGACCACAGATCTGCGAAAACTCCCGTACATCCCACCTCGGGGTGAAGAAGAAGAAGACGGACCGCGCACACGTTACCCGCACCCGAACATGGGACCGCACACACCGGCGAGTCCGGCGTCACCGTTGGTGCAAAGGTTAATGAAAAACCTTTTCCGACCGTCCCCAACCATGCCTCCGCCAATAATCACATTCGATGGAATGAATTTAACCCAGAGCGGGTGCGGTTGTCAGCCGCCTGACAGCGACGGAGACGTGGGTCCGAATCATTATGTGAATGCGGTGAATCAATCCATCAAAATTTTCGACAAGAGCGGTAACCCGCTTAACGGCGCCAACGGAACCACGTTCGATTCATTTTTCGCCGCCGCGGGAGCTAATCCTTGCGGCCAAGGCGCAAACGTGGGAGACCCGTTCGTTTTTTACGATCACCAGGCTGATCGCTGGGTCATCTCGGACTTCGCCTTCCCGTCGTTTCCTGGCACTTCATTCTGGCAATGTATTGGTGTTTCGGCCAGCCCCGACCCGGTTGCGGGTCCTTGGAATCTGTACGCGGTTCAAATTGACCCTTCGAACAACAACCAGTTAGGCGATTATCCCAAAATGTCGATGTGGAATGACGGCGCGACGCAAAACGCTTATTTCCTCACGGTTAACCTCTTCATCAACAACACGACATTTGTTGGTGTGCGCGCCTTCGCACTTGACCGCGCGTCAATGCTCGCTGGTGGCTCTGCTAACGCGATCGCTTTCACCATTCCTCCGGCCGGTCTGGGCGATTCATATAGCCTGGTCCCTGCAGTGTTTCGCACAGGCAACCCGCCGCCTGCCGGCAGAGACAACATGCTTCTCGCTATCGATAGCCCGGCCAACGGCGGCGTGACGCAGACCCAGGTTAAGGCTTGGAAGTTCCACGTCGATTTTGCTAATCCGGGAAATTCAACCCTGGGCTCCGGTGCGAACCACAGCCCGAATTCCTTGATCAGCGTCGATCCGTTTATTGACGCCTTCACCAGCACGGCGGGTTTTACCATTGTGCCGCAGTTGGGCACCGCCAATCTCATTCAAACTCTTGGCGACAAAATCATGACGCCGATGGTGTATTTCAACCAAGGCGGGACGGAGTCGTTGTGGGCGACCAGCACCGTTTGCCAGGACGCAGCCTGCACCCAACCGACAGGTGTTCGCTGGTATCAGTTTGACGTCACCGGCGGCAATTTCCCTGCTTCACCAGTGCAACAGCAAACCTGGACGAATGGCGGGGATGGCGTGTATCGGTTCATGCCCAGTGTTGCCGTGGATAACTCAGGCAATGCCGCGATTGGGTATTCCGTCTCCAGCAGCTCCATCAACCCGGGTATACGTTATGCCGGGCGTCTCGTCGGCGACCCACCGGGCAATCTCGGCCAGGGCGAAGCGCACATGTTCGACGGCACCGGCTCGCAAACGAGCGGTCCGCGCTGGGGTGATTATAGCTACCTCAGCATCGATCCGTCGGATAATATGAGCTTCTGGCACGTTAACGAATATCTGTCTACCAACGGAGCGAACTGGCGCCAGCGTATTGGCAAATTCAATTTCCAAGGAGGCGGCCCAAGCCCAACGCCGAGTGGAACTCCATCGGCGACACCAACCGCGACTCCCAGCGGTTGCACCTGGTCTGCTGGTCCGGATATGCCGACGCCGCTGGTTAGAGCGGTTGGCGTATTCTTCCCTGCCGACGGTAACTTCTACACCATGGGCGGACGCACATCGGATTCAGCCGGG
>JAICUQ010000060.1 GCA_025935755.1 Chthoniobacterales bacterium | reverse complement strand
GTTAGCCACACCCAGCTTCTGACCGATCGCGGCAGAATCGCTCACTTTCCCTTTGAAGAAAAAAGACGAGCTGCAGCCGATTACCTTCAGCTCGGGAATTTTTGCGAGAACCGCAATCAATTCCTGGGACAGACCGGCCGAAAAATATTCGTTGCTGGCATCGCCGCTTGTATTCACCAGTGGCGGCACAGCAATCGATTTCTCCGAAAAGGTTTTAGCCGCCTCGCTTTGAAAGCCCGGCCTCGCCTCCGGCTGCGTTACGGGTCGAGACGTGGCACGCCCAGCCGTGTACCGACCGAGAAAGAAAGGCCCTAACGAAAGTGCCGCAGCGACCACAATAACCGCGATCCAAACGCCGCCGCGCGAACGTTGCCGTGCCGCGTCGGCATCTTCAGTTCGCTTGATTCCCTCCGGTGTGAGCTCGAATGCCCATGCGATGATTAGCGCGATGGGAAAACCGAGCGCTGACATGATAATGATGAGTCGAATCATCCAAGTCGGAATATCAAGGAATGGAAACACCTGCGTTGCGACCTGAATCAAAAGCCAGGCCACGACCGCGTAGGCGACTCCGACCTTGTAAACGTTACGCCGTTTCAGTTCGCCGAAGAATATCTTCGGGTTCATCGCACCAGTTTACTTGTTTTGATCTTTGGGCGCGAGTGAGTCAACGATCTTCTGGAAACGGGGATCGCCCCGCAGCGGATTCCACAAGGGAAGCAATTTGAGTCGAGCGTAGTTAACGTAGCTCGGCATTGCGGCCAGCTTTTGCAACAATTCGATCGCGCGATCAGGGTCATTGGTCCACGTGTAGACCTGCGCCAATCCCTCAAGCACCAATGCGCCATCGTAAACATCTTTGGAAAGTGGCATTAAATCCACAGCGTGTTGCCCTTCTTGAATGGCCAATTCTTTGTGGCCGAGACCGGCGTCCACCTGTGCGAGAACGGCTATCGTGCGCGCGTCCTCAAACTTAATCGCCAGTCTCTGCTCCAAAATTGCGCGCGCCGCGGTGAAGGCAGAGTTGGCAGCTGCAGAATCTCCCTTTGCTCTGGCAATCATCGCTTCGAACCACGCCTTCGGGTAGTAGAAGCTGTAATCGATATCCTGGAAATCCTCGCGCGGTGAAACAGCAAGCACGCGTTCCGCTTCGGCAAAATTACGGTCGATTAAAGCGAACAGCACTCGGAACGGTGTTTGTCCGCCGCCTACATCCATGTCCGGATTTTTGGCTAACACATCGCGTATCTCTGTTGAGTTCCCTGTTCCGTTGAAAATGGCTGAGTCCCTGCGATAAAATACAATCGGTTTGCGCTCTCCCGCAGCCAGCACGCGATCGTAAACCTGCGCCGCCAGTAAATGCTTTCGTTGCAGGTTATGCGTATCTGCCAGCAGGTTGTACGCATTCGGGTTTCGCGGGTCGAGCGCGACGGCCGTAGAGAAGTCTTGCTGCGCTTGAGACCAATTGTTGCGACGGCGGTTGATGTAGCCTGAAAGAATGAAGAACGCTGTGTCATTCGGCAGACCAGCACGCGCGATCGCGAGTTCCTTCAGGGCACCGTCGTAGTCACGGTGGCAACGGAACAGAAAGTCAGCCATCGCAAAATGCGCTTCGGCGGAGTCCGGACGAAGTCGAAGCGCCGCTTTTACCGCTGCTTCAGCGAAATGGATGCGATCCCGTGTAGGAACGAGATCGAAAAAGTAGAGTAGATCGTTCGCGCGCGCGACATAGCAATATGCGGACACAAACCCGGGATCGCGTTTTATTGCCTGATCCAGCGATTCCAAAGCGGACAGCAACGCGGCCCGAACGTCGTCGGCAATGAGATAGCTGTCGACGATTTGCTTCGCGCGCTGGTACAGTTCGAACGCGACCAAATCTTGCGTGGGCCGTTCCTCAATCCGCGCTTTCTGTTCAGCCGAGAGTTTTGCCTGCAGCTGAGCAACGATGGATTCCGCGAGCTCGCTTTGGATCGCAAACAAATCGGCAGCGGTTCGGTCGTACGTCTCAGCCCAGACTTGTGAATCGGTCCGGGCATCAATCAATTGGGCGGCGATGCGCAGCCGATCACCTGCACGTTGAACCGAACCCTCAAGAATGTGAGTAACGCCGAGTTGTTTACCAATCTCGCGTAGATTGCGCGGCACGCCGCTCTTGTACTGGCGGACCGTGGTGTGACTGATGACTCTGAGATCGGAGACCCTTCCCAGATTCGTTAGGATTTGATCCTGCACTCCGTCAGCGAAGTAGGTGTTTTGTTTATCATCGCTCAAATTTTGAAACGGCAGAACCGCGATCGACTTCTGCTGGATTCCTGTACCCGGCCCGCCCTGCCGAGGCGTTGTGTTGATGGCGCTATAACGGCCGAGGAAAAATAATCCAGCCGATACCAACGCACCGGTAATCACCACATAAATCCAGGCGCGTTTCTTGCGCCGAGCCGCTGCGACTTCATCAACCTCTTCCGTGCGCTTGAGCCCCTCGGGCGTCAGCTCGAACGCCCACGCTAAACCGAGCGCGACCGGCAAGCCCAGTATGATGAGCACCACAAGTAGCTGAATGACCCAGTTCGGAACGGCAAAAATGGGTAGCACCTGCGCGACGCCTTGAGCGAGAGCCCAGCCGGCGACCATGTACGCTACGGCAACTTTATAGACGTTGCGGCGCTTTAGTTCGCCAAAAAAATTCTTCGGATTCGCCCTGCGATCTTGTGCCACACAGCACCTTCAAGCGATGTGGATTGCAGGGCAACCGGAGCGCCTGCCCTACTCCAACTGTCAAACGGTTTCCACACATACCGGGAGCAATTCGGCAATTTCTTGCTGCACGAAAACAGCTTGCAATTGTTATTGACGCCTGACGCCATTTCTGCCGGAATCCGGCACATATGAAAACTGGAACTGCAGCAGTCATTACAGCTCTCTCGGTTGCAGCGACGGCAGTCTGTTTTGCAGCAAACCCGCAAATGGGGACGTGGAAGCTGAATGAAGCGAAGTCGAAGTTGGAGCCGGGAATGGGCAAGAACACGACCGTCGTTTACGCTGAGCAGGGAGACAAGATCAAGATAACCGTAGAGGGCCTGGACAAGGATGGAAAACCGAGGCATGGCGTGTGGATCGGGAAATTTGACGGGAAGGCTTACCCGTCGAAAGGGAATCTGGCCTGGGACGCCGCCGCCTATAAGGTGGTCAACGAGCGAACCAACGACATCACCACGATGAAAAATGGCAAGGTAATGTGGACAGGCACGATTGAGGTCTCAAAGGATGGCAAATCGCGCGCGGTCACGGTTCACGGCGTGAACGAGAACGGGAAAAAGTTCACCAATAAGGTTGTTTACGACAAGGGGTAAAAAAGCTGCAGAAAATTCAAGATCGTTCGCAAGCGGCAGTTCCCGTCATCTCAATGTGCTGCAGAACGCGATCGTGTATCCAAGTATCATGGCCAGATAGCAGAGGCCCGCTGCCCATTGGACCCATCGTTTACGAGAAATTAGTCCGGTCAGGGTTGGAATGAACATTGGGAGAACGGTTAAATTTTCCTTTAAGAAAAGCGCGGCATTCGCTGTTTTCAGGTAGTCGAGGTTGGCGAACAATGACAACACGGCGCAGGCCACGAGAGCGCCATAGAAATACCGCCGCTGGCGCCAGTAGAAATCTTCCAGGTCAATCGATCCGTCATCGTGAGTTTTAGGTCCGACTAACACGCAAATCAGAAACACATTGATCGCGAAGAGGAACTGAACGGTTATGGAAGCCAGGCTCCAGGACGTGATCCCGTGAAGATCCCAAAGGGACAACCAGTTGGCGAAGACGACCAGAATCGCATTGATCATTCCCAGCGCGAGCAATCCGGAAAATTTCACCCGGTCGCGCGCGACGATCAGTTCAGCGATGCGAGCGAGCAGGTGCGTGAGCGCCAAAGCGTAAACGAACGAGAAGAGCGCGGTGACATGTTCAAAGGGCGTCATGTAAATTCAGAATTACGCCGCTTCAGCTCGGCGAAGAAATTGTCCATCTTCACTGAGTTTCGTGAAAAATCTTCTCCACCAGCGCCTGAAAGCGCGGTTCGCCGCGGATGCTGTCGTAGATCTGGTCAATCTTCAGGTACCAGCAGGCGCTGTCTTGCTGCTCATAACATTTTTCCAACCAATCCAAACAACTTTCCTTTTCGCCGAGTCCGAGATAGATCGTCGCGAATGCTGTCGGACTGACGTATTGACGTTTTGCAAGGTCTTCGAGTTCGCGCAAGGCTTGCTCGGCTTTCGCGCGTTCTCCGGAAATCGCGTAAGCGTAGCCGAGGTAGCCTTGATACCAGGCTCCGGGATTCGGCGCTTTAGCTTTTTGCAACTCCGCGATCGTGCTGGCCGTGTCGCCCTTCTTTAGGAAAGAGAGGCCTAACAAAACTTGGGCAATCGCTGAATTCGGATCCATTTCCAGCGTCTTCCTGGCTTGCGCGATCGCGTCGTCATAATGGCGGTCCCAATACAGGAAGAAGCTCAAGCTCATTTGGAAAAACGGATTCAGCGGATCGAGTTCGATCGCTCTCTTGTCTTTCGCAATGGCGTCATCGAATCGCCCGAGGCCGGTCAAAGTCCAGGCCTGTAGTTCGTAGGCGAAGGCCAGATTCGGATTCAATTCGAGCGCCCGATCGAATTCTTTCAAACCACCACGCCAGTCGTAAGCGGCGACGAGTGCAAGTGCGAAGGACATACGCGCCTCCGCCAGTTCCGGATCAAGCGCCAGCGCCTTTTGGGCAAACTCCTTTACCTTGGTATTAGCTTCTTTCCCCGGCATCACCGCGCTTCCCATGTAAGCGTAGTTGTCAGCGAGTCCGCAGTAAGGTAACGCGTATTCCGGGTCCAGTTTCAGCGCCTGCTCGTAATAACGGATCGCATTATTCCAGCCGGCTTGCGTGTACTTGGCGAACTCGTAGCGCCCCAGCAGATACAGGCGGTGAGCTTCCGGGTTTTCGGTCGGCTTTCTTGATAATGCGCGCGCCGCTTCGGCGCCAAGATGCACCTGCAAGGCTTGCACGACTTGCTCGGCGACGTTGCTTTGAAAGTTGAGAATGTCCTTCACATCACCGTCGTAATTCTTGGACCAGAGATGATAACCGTCGCTTACATTAATGAGTTGAGCGGTCACGCGCAGTTTGTCGCCGGCTTTGCGCACGCTTCCTTCCAAGACCGTGCCCACGCGCAGCCGATCGCCAACTTTACGAAAGATGTCCTCTTCGCTTTTGCCCTTGAAAGCGAAACAAGAAGTCCGGCCCGGCACGCGTAGCCCTGGTACTTTGGCAAGCGAGTTTATTAGTTCCTCGGTCATACCGTCGCTCAAGTACTCATCGTTCTTGTCGGCGCTCATATTCACGAACGGCAGCACTGCGACGGATTTGGCCGGAGCAGCGCCCCTGATGTTCTGAGGCCGTTGCGAGTTACCCACCTCCTCCGCGTAGAAATTGACCAGCGAAATGATTTCGCCGTGTTTGACCTTGCATTCGCCTAACTCATGCAGATAAGGCTTCCAGCGCGGATAATGTTCGAGGTCCTCTGCTACACGGCGGCTTAGAAGAATGTGTCTGCTATCACCACAATCCATCACCCGCTGGGCGATGTTGATGCCAGCACCCGCGATGTTCGCTTGCGCGTTCAGATCGGTAACTTCATTGACCGGGCCACTGTGAATCCCCATGCGCACGTGAAGTTCCGGATGATCTTTCAGCGCCGTGGCAATTTCCAAAGCGCACAAAACCGGCGCTTCCGGATTGGTGCGAAAGACAAGCGCACCACCATCGCCAGTTGGCAAGCGCAGCAGTTTGCCTTCTGCTTCCGCCAGGCGCACTTGTTGCGTTCCGCGCACAATTTCCTTCAACTTCTGAATCTGTGCAGTCTGCTCAGTGATGAGCAGTTTGGAGTAACCAACAATGTCGATGAAGAGGACGTGCCCGATCTCAAGTTTCACGTCGGATGAATTCCCGGCAGACATGACTACTTGTTAGGTCCAACCAGCTCCTTACCCACGAGCAGTCGTTGGAAGCCGGGATCATTGCGGATCGGGTCCCACACCGAATCGATTTTCAGGCGCGCGATCGAGACGCTTCCGCCAGCAGGAACCGAGAGTTGTCCGCGCAGAATGGCGACCGCTTCGGCGGTAGCGCCGGTGCGAGCTTCAATCTCGGCGAGGCCGGTTAGAAGCTCATTACCAACGACCGCATCTTTCTCGGGCGGTAACAGGTCGGCAGCTTGCCGCGCGAGTTTGAGAGCGTCGCCATTGCGTTTGAGCGCGAGGTAAACCCAGCTCAATTGCGTCATCGAAGAAATGTCGTTAGGCAGTTCGCGCAATCTCTCCTCCAGCAGCTGTCTGGCTTTCTCCGCTTCAGCTTGTGCGCCAGTGAGATCGCCGCCGAGGACTCGGATCGCGACTCTGGCGGACAACCGGCGCCGTTCATCGACGGCAGTGCTCCCAGCAGTTTCCCAGACCTTCAGCGCCGACGCGAAATCCCGCGCGAGAACGAAAAGATAAGCCCGATCACCTGTAATGTCCCGGACATTGCCGAAGGTAGAGTTTACAAGGACCTTGTTCTCTGCCGGAAAAGTTGCCAGCACCCGCTGCGCTTCGTTTATGTCACCGCTTCCGCCGAGAATACCCCCGATCAATGTGCGCATGCCATCGACGGCATAAGGATCTAATTCGAGCGAATGCCTGGCGGCGCGAGCGGCTTCTTTCCACATCCGCAATGGGATGTACGTGTTAGAGACATTTGCCGCGAGCGAGGCGTTGCGCGGATCCGCTTCGAGGGCTCGTTTGAGTTCGGCCAGACAATGTTCCCATTGCCCCTGACGGCGATGGACATAACCCGAATACTCCAGGGCAGCGGAAGCGTTCGGTTGCAACTGTAACGCGCGGTCGAACTCTACGAGCGCCTGGTCGTATTGCCGATAGCCATGGTAATAAAACTGGCCGAGCGCGACGTGGACTTGGGCGAGATTAGGCGCGAGAGCGACGGCCTGCTCGGCCATGCTCCGAACCTGTGCCAGCTCCGCTTCGCTCATTTGCTCAACGAACCAATGATACGCGATGCGGTTCTGTACGAGACGAGCCATCGCGAGCGCGAAGTTCGGATCGCGCGCAATGGCCTGGCGGTACCAGGCAGCTGCCTGATCAAACGACTCCGGCTTCAGCGAACTATCGGCCAGGCGTTCCTCATACTCGCCTTTCAGAAACAGATCATACGCCGCGGTGTCCTTGGTCGGCGCCGTGGCGAGCGTGTTCACTTCGGCCGGGGACAGTCTCGCCTGAAGGGAATCGGCGATTTCTTGCGCGACTTCGCTCTCAACGGCAAAGACATCTTTGATATCGCGGTCGTAGGTCTTGGCCCAGAGATGAGAGTCGGCGCGGGCATCGATGAGCTGCACATTAACTCGCACCTTATCGGCAGCTTTCTGAACACTGCCTTCCAGAACCGTGGCAACGCCGAGCTGTTGCGAAACTGTTTTTAGATCTTCCGGCTTGCTTTTGTATTTCGCGGTGGAGGTGCGCGAGATCACTTTCAAATCGGCAATGCCAGCAAGCTTCGTCAGAATTTCATCCTGGATGCCGTCAGCGAAATAAGCGGCGTTCTTGTCGTCGCTCAAGTTTTCAAATGGCAACACTGCAATCGATTTCTGTGGGATCGATGCATTTGTCGCAGCCTCGGTCGATCTAGGCGTTTGTGCTGAGTAACGGCCGAAGAAAAACAGACCGACCGACAGCACGGCCCCCACGATCACCACAACAATCCATGCGTGCTTTTTCGGAACACGCTCACCAGAAAGATCGACATCTTCCGTTCGCTTCAATCCCGATGGTGTGAGCTCGAACGCCCACGCGATGACGAGTGCAATTGGGAATCCAATCGCAACGGCCACAATCACCAGCCTCACAACCCAATTGGGAATCTCCAAGAATGGAAACACCTGCGTGGCGATTTGGATCGAGAGCCAGCCGACAATTGCATATGCGACTGCAACTTTGTAAACGTTGCGCCGCTTCAGCTCCAACAAGAACGAAGGCCTGTTGCTCATGGCTCCGTGACAGCTGGAGGCGTATACGGCAGCGCAAGTTTGGCAAGAACCGCCTTGAAACGCGGTTCGTCACGCAACGGATCGAAACCGCGATTCCACAGCCAGGGCACAAAAGCACTGTTGAGCTTGGTCGCGTAAATTTCCAGCTCATCCAGGGCGCGGCCACGTTCTCCCAATGAGATGAGATAGAATGCGTACCAGATCGCGTCCCGCCGGATGTCGGCATTATCCGGCGAAGCTTCGAGGCTATTTACGGCTGCGACTCGCTGGTCCGGGTCGGCCATACCGCGGGCAAGCAACGCTTTGGCATCTCCATTTTGACCATTGAGTTTGCCTAACGAACGTAGCAGCACTTCCGCCTCCGGGTACATTTTGCGATCGATGTACTGAACAGCGCCCCAAGTAAGCGCTGGCGCGAAGTCCGGGTGCGCCGCAAGAACGCTTTTGATTTGTAGCTCTGCGGCGGCGTCACGCCGCAACACAGCAAGTACCCCGGCATGGATGACGCCGATGATAGGCGACAATGGATCGAGCTGCTGAGCGCGCTCGATCTCGCGCAAGCTGGGCTCAAGCTGGCCAATAGTCGATAGAAATTGCGCGTATTGATTGACCGCTTCAGCGTCACCAGGCGCAAGCACAAGCGCGCGGCGAAATGCCTGGTCCGCGTCCGCCCATCGGCAGTGAAAATAATTTGCCATCCCGGTTGCGACGTATGCGGACGCCGTGTTGGAATCGAGTGAGAGAGCGCGTTTTGCGGCGGAGTCAGCCCTGGGTAGCGAAGCGTCAAACGAGTCGAGCCCATAAGAAGGGAGAAGGAATTCTGCCACGGCCAATGCGCCCCACGCCTGGGCGTAACCGGTATCGAGGCCTACCGCCTCTTGAAATGAATCCCGCGCCTCGAGCAATGCTGGGCCTCTCGCGGCCAGCAAACTCAGTCCGCGCAGGTACAGTTCATGTGCTTTCAGGTTGTTCGTGCTGTCAACAACCAGTGGCTGACCGGCGCCACCCGTGAGCTGAACGCGCAATTGCGTCGCGATTGCCTTGGCGATTTCGTCTTCGACGGCGAAAACGTTATCGAGTTTGCGGTCGTATTTTTCGGACCATGCCTGCAACCCGTTTTTCACGTCGACGAGCTGTACGTTGATCCGCACCTGATCGCCGGCTTTCTGCAAGCTTCCTTCAAGAATATGTGCCACCCCGAGTGTTTGTCCGATTTTAGCTAGATCAAGATCGCTGCCTTTGAACTGGAAAGCCGACCGGCGCGCCGCCACTTTCAAGCCGGGAATCTGTGCAAGCGCATTGAGGATTTCCTCCGTGATGCCATCGCTGAAGTAACCCGTGCTCTTGTCGTCGCTCAGGTTTTGGAAAGGCAATACCGCGATGCTTTTTTCGGGAATGGAGGGTGGAGCTTCTGCGAGCGTTCGTGTGTTCGGCGTCGCGGGACCTCCGCCCTCCACACGGGACGACGCCAGATTAGTATGTGAGCCGGCTATCCACCACCAGCCGAGCGCAATCACAATGATCAGAAAAATTCCTGACACAACGATTGCGCTGGTTGGAAACGAGGCGCGTTTCTCGCGAATTTCGTGTGTGGTGGCACGTCCCCCTTGCCGTTCCCACGGCAACACAATTCGAAACAAATCCATCGGAACGGAAATGTTCTTCAATTCGGTGGGCGCGAGTTTCTCAAAGCGCGTCTCCACCGCATTACGAATCTGGCGTTCGACATCCATCGACACGCAAATCCCGCCTGCGCCCGCCAGCTGCTCGATACGCGAGGCGATGTTCACTCCATCGCCGTAAACATCTCCGCCACGATGAATCACGTCACCTATGTGAACGCCGATTCGGACCTGGATTTGGCGTTCGGCGGCAGCATCGGCGTTGCGTTTGGCTAATGCTCGTTGAATCGCAATCGCGCATTGCGCAGCTTCCAACGCGCTGTTGAACTCGACCAGGAAGCCGTCACCAATCGTCTTTATTTCCATGCCGTTGAATTCCGCGAAGATTTTTCGGAGTAGCTCACGATGCTCCTCCAATAACTCAAGGGCCAGCCTGTCATCGCGCTGCGAAAGAGAGCTGTAGCCTACCATGTCGGTAAACATGATCGCAGCCAGTTTGCGTTGTTCAGCATTCACGCTCATCGATTAGTTGATCCGCTTTCGCGCTCTAACTCGGAGAAGAAGTTGCTGCTCTTCATTTCAGTTGGTCGTCGGCAAGGCTCATTCTGCGCAAAAATGCATCCCACCGCGGGTCGTTATGAAGATTTGCTAACAGCGTATCTGTGCGCAAACCGGGCAGGCCGGCGTCGCGTTGCCGGCGTGCGCGTTCCAACCATTCAAACGCATGATCCTTGTCATTCCGATAGGCGTAAACCTCGGCAATCTGATACGCACCGGTTTCGCCGACTTTTGCGATTAACTCCCCCAGTGCCGCATCGGAGTCGGAAACTCGCTTTTGCCCCCAGCGAGCGCAGCTCACGATGAGCAATCGCGCCCAATCAGCCGCATCCTTTTGCGCGGCTACGGCTGCTTCTTCAAACTTACCCTCCAAGAGATAAGTCAAGCCTACTCCAGCATGGGAATTCGGCGCCGACGGATTCAGTTCAATGACGCGCGCATATTCCGTCCGCGCTTCCTGCTCGCGTCCTGCCGCTGATAAACCGGTTGCCAGAAACGCCAGGGCCTGGGCATTTACCGGGTCTGACGCGACCGCTCTCCGGAAAAATTCGATAGCCGGCCTCGATTCGCCGCGAGCTTGCGCGAGATTTCCTGCCTCCATCAGCAGCGCCGGATCCTGCGGAGCCAGAGCAAGAGCCTTGTGCAATGTCTCTGCCGCGCCTTTCCAGTTATAATCGAAATTTGTTTCGATCATCGCCCGCGCAGACAACGCCTCTGGCAAATCCGGCTCGATGGCGAGAGCCTTTTCCACCGCCTCGCGGGCAGCGGCCAGATGGGCGTTGAAGCCTTTCTGGCCACCTTCGGTGCCATAGTTACAATCCCAAACATGGGTCTGAGCCAGCCCTGCCCACGCGAGCGCGAACTTGGGATCCAACTGTACCGCGCGTTCAAAAGCGGCAAGGGCTTGATCTGTTTCTTTTTCTGAGTGGCGATTGAGAAAAAAGCGGCCTTGCAAATACGCTTCGTGTGCCTCGACGTTTTTCGTTCCGCCCTTTTCCGCCGCGTGCACTTCCGCCTGGATCTGTGCTTTGGTTGTCGCGTTGTCAGCAGCTCCGGTGAGCTGTCCTCGCAACTTTTCGACGATCGTTTGGGCAAGCTCGGTTTGAACGGCGAAGACATCCTTCAAATTCCGTGTGTAATTCTCCGACCATTGTTCTTCACCCGTGTTGGCGTGAGTTAGCCTGGCTGCAATGCGTACGACGTCGCCCGCCTTGCGCACGCTTCCTTCGACTAAATGGGCGACACCCAGTTTTTCTCCAATTTCCTGTGCTGTAGCGTGCTTGCCTTTAAAGGAAAAAGCGGACGTGCGCGCGGCAACGTGCAAACCGGGAATCTTTTGCAGGACAGTTAGTAACTCTTCGCTGATTCCATCGGAGAAATATTCGCTCCCCTTGTCATCGCTCAGATTGTCGAAAGCCAGCACCGCTACAGATTTGGGACTAATTTGCGCCTTTACTTCTCTCGACCGTTGGGTTGCGCCGGCCTTTTCTACCTCCGGCTTGGGTCGGACTAGCTGGAAGACGAATAAGCCCCCGGCAATAACAGCCAGCGCCACGGTGAGGCCAACGAGCTTCCGTCCAGTCTTTCGGGTGACGGACTTACCGGGTCCTATCTCCGATTCTCGCTTGATCCCTTCGGGCGTGATCTCAAAAGCCCACGAAAAGATAAGAGCCGCCGGGAAGCCAAGAATAAGGATTAAGACGACCAGCCGAACGGCCCAGTTGGGTATGTCGAAGAAAGGAAATACCTGGGTGGCAATCTGGACAACGAGCCAGCTCGCCACCAGATAAGCGACTGCAACTTTGTAAACGTTGCGCCGCTTTAGTTCCGTGAAAAAATTGCGTGAGGCCATCGGATTGGTTACGAACCGGGTGTGTTGAAAACGGATTACGTAATGTTTTGAACAAACAGTCCGCCCACGCCAACCCATTGCGGCCAAGGCGGTCTGGACCAACCAGCCAGCACCGCGCGAATGCGAAGTGGTAATTTAAAAAGCTCGAACCCAATCCAGTCGTTCATTTGAAAGCGGTCGTGGATTCGAACAATCGCGCCGGAACAATCTTTTCAGCCAAGGCTTCGAAACGCGGATCCCCGCGCAGGGATCTGAGCAGCGGATCAACACGGATGACTCCAATCGAATCGCCATCACGCTCGCGGTAGCTTTCCTCCAGCCAATGGAGTGCTTCGGTCTTATCACCGAGGCCCAAAGCAACCAGGGCCAATGAATACGCAGCGGTGTACCGTTGCGCTCGTAAACCTTGCAATTGCGCCAGGATTTTCTGCGCTTCATCTTTTCGGCCGGTGATTCCATAAATGCGGCCGAGCGCTCCCAGTGGAATAGGGTCGTCCGTCAGCGCGGCTGCCTTTTCATACTCCGAAATGGCTTCGGGAATTTTACCCTGCAGCTCCAAAGCCAGCGCGTACTCCCGGTGCGCGGGATAAAACCTGTCGTCCATCTGGACTGCTTTCCGGAACTGCGCGACCGCCTCCTCAAAACGCCCAGCGCGGTTGTAAGCGACACCGAGATTACTGTTGATGATCAACGATAGCGGATCGAGCTCCAGGGCGCGTTTCAATTCCGCCACTTCGCGGGCGTGCTGGCCTGTAGCCGCAAAGCAGTCTCCGCCGAGCCAGTGATGAGCGGTAGAATCGTTCGGGTTCAGCTGAATCGCTCGCTCATAATCTTTCAACGCGCCCCGTACATCAAACTGGTAACGCGCCTTGAACGAGCCCGATCCAACGAGCGCTTCGGCGCAGTTCGCGTCGAGCGCCAACGCTTTTCTCGCGAATGCCTCCGCTTGAGGGTAGGAATCCGCCGGTGAAGCGCCATTATAAGCCGAGAGGAGACTCCACGCCTGCGCCTCACCGGCATAAGCCAAGGCGTACCCCGGATCTTTTTCGATGGCCTGGTTGAAAAACTCGATGGATTTCCAGAGATCCGTCGCAGTGCGTTTGTTCCAGAAGAATCGACCTTTCAGGTAGAGCTCGTAGGCTTCCGGATTCTCTGTCGGCTTGTTCGACATTGAAGTTTTCTCGGATCCAGTCAGCTTTGCTTGCAGCACTTCGGCGATAGCTTTCGCGATCTCGGTCTCTACGGCGAAGATATCCGTTAGGTTTCGATCGAACGTATCGGCCCAGAGATGCGCATCGGTCATGGCGTTGATGAGTTGCACATTTACGCGCACCTGACCGCTGGCCTTTTGCACACTGCCTTCAAGGATGTGCATGACTCCGAGTTTCTTCGCGATCTCCGGAATGTTGTCCGGCGCGCTTTTGAAGTGTTGAGTCGAGGTGCGCGATATCACTTTAAGATCGGCGACCTTCGCCAGCCGGGTGAGAATCTCATCCTGCACGCCTTCGCAAAAATAAGCGTTGTCCGGATCGCGGCTCAGGTTATCGAATGGGAGCACCGCGATACTTTTAGCAGGAATTGGTAGGGGCGGACTGCCAGGCCGTCCGCCTTCAGGATTTCCTTCAGCAGACCGGTGTGCCCACCGGTCGCGCCCTGCCATCTGAAATACGAGTAACCCGGCGGCGACAATGGCCACCGCAATCGTTAGGCCGACAATCTTGCGGCCTGTTTTCCGGGTGATCGATTTTTTTGCAGCGATCTCCGATTCGAGTTTGATTCCTTCCGGGGTGATCTCGAACGCCCATGACAAAACGAGCGCTACCGGAAAACAGAGGACCAGCACCGCAACAAGGACCTTCATCGCCCACGGCGGCGCATCGAAAGTCGGGAAAAGGATCGAAGCCGCCTGGATCAGCAGCCACGCAACGACAACATACGCAACGGCAACTTTGTAAACATTGCGTCGCTTCAGTTCGGCAAAGAGGGTGCCTGATTTCACCTTCGTGGTTCGTGGAGTTTCATCTCTTCATCCGAGTCATCCGTGGTGTTAATTCCTTGTCCGGTCCCAGCGACTGAACAATTTGCTCGAAGCGCGGATCGCCCCGCAGGCTGTCCCAGTCGGGGCTGCTCTTCAGCTCACCGTAGGTAATGCCGGTTGGAAGCTCGGCTGCTGTTTTGAGTTGTTGTAGACCCGCGTCTTTATCCCCGCACCAGGTGTAAATCGCCGCCAGGTAGCTTATCCAAACGGACCCAGTCCATGAGTCTTTAGTGAACGGAAGAATTTCAGTGGCGCGTTTTCCTTCCCGGATTGCTTCGTCGCACCGGCCAAGCATCGCATCCGTTAGACCGAGGTAACACCAGCCCTGCGCGTAATCGGGTTGCTCCCGCGTCGTGCGCTCGAAGATTGCTCTGGCGGCCGTTAGGGCCGTCTGTGCGGCCTCTTTGTCCCCGAACAGCCAGGCGGTGCGCCCAACACAATATTCGCGAGGCAACAAGGCTTCATCAAAACTGTTGGAGACGCCTTCGGGAGGAATAAGCGCGAGCGCTTTTTCGGCTTCGCTTTTATTCCGCTGAATCCAACTGCTTACCAGCATAGGGAAGGCTACACTGCGCGCTGCTTCCCGGCCTTGTTCCGCAATCATATTCAATGGCTGCTTCAAGTCAGCGGGATTGCCGGTCTGCGCGAATGAATTGAATCCCAACTGAAACGTAGCGAAGGGATCGTCGGGCAGGATGGTTAAAGCCCGTTCATACAAATCCTTTCCTTCCGCGTAGCGGCGCGTCCCCTGAAACGTCGAACCAGCCTCCATCAAGACGAGGAAATTGCGGGGATCCAGTTCCACTGCGCGCTTGAAGTTGACATCCGCTTCTGGAAAACGGCCGGTCCGGCGATCGATCGCGCCAGCCAGGACATAAAGGCGCGCCTCGTTAGGCAGGAGTTGCATCGCCATCTTCAGCTCTGCCAATGCCCGATCGTACTCGCGAAATCCGTGGTAAGCGTAGACCCCCTTCATCCAGTGCACTTCCGCCGCATCCGGCTGGAGCGCTTCGGCCTTTTCGAGAGCGACGCGTGCCATTTCGCGGCGCTGATCGCTATGGTCAAACCCCTCCCAATAGAGGTCGAGATGCGTTTCGCACATCAGACAGTACGCCCGATAGAATTTCGGATCGCGCCTCACGGCTTCCTCCAGCAAACTGATGCCCTGGAGCAGGCTTCCCTTTGCGTCCGGATCGTTGGACAAATCATCCAATTGCCGGGCTCGGAGATAAAGATCGTAAGCGACCGGGTCGGTGGTAGCCGGCTTTTCCATCCGGGCTTTTTCATTAGCTGATAAGTGGGCCTGCAGTTGCGTGGCGATGGTTTCTGCGATCTGACTTTGAATTGCGAACACATCCGCCAGATCGCGGTCGTACGTTTGCGCCCAGAGATGTGCGTCATTGCGTGCATCAATTAGCTGCGCATTTACGCGAACTTTATTGGCGATCCGCTGGACACTGCCTTCCAGAACGTGAGCAACTCCCAGCGCCCGACCAATATCTCGCAGATTACGTGATGCCGTGTCCTTGTATTGCGACACACTGGTCCGGCTGATCACTTTGAGATCAGCGACTCTGGCTAAATTTGTCAGGATTTCGTCCTGAACTCCATCGGCAAAAAACGCGTTCTGCTTGTCGTCGCTTAGATTCTCAAACGGCAGTACAGCAATGCTTTTTTCCGGGATTGATGGTGAGGACGCCGTTTTGTCGCTACTCGTTGACGATCGCAGCGCCTTCAGGATTGCCGGCGCAAAACTTATCGCCGGAATACCGATACCGATCAAAACAATCGCCGCGATGAGTACGGTCCGAAAGCCATTCGACTTCTTTCGCTTGTCAGGGGATCGCTTCTGCGCTGCTAGACGCGCAGGCAACGCTTCGTTCCCGATGCCCTCGTTGTAGAGATTTACGATTGAAACGCGCAACCCGTGCTTCACTTCACATTCGCCAAGATCGTGAAGGTAGGGCTGCCAGCGGGGATAATGCTCAAGATCCTCGGCGACGTGTTTCGACAGCAGAATGTGGCCGGCATCCCCGCAATCCATCACCCGTTGCGCGATGTTGATGCCGGCGCCGGCAATATTTGCCTGTTCATTTAGATCGGTGATCGCGTTCACCGGTCCACTGTGAATTCCCATTCGCACTGGGAGCTCGGGATGATTTTTCAATTCCCTCGCGATTTCGAGCGCGCACAACACCGGCGCCTCGGGAGTTGTTCGAAATACCAGCGCTCCGCCGTCACCTGTCGATAATCGCAACAGTTTTCCTTCGGCTTCAGCGGCACGGAACTCGGCAGTGCCGCGTACAATCCTCTTCAGTGTCTCCAGATGTTCGCTCTGTTGCGTGATCAGGAGTTGCGAATAGCCGACGATGTCGATGAACAGCACATGCCCGATCTCCAACTTAACTTCCGATGACGTAGCGGAGGACATCTCTAATCACTAGCCCCTCTAGACGAGCAACGGGCCAGCGACGCCTGTGCGACGGCGAGGCTGTAACCGTTGCGCCGTCTAAGCTCTGGGAAGAACCCTTGGGGATTCACGCCCCTGCTTTTGCCACAGCGTTGGCTTATGAGCAAACCTGCTTTATGCCGTTTCCTTAACGCCGCTGGCTCCGAAGTCCCGCCTGATGCCAATCGTTCTATTTCTTTTCCGTGGCGCCCGTGGACGCCGGCGCACCAGGCGCTGACAAATCAGAGCTGAACATGTCGGCGCTGACCTTCCATTTGCCGTCGGCTTGTTTCTTCCAAACCTCACAGTACTTGCCCCGATCTTTGGTGCCGTCTTTCAGCGTCATCTCGTAGGTGCCGATCAAATATCCCATGTCGCCGGACTTCGCCATTTCCACGCGAGTAGTTTTCCACCTGATGTCCGTCAAGCTGTCGAGAAAGCCTTTCCACAAATTGCGAATGCCGTCCTTTGTCATGACTGCAGCCTGGTTCGGCGGAAGCACAACCGCATCGTCGGTGTAAAACGCCACCGTTTTATCGAGATCTTTGGCCGCAGCGACTTTTGACCACTGCGCATCGGCGTCACGGATCGCGTTCTCATTGACGTCGGCAGCCAGCGCCGACGTCAGCCCAACCAGGGCACAAACGACCAGAACGAATTGTCTTGTTTTCATGCCGCAATCGAAGTCTCGGCGGGGAACGCTCGTCAAGACTTCTTTAGGCGAGCGAGCCGGCGGAGGATCTGTTCGGCCTCTCGGGAAATCGCCTTTCGAACCTGGCGCTGTCCTTCCTGTTCGAAACTTGGGCCGGATCGTAGAAAGAGCTTTGATTTGTCTTCGTTCGATTCGTGTGTTTCGTGGGCGACAATCAAACGGAGAATCTCATGGCGAATCCAAAGACTGAATCGAAGCGGCTGCTTTCATATGACATCGCGGAATGGGCCTGCGGCCTGAAATATGAAGATCTCTCGCCCCAGGCGGTTCAGGCAGCGAAATTATTCTGGTTCGATTCCATCGGCTGCGCGCTCGGTGGTAGCCAGCAGGAGGACGCCAGGATCCTGTTGAAGCATCATCGGGCTATGTCCGCCACAGCGGATTCGTCCTCCGGCGAAGGCCGCGGCAACGGGAAAGCCACCGCGTTCGTTTCCGGATTCAAGACAAATCCGGTCGACGCCGCATTCATGAACGGACACATGATCCGCGCGATGGATTACAACGACATCTACTGGAAGGCCGATCCGTGTCATCCGAGCGACCTGATCGCTGCGCCGCTGGCACTCTGTGAAAGCGAAGGCTTGAGCGGAAAGGACTTAATTCTTGGTACGATCATCGCCTACGAAATCGAAATGCGTCTTTGCGAAATCGGACGTCCCGGAGTTCGGGAATACGGCTGGCATCACGCAACCTTGAGCGCTTTCGCCGCACCGGTTGCAGCCGGCCGCGTGCTCAATCTCACGCGCGATCAGATGGTGTCCGCGATAGGCATCAGCGCCGCGCGAACATTTTGCCCGGGCGCGGTCACAGCGGGCAAGCTGACCAATATGAAAAACACCGTCGATCCGTGGGCTGGCCGCATGGGAGCCGAGAGCGCGTTGCTCGCGCGCGAAGGTTTTTCCGGTCCGGACCACATGATCGACGGGAAAGAAGGATTATTCGCAGTATTTAGCCACGTGCAATACAAGGGGCAGCCGGCGAGTTTCGATGGCGCAGGTTTGATCAAAGATCTACCAAACTCGCCGAAATCGCATTATCGAATTCTCGATTGCGGGATGAAGAGTTTCCCGATCGAAGCGCTGAGTCATGCACCGCTCACGGCCATGATGAAAACGATCAAGGATAACAACGTCAAGGCAGACAACGTAAAAGAGATCAAAGTCGAAGTGATTGCGCGCGCGGCGGATATCCTCGGCGATCCACACAAGTATCGGCCGGATTCAAAAGAAACGGCTGATCATTCGCTCCCATATTGCATGGCGGTTGGGCTCGTCGATGGAATGGTGACGCCGCTGCAATTTAAAGAAGAGCGGGTACTCGATAAATCGCTGATCCCGATCATGGACAAGGTGAAAGTCGTCGCGAACGACGAGTTCGAAGCGCTGTTTCCGAAATTCCAGCCGAGTCGCGTCACGATTACCACAAATGATGGGAAAGAATACTCGACACGTGTCGACGTCCCGAAAGGCGATCCGCGCGACCCGATGACCGAGGAAGAAATCGCGGTGAAATTCACGGCGCTCGGCAGCGATGTCATCGGCAAAAAGCAGTGCGAACAGTTGCGCAAGTGCATTATGGATTTGGAAAACGCTGCGAAAGTCGATGAATTACTCAAACTGACGGTAGCGTGATGAGGTCACTCTCATCGTGAGCGAAGTCGAGAACGGAGCGGCCCAGGGAAACAGCGACATGCACGGAAAGACCAAAGGGCTGAGCGAAACGGGAAGTGAGCGAATCAAATCCCGTTGCATCAGTTAGAGGTAACGTCCGGGGATCCTTGGAACCCCGCTGCGCTCCGCTCAGGATGACACGCATGCAGTAAACTGGGCGCCGCCATTGAAGCGGTGATCGCGAGGTGATTCGGCGAGCGCACGCATCTTTGCGTGCGCTGCTCGGCATCCTGCCCAACACAATGTGGCCGGCAAGATGCCGGCGGGTGCACGCTGGAAGCGTGCGCTCCCCAGACCGAAGCCAAATGTATACACCGGCTGTTTCTGTTTCGCGAACCTTGGGAGTGCCCTGCCCGCAGCAGCTT
>JAICUQ010000092.1 GCA_025935755.1 Chthoniobacterales bacterium | reverse complement strand
GTAAACGTCATCATAGATTCCGACGGGCAGCTCGGCACGGTTAACTCCTCGCGCCGTTTTAAGAAGGACATTAAATCGATGGATCATGCCAGCGAATCTGTTCTGGCGTTAAACCCGGTAACGTTTCATTACAAACACCAGGATACCAGGAAAGCTGAAAACACGCCTCAATTTGGTTTGATCGCCGAAGAGGTAGCTGAAGTGAACCCGGACCTGGTACTGCGCGACAAAGAAGGAAAACCATTCACCGTCCGGTACGATGCGGTGAACGCGATGTTGCTAAACGAATTCCTTAAGGAGCACAGGCATGTGCAGGAACAAGACGCGATCATTGCACGTTTGGAGAAACAAGTTGAAGTGCTTGGTGCGAGCTTAACCAAAGTGACCGCTCAATTTGAACTGCACGAGACCGCGCGGCAAATAGCTTTGGACGATCGATAACAATCCGGTAACACGATATCATCGACGCTGCCTGACACCATGTATCGAACCGCATAGTCTGGTATCCTTCCAGAAAAGAATGAAGCAAAATGCGGGAAAAAAGGACTACCCGCACGCTCACAAAAGAACAATCAATCCCCGTTTTTACCCGGCGAGCGGGTGAGTGGCACGCAGCCTCTCCTCCAAGTTCATTGCATAACTAAAGAGCTGCGCTTCGCCCTTCTGTGTTCCCATCATGATGACATCATGGAACACTCTCTTAACGATCGCCGCCGCCTTATGCATTATCTTTCTTTCGAAAAAAAGATTTGGGAAACATGCCCTTTAACTTTGATTCCCTTTTCTTTCACCCATCCGATCGAATGCTCTCTATCTCGCGCTTAATGAAAGCAGCACAGGCATCTAAGGCATTTTCATATTGCACGCGATTGGTATCATGGTCCGTTTTGATATCGAAAAATCCAATTTCGTATAGCTGCTCATTATTGAACCTAATATACCAGCCGCTAGAAGTTCGCTTATCCGAGCAGTACTGCATCCATTCTTGAACACATGCCGGATCGCGGGCGAGTGCTTCTCGAATATCGGTCTCCGAAACCTGATCATGTAGTCCAAAATAGCCTGTTGCTTCCAACAAGGCGAACACAGACATGTCCCTGTTATGGAATTTCCGTGGTATGGTTACAATCTCTAAAGCTATGTTATTTATTGTCATATTCATTGTTTTGCTTGGTTTAGGGCCTTTCCGGTAGCGGAATGTGCTTTGACGCGGTGCTAGCGTCCTCTGTCACTCTCAAAACCAAGGATTCGGATTTTGTCATGCTCCAACCATCCGAACTCAATTTGAAGCCCTTTGCGGTCAAGTAATTCAACTCCTCTCTTAATCCACCAGTAACCGAATTTATGTCCTTGATTGGTTTATCGAACAGAAAATCGCCACCTCGTGCGATTCCTCTGTCCAAAAACTTCGTATTGGCAGCCGACTGCTGAGCTCGCGTCATTTTGCTCCAGATGTGCCGTGGGATATCAAACGACTTAAAACCTAGTTTTTCGGCTACACGCTGAAAGTTGGGGTTATTTTCAAACTTTCCGAGGACCGCCGCCACCTGCCTCTCTGATGCTGCAATCTGAACCGCTCGAAAACTGGCTTGGACCCGCGTGCTTGTTCCACAAGTTGTTACCCCTACAACGCTGCTAGTAACCCAGGCGACCCCCCAACCGGCCGCATTACCATAATGTCCAGATTGGAAATTAGCTACCATCTGATTGTATTCGTATTGCCCAGGGACAACTGCTTCTTCTATTGCCATAGCAGTTGACCTGGTATCCAGCCCCATTGGATCGGTGAAATCGATTGGATCATTGTGACAGTAGCGAAACAGATTGTAATCGCCGGCGTCGAACAGCTTCGGGTCTTCGCTCATGAAGCGGCCGAGCGTTGGGTTGTAGGCGCGGGCGCGGTATTCGTAGAAGGCGAGTGATGCGACGTAGGTCCCTCGGTAAGTCGCAGCGTACTCTCGTCCTGTGAATAGGAAGCGATTGTTATATGCCGTGGAAGTGATTTCATTGCCAGCACCGTTGTAGAAGGTTGGGGCACCGAAGGCATCGTACCGGTACATCTCTATTTTGTTGCCGCTCGGGTTGAAGAGATGTGTCACGCTTCCCTCATGATCCTGGAAATAATAGAACGGCTGGCCGCTGTTGATCCCATTTTCCGTACGCATCAGAATTTCATCGATTCCTTTGCCGTACACGTTTTTGAGTGGATGCGTCAGATCGTTTGATTTGTATTCCAAGATTGGTTTTTCGCCGTCGTAGATATAGTAGGTCGTTGTGTTGTTAAGCGTGCGTTTCACGCATCGGCCGAGGGCATCGTAGAACAGGCTGTAAGTGGTAGTAGGATTAAGGGCCGGAATATTGACCGAGCTCAATCGTTCATCGTTGATGTAGTTGTAACCGACCTGCTGCGTGTCATTCGGCCCTTTGAACTTGCTGATTTCGTGCTCAGCCCCATTGGTGATAGTGCATCCTGTTACAGTGGTGTACTGGTTGATGGCGTTGGACGTGTATGTTGGACTCTCATTCACGTTGTCATTGATCTGTTTTCGATTGCCAGCGCGATCCAGGTAGTAAGTCACCGAACGGCCGCCGGGTGAATTTGGCGGCGCACCACCTCCAGGCAACTCACTGTAGTCGTCTGGAGGCGGCACAGGCTCGGCTTCGGGAGTCTCGGGTGCAAGATAGTTGGCATTGGGGTCAATGGTGTCGGTGGTATCCAGGTCGGGCTCCTGCTCTTCGCTGAAAGGCATGTGCGGTCCGCCTCCGTATTGCGCTGTCCAAAGTTCGCCGCTCCAGTAATAGCTGAAGCTGTCCGCCACGCCAGACCGATTAACTTCGGTTAGGCGGTTCATGTGGTCGTAGGTGTAAGCCTCGGTTGATCCAGGGATGGTTTGCCCGTTCTTTTTCAGCACACGACTAGCCATTCGGTTCAAGCTATCGCGGGTATAGATCTGATCGATGGTCACACCGCTCAAATATGTGTAACGATGGGTCTCGTTAGATGCTGCATCATAATCGTATTCGAACTTCGTGGAGCCGCCCGTCGAGATGGTTTTGAATCGCCCTGCGTTGTCGTAACCAAAAGTATAATCGTACACGCCAGCCGCCGACGTCTGCTTCACTCTTCCATCATCGTCATACGACGGATAATTTACATTTTTAATGCCGAGACCGCTGACATTTTGCTGATCCTGGACAAGCCGACCTGCGGCATCATATGCGCGAGTTACGGTGGAATTTGGATTCGTTGCGGTGGTGAGCCGACTTGCCTCATCATAGCTATAGTCGGCCGAATCAGCCCCATTACTCCAGCTCATTCCGGTTTTGCGATTCCGATTATCATATAGGAAATCTTGCCTGTAGCCGCTGACGGTTGTTCGGCTTTTGAGATTGCCAGCGTTATCATAAGCCCATTGCTGGCTTCCATTGTTACCATGGTACGTCATGGTGATCCTCCGGTCTGAGGCATCATAGTCGAAAGTAGTATCATGCCCGTTTGCATCCGTAACCTTGTGAAGCGTACCTGAAGGGTTGTAATCGAAGTGGGTGGTCAGGTTTATTGGGTTCTGCCCAGGTAGCTGTCGAGGAACCGTATGCCACGTGATTCGGTTTAGGGCATCGTAGCCCTTGGTTTCCTCGACACCATCGGGGCGGTTAATGCGATTGATGTTATTGGCCGGGTCGTAATGCCAAACCGTGGTTCTCGCGAGGGGAGTGCGATACGCTTCGGTCGTGGATACTTTGCGGTTCCGATTGTCGTATTCGTGGTGCGTAATTTTTCCTCTCGGATCCGTCACTTCAATCAAGTTACTCACGGGATCGTAGGTAAACCCGGTGGCCAGGTTCAGCGTTCCAGACGCCTCTGTTGTGGAGGTTTTGCGCCAGTTCTGGTCGTACACATTCGCAGTCACAATCCCGGCTCGGCTGGTGTGCTTGTAAACCGAGTCACCAGTATAGAGATAGGCCGAACTTGTGCCGGGCTTAAGATACTCCATTGCTTCTACCTTATTTAGCGGGTTAGAAACACGCACCACTCGATTATAATTGTCGTACGTGTAGGTGGTCCGCTGCCGTAATTCATTCTCTTCCCAGACTTTGTTGCCGTACTGGCTGTAACGGAAAGACTGATACTTTCCATCGGCGTGTGTAATCTTAGTTATGACTCCGCGACTGTTGCAACCAACTCCGTTCCAGTTCCGGTCATATTCATACGTTTCAGATGCTTGCTGCCTGCCTATATTTTCCGGAAAGCTCTTGGTCTTGACCTGGTCCGCCCAGCACCAACCAGTGTAATATGTATAGGTTGTCTTTGGATCTCCAGGCACAGCTGTATCGTTAGGCGTCGGGTTCCACTGCGCGGTGAGCAACCCGCGTGCGTCGTACTGATAATGGACGTAGTTACCGTTCTTGAGCTTGTGGCGGGTGACCTGGCCAAAGTTGTTGTAAACGAACTCTTCACGGGCGCGAACCTGGTTTTGGTTGTTTTTGTAATCGATACTTGTAACCCGGTAGTTTCCGTCGCGATTGTATGAAGTCACGCTTCCACGTTCATCGGTCACTGTATGCAGGTAATGACCGCCCAAGGCGCCAGGTTCAGGGTAGTACGTATAGTCGATGTGTGAGCCATCGGGATGAGTTATTCTCGTGATTTGGCCAATACCTCCCTGGCCGGTAGACGCTCCATGGTCGTAACGTGTGGTGTGATTATTGGCGTCGGTAACTTGATCGATATACCAGTTGGAATCGTAGTGTAACTGCGTGGTTTGCCCTTTAAAATCCGTGTAATGATCGAGCATTTGTTGGGGCGGATAACTGTTCTCATAGTCGTCACAAGGGGTACATTCGGTACCCTGGCAGTGCCTTAAGTGTGTGTAACTAAACGAGCGCGTGGGTCCGTCCCCGCGTGTTTCGGTCGGGTTATTTCCTGTTCCTGGAGTTATTGATGACACGACACCGACGTTAGGACATTTCTCATTGATAATAGCACCGTGACCCCCGGCGTTTTCATATTCGTATCTAATCGTTCGCATCGGTCCGTTGTAACGTACGTCATCGCAGCGCTGCAAAACGGGGTACATCTTGAAGGTGCGTGGTGTCTCTGAGACGTTGTCATCGCGATATGTGTAATGCGCGTGCGTGTTGCCATTCAAATCATTCGGGTTGCTTTCCGGATAGTCGACACGGGTCAACATCATTTTGTTGCGTCCAGCAACGCCAGCCGAAACCAGGGTGTAGCTATAATTGACCCAAGCTGTAACGGTGCCATCTCCTAAGCCATGGGCCTCGACTCTCGTGAGTAGCCGGCTCCCATCCGGATCGGTCACTCGGGGGTCGTAGATAAACTTCAAATATCTGCCGCCTGGTTCGGTTACCTTCCAGCGTAACCCGTCTGCGTCGTATTCGATTGTCGTCCTCAGTCCGTAGGGATCTTCGATGTAATCTGCGCGCCCATTTTCGAAATGCACCCTTCCGCCATCTGCCAGTCGCCAAGTTCCACTGCCGCCGAAATGGCGACCTTGATTGCCATCGTCCCAGCCCTCGGAAACTCCAACCGGTGGCCCACAGAAAAAGTCAGAGACATTCCCATGGGGCGACATGACGCGCGTCCCATCGCCCCAGAGAAGCCATGCATATTCATGCGACCAACCGGGGCTCAATCCGATCGTACCAGAACCGCAATACTGCTGGCGGCTGTTATAGTAGCGGGTCAGTTTTAGCGGATACTTGCCTACTGATCCAGGTATCGGCGGAATGTCATCTATGACTCGATGCGCAGAATGTCCGAGCGGATCGTAGCTGCAGCCAGTTGTCACATTGCCGTTGAAAATTCCAGTCACGCCGATTGGGCCCTCATAACTTCCGCCCGAATCGGGCAATTCAGGCGCATACGGCCCTTGAGGGGGCTGGTAGTTTGGGTCGCTTGCAACATCGGGACTCGTACCCGAGTCGTCGGGAGCAATAACCGGATCGGTCGCTTCGATGAGCAGGGCATTACTCAAATCGTCTGGTACAGTTTGAGCATTCGATCCTACTTGAATTAACAGAAGGGCCAATGAGAGCAGACTAACGCTTAATTTTTTCATGTTTTACCTCGCGCCGAGGATATGGAGGCAGGCGGGCATTTGTATGTCGGGGTAATTCCCTGAATTTTGTGCTTGGCTTTCGTCAGACTTGGCCCTACAAAACGAACAGTACCTAAGAACAACCCCCTAAGGTATGCCGCAACGCAAAAACAGACGGCTCGGCACAGGCGCGCTAAATCCGCGACCTAAAACCCGGGAACAACGCAGGTCAGCCGAAAAATCCGTTCACCGATCGAAGAAATCCCTGACGGTGGTGTCCGACGATGTGTCGGGGAAAGGCCCGACAAAACCAAAAGTACTCGTCGTTCATCGGATCGGTTTTGTTCGGTCGGGCGTGCTGTCGCTGATTGCGAAAAGCATGCAATTCGCTGTGTGCGGCGAAACCGACGACGCGCCTCTGGCCCGCGAATTGTTTGTCCGTCATAAACCGAATGTGGTTGTAGTTGGATTGAGGCTTTCCGGCGCGGACGGAATCCAGTTGATCAAAGATTTCCGGAGTCTGAATCCAGCGGCGGCGATACTCGCGGTTTCCGAGCATGCCGATGCTTTCTCGGCTCAACGTGTATTCCGGGCCGGTGCGCGAGCATATCTTACGATCGAGGACGCTCCCGAACTGCTCCGGGCGTTCGACGAGATGTTAACCGGTCACCCCTACGTGGGTGCGAGCGTGTTGCCACTCATCCTGAGCAACTTTGCAGGAGGACATAAACATTCTCGAAATTCCGAGATCAATAGTTTGAGCGATCGCGAACTGGAAATTTTCTCCTTTATCGGCAGAGGCGTGAGCGTTTCGGAATTAGCGAATGAACTGCATGTCAGCGTTAAAACGATTGAGACGCATCAGATGCGGATGAAGGAGAAGCTCGCGTTGCATACTGCTGCTGAGTTACGGCAGAAAGCCCGGGATTGGCTGGCGAAATCTGCCGTGAACCGAATACGCGAAGATCCGGAAGCCGCATATGGAAACGGATGGCACGTGCGCGAGCCATCTCACTAAAGTCGCGGTTAGGCCCGCGGCTACAGATTCTAGTATCGAGAGTCAACGCCCAGATGGAGTGGCGTTATCGACTGCGTCTGCGGCGCGTAATCCGGTAGACGGAGCGCATGCACGGCAGATAGAGAGGCCCAATAAACCGTTTGTCATTGCGCCTACCCGAATTAACTTCCCCGCCGTATGCCGAAGCCCATCGCACGCAGTAAAACGCGCAAGTCAGTGGCGAAACGCTTTAAGATCACTGCCCGAGGAAAGGTTTTGAGATCCCGTTCCTCGCGACGCCATTTGTTGTCTACAAAAAGCGCCAAGCGCAAACGCCGGCTGGGCAAAATAGCGCGTGTCCACGAGACAGATGTGGCGCGAGTAAAGGCGAATCTTCCTTTCGGCTAAGCAACGGACGAAGCGCTCTCGTCATCCACCGCGCCGTGCGGCGTTGTCCTCCTGGGTAACGACAGTCCGGCATCGGCGCAATCACTCCGCTCTTTCCGCGCGGACTGTCGTGGTCGCTTGTAGTCCTGACGCCGTATCATCAACGCGCGGCTTCCAACGTTACGCACGACAATGGAGGCGAGCTCAGTGAGCACTAGCCGCGCGCGTCGGACGTTGGACGTTTTCTTTCAATTCGAGACAGGCTTAGGACTGGAAAGATCACACCGGTTAACGAGCGTGATCAGGAAGTCGCCGATATAGAAACAGAACCGCGGGTTTGCCGCTACGGAGCACACGAGTGAGGCGCCCAACTGAGCTGCTTTTTCGAGTTGCACATCGTATCCGGTGCGAGGAAATTTCCGCTCCGTCAGGGACTATGGATTGAGGACTTACAAACCCCGCCAGGGCAGGAATGCAGCAACGGTAGTATGATCCTCCTTGCCGTAGTTCTCTGGCGGGCTTTTTCTAGAGTAGCGCGAGCCTCTTGGCTTGCGTCTTCCGGGACTGCATTCGGGATGCATTCGCTAGAATGAAACTTCTCAAGATCAAAACAGCGCGCTTTTCCCAGGTAATCGAACGCTGCGGAAAACCGCAGGTGTACACGCTGTGGCAGAAACCCTCCGCTGACCGCCACCTGCAGTCGCAAATCAAGAACCACCGTGTAATGACCATCTTGAAAAGCGAAAGCGGAACTGATTTCGGACTAGTCGGATTCAAAGAATCCAAGGAAGCGCGTTACGTGATTTTTCCAAAATCGCTGAAACGCTTTTCGGACAAGCGCATCGTGGGAATCGACTGGAGTCTGATTCGTGAGTAGGAGTGGCGATAAAAGCGGCGGAGCGCCGCCGCACTCCAAAACCCAAGCGAGAAACGGCTCAGAATCACGGTGCATGGGCGTTGCTGAGCCGCTTTCCAAAACGCTGAATAGATTCCTCCCGCTCAGATCTATTGTTGGCTCGCCGCGCCGTTTTAACCTTTGAACAGTTCAATGGTTTGACCTGGCGGAGCCACTATCCCGGCGGCCACGCCAGAGCGCGTTTGCCAAGTAAATGTACATGCAGATGTGGAACGCTCTCCCCTGCGTCAGGTCCGCAGTTAATCACCACGCGATAGCCACTCGTCAGACCCAACTTCTTCGCCACGTCACGCGCGACCAGTAGAAGTTTTCCGAGCAGTGCGGCGTCTTCATCGGTAGCATCCGACAGACGCGGTACAGCTTTTTTCGGTACGATCAGGACATGCACGGGCGCCTGGGGATCGACGTCGTGAAACGCAATCGCCTCGTTATCTTCCCAAATAATTTTGGCCGGAATTTGGTGTGCGATAATTTTTTCGAAAATTGTCATGGACCGTACCGTTTCATCAGCGCAGCGAACAATCAAGCCGCGTCCGATCTGTGGCGAACGCCAGTTTTTCGCGAACGAAGCAGACAATTTCTTCGCGCAAAGCGTCGCACCTACGGGTCCATGTTTTCGTGCCGCGGAGATGTTTTACGCAAACTTGCAGTGAAGAAAGCCGAAGGTTATCGGCACCGGCTTCGATCAAAGCGTCGATCCGTTTTTCCAGGAGACCAAAAAACGCAAGCTCATAGCCGGTACCCGCGCAACAAGCGATATCGACCAATGAAATAGAAACAGGCGGCGGCGCTGGCGTAAAATGCCGGCAAATCTCCTTGTACCCGATCGCTGCCAATACGTCGCGCACCGTTTGCGACAGCTGACTGAAAGCCACCACGTTTTCGTCGTTCCGCAGGTGCAGATAGAACGCAATGCTTTCGGTTACGTGTTCAGTGAGCCACCATCCGGGATAGCCCGCTTCATTGGCAGCCCGGGTTATTGCAGCATGAAGCCAGTCACGATTGAACTCGAACAGGTGTCCGGACTTGGTCCGGAGATATGGAAATTCTTCTTTAAACGCGACCATGATTTTTGATTGTGCGCTCGCGCGAATGGCCAGCGACCTTCGGGTTTTGTTTCATTGTCTCGGGAGGAAACAATTCTTTTTGAAGCACGTTTGGCTTTATCCGGCGTCCCAAGGTGTGGATGGCGTCCACGAATTCGTCGACATCCTGAAAACGCTGGTAAACGGAGGCGTAACGCAGGTAGGCGACCTCGTCGATCTCGCGCAGTTTCTCGAGCACTCTTGCGCCGATCACCGAAGAGGGAACTTCGCGTCCCCCCGTCTCGAGTTCATGGATGATTTCGTCCACCATATCCTCCAGCGTAAGCAGACTGGTCGAACGTTTTTCGAAAGCTTTGGCGATGCTGGCCGCAAGTTTGCGACGATCAAACGGTTCGTGTGTTCTGTTGCTTTTGATTACCCGCAAGTCGGAACGCTCGACCTCTTCATAGGTCGTGTACCGGTATTTGCACTTTAGACACTGGCGGCGACGACGGATGCTGGAACCGTCGCGCGATTGACGGGAATCGATGACTTTATCGTCACGCGACCCGCATTTGGGGCAACGCATAGTATCTGCGGGCTAATTACCACACCATGGATTGTGGCGTCAATGTTTGTTTCACTGTTTTGCTAGATTCGCTGAGCGGAAAGCGACGCGAGAACGCGCACTGCGTTTGCGCGGACAAAGAATGCCGGGTAGGACGTTGCGGCTTGCAGGGAGTGCCGGCCCTATCTTAGCTGCGATTCTTGTGTCGCTCACTCATCCCGTTGACGCGGGCATTCGCGAACGTTACACCCGTTCCGGTGCAAGATCGCAAAACACACCACGCACACTACGGCCCATGGTTGGTTGCCCTGGGCGCAGCGCTGTGGGGAACAGAAAGCGCATGGCGAATCCCGCTTAACGAATTGTTCGATGCAAAGGTTATCGTCTTTTGGGAACACGTTTTCATCCTGATGATGTTCCTGCCGATTTTGATCTCGCAGTTTCACGAAATCCCAAAAATTCGCGCGCGCACATGGGCCTTTCTCATTTTCTCAGGGTTTGCTGGCTCGGCCGTCGGCACGATTTTTTTTACGCTCGCTTTGAAGTACGGCAATCCGACAGTGGTAAACGTGGTTTTGAACATTCAGCCGGTGATCTCGACATTCGGGGCGTTCTTTCTTTTTGGTGATCGCCTTGCTCGTCGTTTTTTCCTGTACGCCGGGATCGCGATCGTCGCGGGCATTTTCGTGTCTGTTACGCATCCGACTCAGATTGGAGTTTCATTTGAAAGCGCAGGTCTCAACATCGGTACCGGGTACGCGCTGACGTGTGCGTTGTTTTGGGGTCTCTCTACTGTGGCCGGTCGCGGTGTGATGGTCGGCATGTCACTGAGGCTTGCCTCCAGCATGCGTATCGTCGTCGGACTCGTTTGCATGACGCTCATACTGGTGGCCTACGGAAAACTGAACGGCCCAGCGCTGTGGCCGGAAGCCGCGCAAGCACATCCAATGAAAGCTCTCGTACTGTTGCTTCTTCTCGCGTCGATCTCAGGAGGGATTCCGCTTTTGATTTATTTTCAAGGGCTCCATCTGACGCGCGCGTCTACAGCAGGTTACTTCGAGATGATGCAAACTCTCGCCGCGGTCTGCATCACCTGGGGTTTCTTCCACGCCAGTCTTTATCCGCATCAGGTAATCGCCGCGATCGTTTTGATTGCTGCAGTAGCGATGGTGCAGCACGTTCAACGACACGTCGAACATCGGAGTTAATTGTCCGCAATGAAATTCATCCGCTGGATCATTATCATCTGCGTTATTGCCGTGGTGGTGTATGGCGCGTCGCCATATTTTTCATTCTGGCGATTCATGACTGCCGTACAATCGCGCAATGCCGCAGCAATAAGTTCACGGGTCGATTTCCCCGCCGTCCGAGCGTCACTGAAAAGGCAACTAGTGGCACGTTTCGCCAAGCAGGACGGCAATCAAAAGCGGTGGATGAATCTTGGCCCGACGCTCATCGACGCCATCATTGACGCTTACATCACACCTGAAGGAATCGCAGCACTCCTCTCAAATCCCGAGACGCTGAAAAATCTGAAAACGCCTCGCGATTTCCATTTCGAATTCGGTAAAAACGAGAATTGGTCGAAAGTGAAATACGCATTCTTCACGGGCCCGCGTAGTTTCCTCGTGAATCGAGATGGAATCGAACTCAGGTTTTTTTTCAGTGGCTCAGGCTGGAAGCTTCACGACATCAATCTTGGTTTGCCCGAACGCGAGACTTAGTTGGCGATCCGACCGCATCGCCTCGGGCTCGATGGCACGACGGCTTGTTAGACCAGGTTGAACTCGCGGACGCGCTTTGGCAGCACTCCATCTTTCGAGCAAAGATCGGCGAAAGTATGTAATCCTTGCTTCGCTCGCGTTCCGAAATCGAATCGAAGATGCTCGTTGTAGTAACGGTCAAGAAACTGTTGAGTGATTGCCTGTTTATCTGCAGAAAGATCTGCAGCGGCGCCTGACACGATAGCGGTGAGGTCGGCAAGATTTTCATCCCGTATTGTGCGAAGGCGCTCGGCGATCGCTTCCGGGTCGGGGACTTCGGGCCGGATCAGCCACAACGCGTACACGAACGGAAGCCCGGTGAGATTTTTCCATTGCTCACCGAGATCCCAGAATTGGAATGCATCGGAGTGGGTTTGCCGAAAGCGGATCGCTTGATCGCCGATGATCAGGCAGGCGGGGCACGAGGCTGCTGTGTCCGAATAACCGGCTATCAAACGTGGGTTCAGTCCAAGCTCCGTCAGAAGACAGCGCAACAGGTTGGCCGCCGTTTGAGATGCCGGATCAAGTTCGATTTCTTTGACCGTCGACAATTCTCCACGGTGCGCGACTACAACGCTGTAAACCGGGCCATTGGATGCAATGGAGACATCATCAACGATTCGATAGATCGGGTTACGAAGGAATTCGAAGCTGGAAACAAGCGCCACATCCAGGTGACCTTGCGCCAGTCGCCGGCACAAGGCGGAGGGATGATCGAACTCGACGTCGCCAGACCAGCCGCGGATGAGCGGACGAGCGTTCAAATACTTAACGCAGCCGAGGCGAACCGATTTCAATTTGCGAAGTGATTAAAAGCACAGGTCATCCTGAACGGATCCCGCATGCGCGGGAGAAGCTGAGGATCCCGCGAAATTCGCTGTGAGTTTCGCACCAGGATTCTGTCGGTGGGACCGATACCAGGTGCTACGCGCACGCAAGCTCAGGAGCTTGCGCTGCCTGTGTCCCATTCGATCCGTGCGAAATACGCCGGTAATGACTATCGCGCTGGACCGGCTCGCGACCAGCTTCACGGATTGCGTGTTCCAGTGCTGCGATGGTTTGCTGCTGCGGTGTGGTAGCACCAGCCATGTGGAAAATCTTTTCCTCTAAAATGGTGCCGTGGAGATCGTCCACGCCATAGCTCAGCGAGACCTGCGCGAGAGGCAATCCGAGGCTAACCCAATACGCGGTCAGGTGATCGATGTTGTCGAGGTAAATACGGCTGACCGCTAAATTCCGCAGCTGCTCAAATGCAGAGGCGCGTTTGATGTGGCCAAGTATCCCTTGGGACTGCGTCGGCTCGAACGCAAAAGGAACAAAGCCGGTGAAGCCACCGGTCTCATCCTGCAGTTGCCGCAGTTGTCGCAAATGATCAGCCCGATGTGCGAGCGTTTCAATGTGTCCGTAAAGCATCGTGCATGTGCTGCGGCCACCCATCGAGTGCCAGGTGCGATGCACGTCCAGCCATTCGTCGGCGGTCTCTTTGCCGCGGCAGATTTGATCGCGCACGCCCGGATCGAAAATCTCAGCGCCGCCCCCGGTGATTGAACCAAGCCCAGCTTCGCGAAGGATTTCCAGCGTATCACCAAGCGGCATTTTGAAAACGCGCTGCGCCAAATGGCGAGCTTCGATCGCAGTGAATGCTTTGATGTGCAGCTTCGGATCGAGCGCACGCAATCTTCTCAAAAGATCCAGATACCACTCTTTCTTCAAGCTGGGATGCAATCCGCCGACCATGTGCACTTCGGTGACCCCGAGCGGAAGCGCATCGGACACGGCTTGAACGATTTCATCAATGGCGTATTCGAACGCATGCGCATCGCGCTTCTTTGCAGCAAACGCGCAGAACTGGCAGGATAAAATGCAGATGTTCGAGTAGTTGATGTACCTGTTGTGAATATACGTGGCGTAATTTCCGTTCTTTCGCTCACGTACTACATTGGCAATAATTCCAAGAGCGTTTAGATCGTTGGAGTTATAAAGGGCAAGAGCGTCCGCTTCTGAGATTCGCTGCTGCGCTTCCACCTTCTCGGCGATTCGTCTGAGTTCTTTCGGAATGAGCTGGTAATTCATCGACACACTCTGGTTATTCGCTGGTGAAGCATGCACAGGCCGCTCAAGGGTTGCAACAAAAACGATGCCTACGAGGATGGTGGGCAACGACGCTTCATTTTTCTGGCTAGTTTTGTGATGTATCACCGTCTAAGTCACGATGTCTCAAAAGGATCGAGGAAATCAGGGCAGATCGGAAGAAGATGCCGATGACGTGCGGCTGATGCAGTTGGTCGGAAGCGGCGACACCCGGGCCTTTGAGCAGCTTATCGAGAAACATCAAACGCTGGTAGCCGGCACCGTCGCGCGAATGCTCGGCAGCAGTTCGGACGTGGAAGATATCGCACAGCAGGTATTTATCCGGGTTTGGAAAAGCGCGCGCCGGTATGTTCCGCGTGCGAAGTT
>JAICUQ010000136.1 GCA_025935755.1 Chthoniobacterales bacterium | reverse complement strand
CCAGGAGGAGTACGCGGCCGAACCAATCACGAGGAGGATGACTGGCCAACCACCGACTTTCCGGAGGAGCACGAGTGTTCCGATAGTGACCGTCAAAGACGAACAAGCAAAGATGAATGGAAGTGCAAAAGTGATGCTCATACGTTGAAGCACCTAACGAGAATTAGGAGGAAAATTTTCCATCTAACGTGGCATGGGTCGATGGCTCGCCCTCGCCTCTTGGTAATCCAAGGGGCTGCGAACGGCAAGACCCGGTTTGTTTAGCACGTGCGTGTAAATCATGGTCGTGGAGACGTCTTTGTGGCCGAGCAACTCTTGAACTGTACGGATATCCTGCCCGTTTTCCAACAAATGCGTAGCGAACGAGTGCCGAAAAGTATGACAGCTTCCAGCTTTACGAATTCCGGCGCATTGAATCGCGCTCTTTACAGCTTTCTGCAAGTTGTTCTCCATGACGTGGTGCCGGCGTTTCTCTCCAGACAACGGATCATTGGAAAGCTTGTCGGCAGGAAACACGTACTGCCATGGCCACGATCGATTCGCCTTGCCATACTTCCGGTCCAGCGCGAACGGCAAGTAAACACGACCATTTCCGTTCGCGAGATCGCGCTGATGAATCTCCCTAACCCGTTCCAAATGCCGTTGAAGTGGCTGACGCAAGCGCTCTGGCAAGATTGTGATTCGATCTCGTAAACCTTTGCCGTCCCGGATCGTGATATGTCCGTAACCGAAGTCGATATCTTTGACGCGAAGACGAACGCATTCCATCAGTCGCAGGCCGGCTCCGTACAGCAGCTCGGCCATTAAGCGGTAATCGCCTTTGAGGTGCGCCAGCACAACACGGGCTTCGGCCGGCGTGAAGACCACGGGCAGCTTCGCCGGCCGGGTAACACGCTGGACATCCTCGATGAAGTCGAGTTTTCGCTCGAGCACCCGCTGGTAAAGAAACAACAACGCGCTGAACGCCTGATTCTGAGTGGACGCAGCGACATTTTTTTCAACGGCCAAATGCGTCAGGAACTGCGTGATCTCGCCTTCGCCCATCTCATTGGGATGACGTTTGCGATGAAAAAGAATGAACCGGCGAATCCAATCGACGTATGCTTGCTCGGTACGGATTGAATAGTGTTTCACACGGAGCTGCCAGCGAACCCGGTCGAGTAACTTAGGCGAAGAAGCGACGGCAGCAGTAGTTGGGGGCACGCAACAGATCGTACCAAAAGCGTGGAAACGTGGCAAGCTTTTACGCGGATTTATACGCACGTGCTTAACAAGCCAGGCATCGGGGTGAAAAGTCCTCTCGACTAGGCAGCGAAGAGAACGTCCAACGCTCAACGCCGAACGCCGAACGAAAGATACGGTGGAACGCGTTGTCCCCAACGCGTTGGCAGGGCCATTCCATCGCCTTGGGGACAAGGCGATCCACCTGATATCTCAGAGGCGGATCTGAAGAGGGGGAGGCGAACGTCGCAGAGCTCAACGCTCAACGCCTAGCGCTCGACGCTCAACAGAACGTCAGCACCACGATGATCTATACGCATCTGTTGAATACGCCGGGCAGAGAAGGCGCACGGATGCGACGTTGTTTAACGCCGCAAGTTATTTCGGAGAAGCACCGGGAGCTGCAGTCGCTGCTGGCGAAGCGTTTGCGCCAGAACTGGCCGCGGGAGAAGCAGTCGATGAACTCTGAGCCGGAGTAGTTACGGGTGATGTGCCCGGAGACGATACCGGTGACGATTGCGGTCCCGCAGGCGCAGGTGAGGTTTGAGGCGCGGGCTGATTTTTCATCAGTTCACGACGAAAAGCGCTGCTTGCTGTGCTCTGGTGCGCATACAGGACTGATAGCGCAAACGTGAGCACGAAAAATATTCCTGCGAGCCACGTGGTGAACTTCACCAGTACGTTCGTGGTTTGTGCGCCGAAGATGTTCTCCGTTACGCCGGCGCCAAACGCCGCGCCCAAACCTTCGCTCTTGGGTCGTTGCATCAGGATGACAAACACCATCAGACAGGCGACAACGACGAAAAGGACGAGGCAAAATGTGATCAGCAGGTTCATTCGGGAGGCGAAATATGGCCGGTAAATGACGAATGACAAATGACGAATGACGAATGGCTTCGCTGGGTTGAAGCGTTGAAGGGTTGAAGGGTTGAAGGGTTAAAGGGTTAAAGGGTTAAAGCGGAGAAGAACGACATGTGACGGCTGGGAAGCCGTCATTCCTTGGGGCTGGGCGTTTGCTTAATCTCATCCCAAATCGCATCCATCTCCCCCAGGTCCACTTCGCCCAATTTTTTGCCGCGGGTTTTGAGCTCGTCCTCCAACCGATTGAAGCGCGCGACGAACTTGTTCGTAGCGGATTGAAGCGCAGTTTCGGCGTCGATTTTGGATTTCCGCGCGAGATTCACGACCGCGAACAGCAGATCCCCGATCTCATCTTCGATCATTTCCTGTTTACCTGACTGAATCGCTTCTTTCGTCTCGACAAGTTCTTCGTCCACCTTGGCCATCACATCGCTCAGCGATGTCCAGTCGAAGTTCACGCGAGCCGCTTTGGATTGAGCCTTTTGTGCGCGCACCAGCGCGGGCAGTGCCTTGGGCAAACTGGCGAGGTAATGCAAATCGGGGTTTTTCTCTTCGCGTTTGATTGCTTCCCATTGTTTGAGCACAGCGCCGGCATCGCGCGCTTCGCTCGTCCCGAACACATGCGGATGTCGCCGGATGAGTTTGTCCGACACTTGTTCAATCACTTCTCTAATGCCAAACCGGCCGGTTTCGCGCGCGATTTGGGCATGCATCACTACGAGCAGGAGAAGATCGCCGAGTTCCTCGCAAAAATGCACATCGTCCCGGGCCCGCGCGGCTTCGGCGGTTTCGTATACCTCTTCGATGAGCGCCGGGACTAACGACTCGTTGGTTTGCTCACGATCCCATGGGCAACCATCAGGGGCGCGAAGTTTCGCGACGATGTCGCAGAGCTCGGCAAAGGCATCGGTGATTTGCGGTAGATCGTCAGGCATGAGGAATCTCTTCTACGCGTACAGCTCTTCACTGAGCACGGATTCAACGCGAATCCAGTACTGACTTGGGAGGTCGCACGTTATTCGTTGCGCGACAGGCGCACCGGCAGCTGCACATTCCGCGACACCGCGATCAAAATGTCGATTTTGACGGTACTGAGAATGATCGATGGTCTTCGATCAATGGCCCATGTGGCCTGCCGTCGCATCCTTGAGCGCCTGTAGACGAATCTGCTTCAGTTTTTCGTATTGCTGCGGTGACAGAATCGCTTTCATCTGCGGATCGGTCTGCTGATGAATAGCCCTGACTTGTTGCATTTTCTGAATTTTTGAAAGCGAATTGTCGTTCTTGATCGCATTTACTTTTGGGACCTCGGCTGCCAGGATCGGCAGTATCTTCTCTTTTTGCTGGGGCGTGAGGTTAAGCTCTTGTGCGACGGCCTGAGCTTTTTGCATCCCACCTCCTCTTTGAGCGAACGAAGCGGGTGTCAGCAGCGCGATCATTGCGATGGATAGCGCTGCGATAATGAGGTGAGTATGTTTCTTCATGTTTTTCCTTTGTTTGGCGCGACATCGTGGTGAGAGCGATTCATCAAGTCAAGCGCAATCGGGGCTGACGCATGATGGGCCTAGCCCATGTTGCAGCCGCCTGGTTCAGTCGAGGCGTTCATCCTATTTCCCGTCACACGCCGACAGAGCGGCGTGGCTACATCAATAGCGCGAATGAAGTCTGTCTATAACAGGTTCCACTTCAACTCGCGAGAATTCCGTTTGCGTTCCCATAAACGGATTCCACCCAGGAATGCATTTTGGTTTTGACCCCGCACGATTCCCTTTGGCAACCGATCGAACCGATGGACCAGGCCACCCCCAAGGACGATGTAATCGGCAATAAATGCACGCTTCAATTGGCCAACGGCATACAGGACTTCGCGTTTCCATTTTCTTTTGCCGAATTTTTTTAACCCGGGAAGGCCGAGATGGTTCTCAATGATCTTTCCGTCCGGATACGGAAGATCGCCGAGCTCGAGGGACATCAGATTCCTGTCCCACACCAGCGCCGATCCAAGTCCCGTCCCGAGACCCAGAAACAGCATGCGCCCGTTACCGGGATAGCTGCCGAGTGCCTGCATCGCGGCGTCATTAACGATGCGGACGGGAATACCTAATGCCTTTGCGAAATCGAATCGCACCCACGCTTTGCCAAGGTGCTTTGGTTTGCGGAGAATTCGTCCCTGCTGGACAGGCGCCGGGAAACCAATCGACGCGACGTCGAAGTTCCAGCCCCTCACGAGCTGCTTGTATCCGGCGAGAAACTGCTTCGGGGTCATGCGTGGTCCGGATGGAAATTTCCGTTGAACGCGCTCGGACATAAGCAGTTTGACAAAGGTGCCGCCAATATCGACGACGAGAACCCTTCGTTTCATGGACACGTGTCCCTGCCGCGAACGCGAAGTTATTTGCCGCGTCCGAACAATCGACCCATGCCGGCCTTCGCTTCGGGTTTGGCCATGGTGCTGCCAGGCCAGCACTCGATGATTTCAAGCGCGACGAACCGGAACAGCAATTGCCGGGCAGATTTCAGATCGAGCCGCAGATTTTTTGCGATTTGCTGCACCGATCGAGCGCCATTGAACTGCGAGCCGAACTGCGCCTCATCCGAAGTCAGCTTTAACTTCTGGACTCGATCGTAGCCTTCTCTCGTGTAAGACGGGATCGACCCCGGATCGAAAGCTTTTGGTTGGTCCGGGTTTTGGACGAGACGCAAAGTTTCCAATGACCAGTCGTCCACATCGGGATCGCCGATCACATCTCCATAACCCCCTAACAACTCGGTGTTCTTTTCAAACATGATCCACACGTTCGACGCCGACCAGAGCTGCGAAAAAAGTAGTTGGCCCTGGTGGCGCATCAGATCCAACGCGGCCTGGCGATCGATTGACTCGGTACGGGCAAGCGTTAGCAGGAAGGGAGTGCCGTCTTCTTTTTGTTGATTGCGTGCCCGGTCAACCATCACCACATCGACCCCCTGGATGAGGTCCGGTGTTTCGGGGCAATAAAGGTCGGGATCCCGTGTTGTGGCTAACACAATCTCACCGTCACGCGCGAGGACATCGACCGGTTCCTTGTCCCAGCACGCTCGGAGCAATCCGGTGAGGTTTTCTTTTCCGATCGCGCGTATCGCGAGATTCAATGGAAACAGATTTGTGCGGCCGCAAAAATAAACATTAGCCGTGCGGTCCTGCTTCGGTTGCTCGGCTTCGGCATTCCCTGCGTCGGCGACGGGCTGCGCCCAATCCGATTCCGGCGCGGATGCGCGCCACCATTCATCAGATTGGAAACCTTCGGGACTGGAGCCGGGCTCGGATGTTCCCTCGTCCTCACGCGGAGCGGGTGGCTGATCAATCTGGTCGCGCTCTTCGCTGTTTGGACGTTCCATTTGGTTAGCTTCGGTTTGCGGGCTGCTCCCGGCGTAACGGGTTTGTTCCCGTAAGCAAACCTGTTATCAAGGCTTTATCAAGAAGCCAATGTTCGCAACGGAGAACTCTCGTGCCGCTCTGAGAATTGGCGCGCCAGCTCGCGTCTGCTGATTTTGCCACGTTCGTTTGTAGGAATGATGTCGACCAGAAAGATTCGTTTTGGCACCTGCCATCCGCTCAATGAAGTGCGGCAAAATCGTAGAAGATCGTTTTCGCTTACGCCCGGCGAAGCCAACACGCACGCCGCTACTTCTTCATTTCGTAATCCCGAACCTGTGAGCCGTCCGAACACCACCGCCTGTCGCACTCCCGTGAAACGCAGAAGGTGCGCTTCCACTTCCGCGGGATTCACTTTTTTTCCAGCGACATTGATTACGTCGGAAATCCGGCCCACGATCTTCATTCCGGAATCGTGTCGTGCGAGCAGATCGTCGGGAACGAAAACGCCATTGCAAAGTTTCTGCTCGTCGGGTTCGGGAAAGTACCCATCGCTCACTGCCGCGCTACGAACGCGGATCTGGCTGGCGGACTCAGTTGGATCTATCAGCTCAACTTCAACTCCTTCCATCGGCTGGCCCACGAAGCCGTCCTCGAATGTTTTGCCGTGGCGATCATAGCAAATTCCGCCGGATTCCGATGCGCCGTAAAAGGAGTGGATCGTCTGGTTGAATTTCTCGCAAAAATTTTCTGCCACAGCGCTGGAGAGCGGCGCGCCAGCGGAGATACAGAGGCGGAGTTTAGGTAACGGCGGTACGTCACCCATGTCGCAGAAGGCCTGGTAGAAAACCGGTGTCCCGGGAAAAACGGTCGCGCCAGTGCGCGCGAGATCAGCAAGAACGGCTCGCGGTGTTCTGTCGCGGCTCACAACCATCGGCACACCACGCGCGATTAATGGTGTCAGCAAATTACTAAACCCGTACGAGTGCGAGACCGGAATAACGCTAAAATTCAGATCGTTATCTGAAATTTGCATTGTGTCGCAGATCTGATTGCAATCGGCCAGCAGTTGATGGCTGCGAAATCGTATCGCGCGCGGCGCCGCCGTCGTGCCCGAAGTAAGTTTTAAGAGCGTAGGCACAATTTCCCCCCAATTTGGCGGACTCTGCGCTGTCTGCAGCCGGGTAATGTGAAGCGAACTTCCTTGGAGTGCATCCGGCGTCGCGGGGGGGACTTCGCCTGGCGACACAGAAACGACAGCACTCGTCCGGCAAATCTCCAGCGCAGCATCGCGTTGCTGCTCGCCGATGGACTGGTCGAGGGGGAGAACTACTAACTGCTTGCGCAAACAGGCGATGAAAATCGCAGGCCAATCTTCATGGTTGCCAATTTGGACAGCTAGGACCGTTCCAGGGATCAGATCGCGTATCTTTGCATTGAAACCGCACGCGTGTTCTTCGATGTCCCGAAAAGTCCGTGCGATGCTGCCGTTCGCGTGGAAAACCGCCGGATCCTCGCCCTTACGAGAGATCGTCGCCTGCCATGCCAGCAGCAGTGGGTCATCATCTTTCATCACTTGCAAAAACCGCCGGGTGCGAATAGATTCCGCGCTCCATTTAGAAGATGAAAGCAGGCATTCATCCAGAATATAACGAGACCGATATGGTGTGCGCATGCGGCACGGTGTATCACACCCGCTCCACGCGTCGCGATATTAAGATCGGCATTTGTGCCGCTTGTCATCCCTTTTTCACAGGAGAGCAGAAGTTTGTCGATACCGCTGGCCGGGTCGAGAAGTTTGCCCGCCGCTACGGCAGCACGAAAGCTGCGCGCACTGCGAAAAAAGCTTAGCTGAACTGTAGCCGCCCCGCTCTGTCGGGGGCGTCTTTGCCGCGGCGACACGGCCGGGCGTACGAGTGCTCATGGACCTCAATTCTCTTATCCAACTCAAACGCGAACGCTTCGAACAACTCGAGCGTGATATTGCCGATCCGCGCTTGTTCGACAATCGCAAACGCGCTGAAGAGATAATGCGCGAGCGCGCGACTTTGAAAGACGTGCTGGAGAAATCGCGGATGCTCGAAACCGCACGCAAGCAACTGGACGATAACCGCGAACTGGCCACCTCGCGTGACATCGAGATCGCGGCCATGGCTGACGATGAGATTCCGGAGCTTGAAAAGCGCGTTGCCGAGCTTGAACGCGATGTCCAGATCGCGTTGCTGCCGAGAGATCAAACGGAGGAGCGCGACGCGATCGTTGAAGTTCGCGCCGGGACGGGTGGCAACGAAGCGGCGATCTTCGCCGCCGATCTTTACCGGATGTATCATCGTTATGCAGAAGCGGCCGGTCTGAAGACAGAGGACCTCGAATCGAGTCCATCGGAATTGGGTGGATTCAAGGAAGCGATCTTTCGCGTCTCGGGCGAATCGGTTTTTCGAAAGCTTCGCTATGAGAGCGGTGTGCACCGAGTGCAACGTGTGCCGGCGACCGAAGCTCAAGGCCGCATTCATACGTCGACCGCCACAGTCGCGGTGCTGCCGGAAGCGGAAGATGTCGACGTAGAGTTGAAACCCGAAGATTTGCGGATCGAAGTTTCGCGCGCCGGCGGTCCGGGCGGCCAGGGTGTGAACACGACCGACTCAGCCGTGCAGGTCATGCATATTCCCACCGGCATGATCGTTCGATGTCAGGACGGCCGCAGCCAAATCAAAAACAAGGAGCGTGCATTATCGATCCTGCGGGCCCGGTTGTTGGAGCACAAGCAGCGGGAGGAAGCGGAGAAATACAGCGCACAACGCCGGGGACAAATCGGCACCGGCGGACGCGAAGAAAAAATCCGTACCTATAATTTTCCGCAGAACCGGGTGACCGATCACCGCATCGGCCTGACCCTGTACAATCTCGATCGAGTGATGGAGGGTCAGCTCGGTGAGTTGATTCAGTCGTTGCAAGCCGCAGATGTCGCTGAACGACTGAAGCAAACAGCGGCTGCGGCGTAATCGATTTAGCCGTTCGCTTAACCCATGGCAGCGGATGCCTCTGGCTTGCGAATCGTAAAAACGCAGCCAGAGGCTTGCGCTACTCTACCGGGCACTTGACGTAATCACGCCGCTTTGTTGTACTGCGCTTTTCGACGCAATCGCGTCAATTCTATGGCGGCATCTGATCGGCGAGGGCAAGACGAAGACGGAATCAAGCGGTTTGATCCGCGGATTCTCGACCGCAGCGTCATAGCGATTCCGCTGCTGGAGAAAATCAACAAAGATGACCATAAGGTTCGTTCGGTCATCATCGATGTGAACCTTGATTACGCTGAAGGTCGCGACGCAGGTCGAAAATGGATTCGGGAAGCGATCAAAAATGCGGTAGCCAAAATTGCAGCGGGCGACGAAGAGCAGGGCGTACGTGAGAAGAAAACGGATCTAAGCAATCAATACATCTTCGCCCGGCTCAGCGGGAAAGTAATTCGGGAAGTCGTGCGACTGGATGTGGAGCACGCTGCCAGCGAAGCCAGAACGGCCAGGAAAACGCAGCGCTCAAAGAAGGGCGAAAAAGCCACAGTGCAATCTGGCACGGCAGCGGTGTACCGCTTTCGCGCCATTTATCGGATCTGGCCCGATTTCAAGATTTCGCCGTGCATTACCAAGTCGCTGGCCACAGTGAAGGCAGATGCGGCGCAAACTTCATTCTGCGCGCACGGCAGCGATATCACATGGGCGGTCATGGATTCGGGCATCGATGCGAATCATCCGCATTTTGCGATGCATGGGAACATCGATGCTGCCTCTCCGCTGCACGCGGATTTCACAGATACGGCTAATGTTCCGAAGGGCGGTAACCCCGCCTTGATTGATCGCTTTGGGCACGGTACGCACGTGGCCGGAATCGTAGCTGGAGAACAATCGGCTACCGGGACGAAGGCGCAGGCGCAGAAAATGCGTGCCGTCACCCGATCCGTTAAAGGTTACGAAGAAGGGGATTCGCCGACGGTGGAAACGCATGAGGTAGTGCTCAATTCGATCCGGGGAATGGCTCCTCGTTGTCGACTCGTTAGTCTCAAGGTGCTCGACGACGAAGGAAACGGCGAGGTGAGTAATTTGATTGCGGCAATCGCGCACATCCAGGAAAAGAACGGCCACGGTCGTCTGAATCTGATCCACGGAGTCAACATCAGTCTCGGATACGATTTCGATCCGGAATGGTTTGCGTGTGGGCAAAGTCCGCTGTGCGTTGAGATCAATCGCCTGGTGCGT
>JAICUQ010000261.1 GCA_025935755.1 Chthoniobacterales bacterium | reverse complement strand
CGGGAGACTTGGCCGCGCGAACGTCTCTTCCCGCCGGTACAAACACCACATCCAACCGATGCAGACAGCGAGCGAAGCGATTTATCATCTTAATCCGGTCAGCTTCCGTTATCACAAGCAGTACGATGCAACGCAGACAATTGCGTTTGGACTGATCGCGGAGGAAGTGGCCGAAGTGAATCCCGATCTCGTGGGACGCAATCGGGAAGGCCAGCCCGAATCGGTCCGCTATGAGCAGATCAACGCGATGTTGCTCAACGAATTTCTCAAAGAGCATCACAAAGGCGAGGAGCAGGATTGCAAAATTCAGGAACAGGAGATGACGATCGCACAACTGAAATGTGAAATCCGCAATTTGGCGGCGATACTACAGGACCAGGCATCGGAACTGCGCAAGGTGAGAACCGAACTGCAGATCAGCAGCGCCGCTGCTCAAGAAGTGGTGAGTGATACTCCGTGACGTTGTTGCCGGCATCGCTGATGCCAGTTAAGAGGCACGTGCACGGCGCGGTTGGGGATCACCGATCCCGACTACAGACCTGCTAGTAAATGTCGTCGTCTGAACTGTAACCGGAATCACCGCGAATCGATCGCAGACGGGCACGGCTACCCCATTCAGATTCGGGACGATTTATCTGGCCGACGGTGATTTTGACCAGCCACGGTGCCGCAGCCAATGCGCCGATGGTCAATAATGTGATCGCCGTCGCCTGGCGAACCGGAGGTTTGATTTTATCGGCGAGCAATATTCCCAAACCGAGTCCAATCGCAGTTCGAGTAAGCACCAGCAGCGGCGCAACCGGAAGTTCCTCAGAACTTTTCGAAATGGATATGAGGGAAGACATCGCCTACCATATACGTCGCGTTTACGAAAAAGAAACGCCAATTTTGTGACCAGGCGCATTTGTCATCTCGAGCAAACGCGAAGCGAAGTCGGGGCTGAAGCGACTGGCGAACGCACCGATGGGCGAAGGCCGGAGGTCACACCAGAACGGGACCTGAGCGAATCAAATCTCGCTGCGCAGGCTTTAAACTCACAACGCGATGTCTCGACTTCGCTCGACATGACATAAGTAGAACATGTCAGACTTAATGTACGCGCTCATCCTCGCCGGCGGCAGCGGCGAACGCTTCTGGCCATTGAGCAGACGGACTCGCCCCAAGCAACTGCTAAGTCTCGTCTCGAAGAAAACTCTCTTGGAAGAAACTCTGGCGCGCCTCGATGGGCTGATTCCCGCCGAGCGGATTCTCATTCTGACAAATACAGAACAGGAAAGTGCTGTTCGAAAGTTGCTCGAAAATTTCCCGAAAGAAAACATCGTAGCCGAGCCGGCGAAACGCGATACCGCGGCAGCAATTGCGCTTGGCACCAGTTGGGTCGCCGTACGCGATCATGCAGCGATCATGTTGGTTCTCCCAGCAGATCACGTCATCACAAACCGGGCTGCTTTCCAGCAAACAGTGGCGCTCGCCGCGGACGCAGCGGAAGAGACAAGCGAGCTGGTCACAATCGGCATCAAGCCGACCTGGGCGTGTCCCGGGTTCGGTTACGTCGAGCAGGGCAAACCGGTGCGTTTACGCAAGCATCCAGACAACGATGCCATCCATCGTGTTGTCCGCTTTCGCGAAAAACCGAATCCCGATCTGGCAGAGTCGTTTCTGCGACGCGGAAATTTCCGCTGGAACGCAGGGATGTTCGCCTGGTCCGTGCCCACGATGCTTCGCGAATTCAATCGTCATGCACCGGAGCTGGCTGATTTCATTTCACAACTGCGCATGCCCGGGAATTTCCAAACAGTCCTGCGCGAGCGCTTCAGCAAACTACCGCGCATTTCGTTCGATTACGCGATCATGGAAAAAGCGGACCGCGTGCTGGTGGTAGAGGCTACCTTCGACTGGGACGACATCGGGACCTGGCACGCGGTCGCGAATTACTTTGAAAAAGACAAACGCGGAAACGCCGCAAACCGGGTCATCACGACGATCGATTCAAGCAACAACATTGTTTTCGAGGAAAACGGAACAACGATCGCGTTAGTTGGTGTTCATGATCTGATTGTGGTGCGTACACCGGATGCCCTTTTGGTTTGTCATCGTCACGAAGCGGAACGGATCAAAGATCTCATCGGCAAACTGCCGCCCGAACTGCAATGACAGGGAGGATCGGTCATCCGGAGCGCAACATAGCGGAGTCGAAGGATGCCGGGACGCTACCGAAGGCGATGCCAGAGAGTTCCTCGACTTCGTTCGGAATGACAGTGATATGAATCCAATTTTGGGTCTCGATTTCGGCCGGGCACGTATCGGAGTAGCGATCTCTGATGAGCTGCAGTTGCTGGCGCATCCGTTGGAGACCATTTCAGCAAAGCAAAAACCAGAATCGCGCATTTCAAAAATCGTCGACGAAAGAAATGTCGATCACATCGTAGCCGGG
>JAICUQ010000058.1 GCA_025935755.1 Chthoniobacterales bacterium | reverse complement strand
AGTTCGGATTGGAGTCTGCAACTCGACTCCATGAAGCCGGAATCGCTAGTAATGGCGCATCAGCTACGGCGCCGTGAATACGTTCCCGGGCCTTGTACACACCGCCCGTCACATCATGGGAGTCGCTTGTAGCCGAAGTCGGCGCGCTAACCGCAAGGAGGCAGCCGCCTACGCTATGAGCGGTAACTGGGATGAAGTCGTAACAAGGTAGCCGTAGGGGAACCTGCGGCTGGATCACCTCCTTTCTAAGGAGTAATTGCAGAGATTTAGAATCGAGACCGCAAGGTCGACATTCAAATTCTCTTGCGATAGGTCGACGGCTAAACCCGCGGGTGAATCAATTGATCATCTGCGGATATGCCGTGAAGACTTTGGAATCGAAAGAAACCAAAGCTTCAAAGAAGATCACCCCCGAAAGTTTTCGGGGTTGTCCATGAGCCGAGAGGCTCGAGGCGAAGGTAACGCACAATTCAGTCTTTGCTGCACATCGACTGCTATGCCGGATGACGAATCGTAAGAATCGACATCCGGCATTTCGTTTGTACACTTTCTGTCATTCCGAGCGAAGTCGCGGAACCTCTGGTTTTGTTCCCGCCATCGTCAGGGAATTCTCTGCTTATTTTTCAAGCCGGGAAACATGTCCAGCCGCAAGCTGCCAACGACCATCGCGCTTGATCAGTGTATCTGTGAACTGCACCACTCGATCGAACGGTTTACCGTCCGCTGTTCCTTTCACCCGCGTTTTTCCCAGAACGACCGCCATGTCATTGCCGTAAAGCCGCGCCAGCATGTCATAATTCTCGAAAACGTCGTAATGAACTTTCTTACTCTGTAGCTCGTTGATTTCATCCGCACGCGTGCTCACTTCGCCATTCGAGAGCGTTAGCGTGAAGTCGGGAGTCAGCACGCGCTCGAGCGCACTTACGTCTGCATCAAGAAACGCTTTGCACGCATCGCGCTCGAATTGCAGCACCTCTTGTTGAGCCGGCGTTTGCGCAAGTGAAAATCGACAGGCCAAAACAGCCGCAAAGACAATGGTGGCAGTTTTCATATGGATTCGATTCCCGGACTACCGGCTCAGTTCGCAGATCCAGTTTGTCTCCCAGGTTTTCCCGCCGTCGGCCGAGAACGATTGCTCCATCCGCGCAGATTTCGGCGAGATGTTTAACCAAACATAGCGCACAAAGATCGCGCGGTCCTTGTATTGTTCCTGATCGTAGAACTCGCCCCGGTTCCCTTTGAATTCTCCGACAACTGGCGGCATTGGCAGAAGGCCTTTGTCCAAATCGAGCAGATAGATACTCCACTGATGCGTCTCCGGATTGTACAGCCTGAGTGTCTGAGCTTTGATGTGTAAGTGCTTTTCGGGACTGTCGACTTCGAATTCCTCGAAGTTCGCGTTGCTGTCGAGCAGCTTCTTGTGATTCGAGATGCCGTCGTACTCGAGCCAATTGTTTGAGCCGACCAGGCGATCGGGAAGCCTGCGCACGTGCGCTTTCCAGTTGCCGATCAGAAAATCAAAATCGTGCGAGCCGTCTCGCGCCGGAGAAGGCGACGGCGATTCAGCTGCAAAGGCAAAGCTTAACGTGAATTGCAGAAGAGGCAGCCAACAAATTGAGCGCAGTTTCACGGCAGATGGCCTGTATGGGTTTAGGAGAACGCCGGCTTTCTTCCTTCTTCCGCATCATGCAGGTCCATCCAGGTTTGGATGTCATCACGATCGCCGAAACCCGCTTCTGTCTTCGATTCAGCCAGCTCCTCGCTCGCATCATCGCGCCAGCCACGTTTTCGAAGGAAAGCATTCCAGATGGAGATTTCTTCTTCTGTGGGGCGTCGCCCATGAGCGAAGCACCATTCGAGGATTTCATCATCTGATCCGCCTTTCAGCGTCCGGTCGACAAGTTCATCGTAATTCACTCCGAGAAATCTCGTACAACGCGCATCGAAGTGAGTCGGATCCTGGACACCGGTAAAATATTCCGGCGGCAATTTGCCGGCAGCTTTTAGCCGAATCTTGTCCAGCATTCGGGCGAAATAAATGAGTCCTTTTGTTTCAATGTAGTCGGTGCAAGGCGTTTTGGTCTGCATTTGAACGGAAGCTTCTGGCCACGCAGAAAGGTGTCAACAGTCCACTTCGCGAGAAATGGCCAGACCACTTGGGCGGACAGTTGCTCTTGCCCGTCCTCGTGCTCATGCTCTTGCTCGTGATCGAAAAAAAACACCGAACGTCCAACGCCCAACATCCAACGTCAAATATTGAGGGGAAACGGCGCCGCCATTCGTTAGTCGCCTTTGAAATGGTCCGGCTGGATCGGGCCGCCGCCGAACCATTGCATCAACAACTTTACCGCCAGATCCGCGATGAACTTGCCTCGGGCAGTTTCAACAATAACTCGTCGAGACTTCCTTCCTCTCGCGCGCTGGCTACCGATTTTGGAGTGTCACGTTTCACGGTAAACCTCGCGCTCTCGAGGCTGCATTCGGAAGGATATCTTCAATCCAAGGTTGGCTCGGGTACATTTATCTCCGAGCAGTTGCCGGAAACATTCCTAAGCGCGCGATCGACAACGTTGGCGCCGCCCAAAGAACGTCCATCGCGACTTTCCAATCGGGTAAAGGAGATTCCCGATCACCGGATCGGTAAGCAGTTCGATTTCGGAATCGCAGGGCCGCCGGGCGTCTCGTTCGTTCCAGCTGTCGCAGCGCTGGATGAATTTCCGATCGACGTCTGGGAAGGACTCAGAGCAGAAGTTCTCGCACAAAAAGGCGCGCATCTGCTTCAGTATGCGTCAAGCCGTGGCGATCCCGAATTGCGCAAGGCATTGGCTACCTATTTGTGCGACTACCGCGGCGCGCGCTGCGATCCAGATCAAATCATCATCACCGCCGGAACACAGCAGGCGATGATGATCAGCGCCATGGCCTTGGTAAATCGCGGAGATGTTGCGTGGATTGAGGATCCCGGATTCTATCAAGCCAGGCGGGCGTTCGGTTTTGCCGGGGCGAATGTCGTACCGAGACCGGTTGACGAAGAAGGGATCACGATCGCGCGGCCTTCGAAACAGCGGTCGCCAAAAATAATTTATGTCACTCCTTCCCATCAATTCCCGCTCGGCATGACGATGAGTCTTTCGCGGAGAACGGCTCTGATCGATTTTGCGCGAACGTGTGATGCTTACGTTTTCGAGGACGATCATAACTCGGAATTTCGTTACACCGGTCCCCCACTCCCTTGTCTCCAGGGATTGGATAATGTGGGGCGTGTCATCTATGCAGGCACCATGAGCAAGATTCTGTATCCATCGCTGCGACTGGGGTACGTCATCGCGCCACATCAACTGGTCGAACCAATGATTAAGATTCGAGCAGTGATGGACCAACATTCGCCCGCCATCGATCAAGCAACACTGGCCCGGTTTGTCACAGAGGGCTTTTTCCTGACCCACATCAAACGGATGCGGAAATTGTATTCGGATCGAAGAGACTTCTTCATCGAGCAGTTCAAAAAGTTGTTAGGCAAATATTTCATCTTGGAAATCCCCGAAGCTGGATTGCACTTCGTTGCGTGGGTGCAACGACAAGAAGACATGCCAGCGATCACGCGGGTCTGCAGTGACATCGGTATCCGGCCATCGCCATTATCATCGTGCTTTATGAAAGTGGAGCCGAAGCCGGCGCTCACATTTGGATTCGCCGCCTGGTCCCGGGCGCAGATCCGCGAAGGGCTTACCAAGTTCGCCGCGGCTCTTCATTCAAAATTGAATTAAACGCAGTGCGTCGGGAGCACACGCAGTTGCGTGTAGTGTTCGGCAGCCTGCCGAACACAAATCCAGGCCGCAACGATGCCGCCTGAAGCACGCTGGAAGCGTGCGCTCCCAAAAATGGTCCGTACCAAATCCGTCAAGTGGCTATGGAGGCAGCAGGCAGCGGGTTCCTAAAGTGTTGCCATGAAAATTCAACAAAGGAGACAAACATGACGACACAATTCAAAACCAAAACCATCAACCCAACGCTTTTTGTTATTCTGATCAGCGTTTGCTTCGGAGCGACACTCGCACCGGTGCATGCACAAAAGCCGGGGGCAGCGAAGGCAAAATTGCAGTACCAGGTATCTACCCTGCCCGACTTCGGTGGCACGAGTAGCGGGGGGAACAGCATCAATGACCAGAGCTGGGCGGCAGGATACTCGAGACTCCCGAACAGGAACCGGCACGCTGCATTGTGGCGAAGCAATTTACTCACCGATCTCGGCACACTCGGCGGACCTAACAGCAGTGTGACGTGGAACGTGAAGAATACTCAAGGCATCGTGGTGGGCATTTCTCAAACCGCGGATCCTGAGCCGCTGGGGGAAGCTTGGAGCAGCGCCGGGTTCTACAGTTTGCCTAACAACACTGGTTATATCAATCTCGGGTTCGTTTGGCAAAACAACCAGATGAGAGGACTTCCGGCATTTCCAGGGGGCAATAATGGTTTTGCGACTGGCGCTAACAACCTCGGTCAGGTAGTCGGGTGGGCCGAGAATGGTGTTCACGACAATGCGTGCATTTCCCCGCAGGTGCTGCAGTTTCGTCCAGCCATGTGGAGTCTGGGACCGCCGGATCAGATCCAGGCCCTGCCACTGATCGCCGGCGACAGCTCGGGAGCTGCAACGGCGATCAATGATAACGGCCAAATCGTGGGAATCTCCGGTATCTGTGACCAAGCCGTAGGAAGACGCACCGCCAAGCATGCCGTGCTTTGGCAAAATGGGACGGTTACAGACATTTATCCGAACCCACCAGCTCCGTGGTGGAATACGCCGACCGCGATCAATCAACGCGGGGATATTGTTGGGTTTGCCGGCGACCCCGCCTATTTCGAAGGCGACGTTTTACACGCTTTCATGTGGACCAGGGAGGACGGCATCCGACAACTTAAACCTTTGCCTGACCGTACACCTCCTCATGTAGACAGTGAGGCGTATGGCATTAATGAAGCCCGGCAGGTAGTTGGTGTTTCGTGCGACGTCGACCTGCTTGATTGCCGCGCAGTTATTTGGGATCACGGCAACACGCCAAAAGACCTGAATGATTTCAAAGGCAGCTTTCCTTTAAAGCTCACAAACGCGAAGGACATTAATAACAAAGGAGAGATTACCGGTAGAGCTAGCAATGATACCGGCGTGTTAACGGCCTATCTGGCGGTGCCGCTTTCGCAATAACGAGGAGAAACAAGAGCGCCTTCAACGCGGATCAGAGGCGTTCATGCCGGATGTTGACGTAAAATCGACATCCGGCTTTTTATTTGCACCCAATCAATCCGATTGTCGCCGCCAATTTCCTATGGCGTTGCCGCGGATCAACGCTGCCTCTCAACTTCTCAAGCGGCTCTTGTTCGCCTACTGTCTCCTTCATTCACTTATGAGGTCACCACTTCGCGTTCTTCTGCTCACCGCTCTGGTTTATTCCGCGCTTCTCGTCCACGGCGAAGAATCACCTCCGACGAAATTGAAATACGGTGCCTGGGGATTCGATCTTGCCGGAATGGATACGGCCACGAGGCCGGGCGACGATTTTTTTCGTTACGCCAACGGTGCCTGGCTGGATAAAACGCAGATTCCGCCGGATAAACCGGCATACTCGCTCCGGCTTGCCATGACCGATCTCACTGAACAACGGTTGCACGACATGATGGAAGCGCTCGCTGCGAAATCGAATGACCATCCCTCCACTCTCGAGGAGAAAGTGGGCACTTTTTACGGCTCGTTCATGGACGAAGCGCGGGCTGAGCAACTTGGTACAAAACCGATTCGGTCTGAACTGAACGCCCTCAAGGAGATAAAGACACGCGAGGATTTGGCCGGGCTGATGGGCCGAACCACCACCGATTTCGCATTCTCCCTTTTCAACGTGACGATCGACGCCGATTTAAAAGATCCACACAGATACGCCTTCTATCTGACCCAGGCCGGGATCGGACTTCCCGATCGCGATTACTATTTGAAACCCGAGTTCGCGGCACAAAAAACGGCTTATCAAAATTATGTCGCAACAATTCTAAACTTGTTGAGCTGGGCTGACCCGGACAAAAGCGCCGGGGACATCGTCGATTTCGAAACGAAAATCGCGGACGCCAGCTGGACCAAAGCGCAACAACGAGACTTCAACGCGATTTACAATGCAATGTCGGTTCAGGATCTGAAGAAGTTCGTTCCCGGATTTGCCTGGGACAAATTTCTTCATGAAGCAAAGATGCCGAATCTGACGCGTGTCATCGTTGCCGAGAAGAGCGCCTTTCCCAAGATTATCGACGCTTACTCGAAGACACCTATCGACACGATTCATGCCTGGCAGGCATTCCACATTGCAGATAACGCCGCGCCCTATCTCTCCAAGCCATTCACCGACGCCTACTTTGAGCTGCATGCCAAAACACTCTCCGGTCAGAAGCAACAACAAGCGCGTTGGAAACGCGCAATCACAGCTGTCAGCGGCGGCGATTTTCTTGTTGGAGATCGTTTCGGAACGTTCGGAACGATGGGCTTCGGAGTTGGCCAGCTCTACAGCGCAAAATATTTTCCCGCAGAAGCAAAACAAAAGATCCAGGATCTGGTCACAAACTTGAAAGTGGCGTATCGCGCGCGGATCCAAAAGCTCGATTGGATGGGAGCGGACACGAAAAAGGAAGCGCTTAAGAAACTCGATACCTACACGATTAAGGTTGGTTACCCCGATCATCCGCGCGATTATTCGAAGCTGGTTGTTCGCAATGATGACTTAGTCGGCAACGTTAAGCGATGCGCACAACTGGATTGGGATTTTTTCACAGAGCGGTTTTCCAAACCGGTTGACCGAACTGATTGGAGCATGACGCCGCAAACCAACGACGCTTACAATGGAAGTCTGCGCGACATCGTTTTCCCGGCGGGAATTCTCCAGCCGCCGATTTTTGACGCGGACGCCGATGCTGCAATCAACTACGGCGCAGCAGGCGGAGTGATCGGGCACGAGCTCACCCACGGATTCGATGATCAGGGCCGCAAAATCGATGCATCCGGCGCATTGCGCGATTGGTGGACAAAGAAAGATGCGGACGAATTCCAAGTCCGGGCAAAAATGCTCCGCGCTCAATATTCGCGGTATGAACCGATTCCCGGTGTCCATGTGAACGGAGAATTAACCATGGGCGAAAACATCGCCGACCTGGGCGGCCTCACTCTCGCGCTCGATGCCTACCGCGCTTCGCTTAAGGGAGAACCGGCGCCAGTGCTCGACGGGTATACCGGCGATCAGCGGGTGCTTCTCGGTTGGGCGCAGGCGTGGCGCGGAAAAGTCACCGACGACTATGTCAAAAAGCAGGTCGTAAGCGACCCGCATTCTCCGCGTCAATTCCGGGTGATTGGTCCGACGCGAAACAGTGACGTTTGGTATGATGCTTTCAAGGTCCAGCCAAACGACAAGATGTTTGTCGCACCGGATCAGCGCGTCAGGATTTGGTGACTCGCCCGATTGCAATCTGCGAGCGCCAAACTACATTCCGCAGTCTTTTCGGGGGCATAGCTCAGTTGGTAGAGCGCCAGCTTTGCAAGCTGGAAGTCAGGGGTTCGAATCCCCTTGCCTCCAATCTTATTTTCGATTTGCGATTTCCGATTGCCGATTTAAGTAAATGCGCGCCAAGCGCGCCGCGAAACAAAATCGAAAATCGACAATCGAGATTCGAAAATTCCGGCGCGAAGCCGCGACACGGGGCCTGTAGCTCAGTTGGTTAGAGCATGCGCTTGATAAGCGCAGGGTCACTGGTTCGAGCCCAGTCAGGCCCAGTCTCGAAGACTTTCGGACCTGGTCGCGCCGCCTGCTCGCGAATGGTTTCGAAGTAGGCTTCGCGAAGACTACATCTCTTCCACTTGTTCCTCTTCTAGGCGTGAGCGACGACGCGGAAACGCACAGTCAGAACTGAAAATAAACGAACGGCACGGGACCGGTTGCAGGAAACAATTCCAAGGCGAGAAAGGCCAAAACATACGCGGGGATTTGAATGCGTGCCGGCTGCAAAGCCAGACGATCGATGAATTGGCTGCGCTCCTGGGCCACGGTGAGAAACAGCGAAATGAAAATAAGTACGAGGGTACCCGTCGTAAGCAGGAAGTCCCCAGTCACGTGCGTGGACCCAAACAGCGCGCCTAACACGTATCCGCTGGCCTGAAGAGTTTTCCCACGAAAGAAAGGCGCGCTTAACACGAAGGCACTGAACATTGCTCCTATGCTAAACGGCACGAACCAATGCTTCTTAATGACTTTGTCGACCGCTGTTCCTACTGTCGCCCGGTGAAAGACACGGTAGCCGACTAGTAGAAGGCCGTGGTAAGCGCCCCACATCACGAAGGTCCAGTTCGCTCCATGCCACAGACCAATTAGCACCATAACAACAAACATGTTGCGGTATAACACCAGACGCCCTTTCCTCCCCCGGCTGAATGGCATAAACATGTAGTCACGCACCCATGTGGAAAGCGTTATATGCCAGCGTTGCCAAAAGTCAGGCGGGTTCCGGGCCAAAAATGGGCGCGCGAAATTAAGCGGAAACTCGAAACCAAGCAGTTTGGCGCAACCGCGAGCAATGTCTGTGTACCCGGAAAAATCGAAGAACACCTGCATGGTAATGGCAAGGCAACCCGACCACGCAGCCAGCCAACCCGGATGCGCAGTAGGATCATTGAAATACGAATCGGAAACCACGGCGAACCGGTCCGCAAATACCATTTTCTTTATCAAGCCTGACAGGACGAGAATGATTCCACTCTGGACGACAATTGCTGTTGGAGATCGCCATGACCAAATCTGATGGATGAATTGCCGCGCACGGATAATCGGACCGGCGATCAGGTGAGGAAAAAATGCGATGAACAGCGCGTAATCGAGCGGGTTTCTGACGGCCTTCATCTTTCCCCAATAGACGTCAAAGGTGTAGGAAAGACTGGCGAACGTGTAGAAGCTGACGCCGACGGGAAGCACGATTTGCAACACCACTGACGACTGCGGAATGCGAAGCAACGCAGCGAGCGAGCCGGCAAAGAAATCGTAATACTTAAAGAATCCAAGTATTCCGAGATTAACTACAAGGCTGACCACCAGCAGAAGCTTCTTTCGCCGGCCGCTCGCAGTCTCCAGCCAGATTCCGAGAAAATAATCCACGATTGTAGAGGTGAGGATGAGCACGATGAATCGCGGATCCCACCACATGTAGAAGACATAGCTCGCAAGTAGCAGCAGGATCTTTCCGATACGGAACGGCACGCTGTAAAACACCGCCGCAACGATGAAAAAGAAGATCCAATACTGAAAACTGTTAAAGAGCATGCAATACTTGTTAGGTTAACTCCTAATTCATCTCATCCGTTGAGCGCGGTCCAGGCACTGGCAATTCAACTCTCGCGCTAGCTCGTGGTTTCGAAACAACCGGAAGGCGTGCTATTAACTCCGATACAAGGTTTTCCGTGAACTTCTGGCGGCCCTTCGCGTTCAGATGGAATGCATCGAAGTAGTATTCCGGTTTTTCAAGAAAATCGAACGTGTGTCCGGGTAACGAAAAATTTGTCTTCTCGATGACCGAGGTCGGAAGGACCGATTCATGTAGTGTCGAAAATCCAGCGAGCTGTAGAAACGGTCCGCGGGGAACAGGCGTAAGCACTATCGCGGTTGGACTACCTGCATAGCGATTCATAATGCGCGGGATCCAATCGCGTTGCAGTTTGAGCGAGTATTCCGTGTCCGACTCGGACGGACGTATCAAGCTTTTCCGGAAAGCCGATCTCTGAGCTTCTGTTAACTTCGGCGCGTACGTTACCTGTCCTGTCGTCGCATCGTAAGATGTCCCCACCAGATCGTACTCCCGGCCTTTATATTCCGATCCGGAATGTCTTTGGTTCGCCTGTCGAACGTTTGTAATTCGCGCGATCGGATGCGCAAGAAAATCGACAACGTCGTCCTGGTACGCCGAGCCTCGCAGTATGGAAGCAACGAACGCCCTGACCCGGCCAGACCATCGTTGAAAACCAGAGGCAAAATGAAAGCTGTCTGCATACCGCAGTAGCGGAGCTGTCATGGAAATCCGAAGCTGATCGGCGCTGTTTGGATCGTAGCCGATGCCGTACGGAACGATGATCGCCGCGTAGCGCCGCGCAGTGGGATCCACTTCCCGAACCATGTAATACCACGTGTTAGCCGATGCGGCGGGTTCGGCGAGACTAACAAACTTCAGTCCCGCAGCGGACCCGAGTTCGTTCGCCAATTTGGCGGAGAACCCCTCGGCTATCCTTGAATCACCGAGCACCAGGACTTCTTTCAGACCTGATGAAGCGCGTTCCCTTTCGGCTCGGGTGATTCTCGCGATACGTCCCGCGTACGAACTTGGAGCCAGGATCGACACATACAATCCGCTGTGAAAGATCGCGCCATCGACACAAATGAATGCGACGATGCCAAGAAAGAGATTTCGTCTGACGTGGAGTGGCCGGGGCGACGTCGTCGGCTCGGTGGGAAATGTTGTTCGCACCGGCCCGGTGGAACTGAAGTACACCGCCACGTACACAATCGCTGCCAGCCCAACGATCAGTGCCCAGTGCGCGATCGATTGCCATCGCGAGGTGCCTTGAGCAGACATATTCCCGGCAGATCCGGAAACAGCGACTTTAGCGAGCAACGTCTGCCGTTGATCGTCACCATAAAGTTCGAAGAGATAGCTATGCTCCTTAATCCATGGTGCAGCCTGTTTACCTCGCGAACCGCTCGCAAACGCAACCGGTTTTCTGTTTTCTTCAGTGACAAAAACAAATCCTACCGCGCCGTTTCCGGTGTCCCACGTGATCTCAGTTTTTCCAGTTCCGTCGTCGAGCATCACGCGCTGCGGGTTTGCTGTGATAGAAGGTGCGCGCGAAACTCCGGCTGAATTGCTACCGGATGAATTTTGTTCAGGCGCAGCGTCGAGAACGGATGCGTTTCCCGAATATATCGCAACACACACCACGAGGCCGGCCAGGACGCTGCGAATCTTCAGAAGCACTGGCCTATCACGCTGTCGTTCGTGAAAGCACTTATGCAGTTCGCGTGTCATGCGAGCGTCATAATTCGGCGTCAACAAATCGGCTCTGGTTCATGGCGCTCAACTTCTTTGAATGACGGGCCGCGAAGCTCGCACCAATCAACAATCCGAGAAATGCTCCTCCAACATCCAGGAATACGTCGCGAACTGACGGCGTACGCGATTTAACAAACGTTTGATGAAATTCATCGGTCGCCGCAAATAGCCCGCAACCCAGCAGAACTGCGCCAAAAACCATCAGCGGCTTTGTGCGGAGACTTGGGAGATTCCGAAGCGCTCGCCACAACAGAAGGGCCAGAACGGTGTATTCGATAACGTGCGCGCATTTACGAACGATTACGAGAATTGTCCAGATTGTATTCGGCGACATGCCCGGTTTCAACCAAAGCAAGAACGGAACGATGTATCGGGACGTGTGCTGGGAAGACATGGCGCTGGTTGAACCGGCGAAGATCACGCCAAGCCAGATCAGTAATGGCAACCAATATTTGACAAATTGTCTCATTCGCTAGTAGGGCGTCTGTGTGCCGGCCCCGAATATTTTCGGGGTCCAGAGAAACGGCCCTACGAAATCTGCGAATCTGAAATCCGCAATCCGAAATCCGAAATCCGAAATCGATGGTCCCCTCGCCTTCGAACCGATCTTCATCGAGCGAATTTGGGGCGGAAGACGACTCCAGTTCGAATTTCATAAAAAACTGCCGGCGCAGAAGCGGATTGGCGAGTCGTGGGAAATAGTAGATCGCCCTGAGGCTCAGAGCGTTGTTGTCGCCGGGCCATTACGGGGGAAAACGTTGCACGATTTGTGGACGAATCACCGGCAGGAAATTTTCGGGCAAGTTGTGGACACTCAAAACTTTCCATTGCTCGTCAAAATTCTCGATGCCCGGGAGAAGCTCTCGGTGCAGGTGCATCCGCCCGAGAATATCGCCCGCAGACTAGGAGGCGAACCAAAGAGCGAATTTTGGTACGTGGTCAGTGCAGATTCCGGGGCCGAGGTTTTCATTGGGTTTCGCGAGCCGATGGCGCGCGAAAAGTTCGAGGAGCAGCTACGCCAGGGAAATCTGATCGATCAGATCCACAAGCTCGGCGTTCAGGCAGGCGATGCTGTTTTCCTCCCGGCCGGGAGGGTTCATGCGATCGGCGAAGGAAATCTGCTCATCGAAATCCAGCAAAATAGCGACACCACTTACCGGGTATTCGATTGGAACCGCACAGACCCCGTGACAGGAACGAAACGGGATCTGCACATTGAAAAGGCGATTCAATCTATCAATTTCGAAGACGTGCGGCCGAAGCTGATCGAATCGAAGGGCGAATTGCTGATTAGCAATCACCTGTTCGAAATCCAAAAATGGAATCTCGATGGAAAGCGGGAAGCAGCTCCACTCGGACAATTCGCGATTGTTTGTTGTCTCACCGGCAGCGTCGGTTGTGGCAATGATAAGTTCGCTCCAGGAGAATTTTTTCTCGTGCCCGCGCATTTAATGGACCGGCAACTGAAACCATTTGAATCCAACACAAGTCTTCTGCGAGTAACCATTCCCCAATAGTAGCGCGAGCGTTCTCGCTTGCGTTTACCAGCGAGTCAAGCCAGAGGCTCGCGCTATCCTATGCCCAGGTCCAAACATGGTGCACTGCCTCACGGTTTCTCACCGGCACCACGTGCGTCTTTGGATGCAATTGCTCGTCCTGGGGCGCAGGCACGATGAAAGTACCTGCTCCGCACAACGAGAAGCAGGTGATGACAATCGCAAGTTTCAGTACCCGGTTCACTGACGAATAAAGCTTATCGCTTCGCTTTAGTTCGAATGCTGCGCTAAACGCCGTAGATAAGTAAAGCTATAAATCCCTGTGGCGTGTCCGTCGGCCCATCGAGGCTGCAGTGCATACCCGCCCACCCAATCCAATCCAAGGAGCTCGAAGCTCTTCTCGGTGTAAGTCACCTGCGGACGTTCAATCTGACCGAGCACATCCGGTTCGCCGCCGCAGGCAGCGCAGGGACATGCACGCCGCAAAAGTTCGACTTTCAAAAACGATTCCGTGCCGTCGTTCCAGGCAATGGCCAGTTCGTCGCCGATTTGTTGAATGTTCGTAGGCTCGAGTCGCATGTTCGATTCTCTTGGAGCGGCGGCATCATAGCCGCCGAGGCAGATCTAGAGATGGCCCTTCCTTAGTTTCCGCTCACCAAAGATCGCCGTGCCCACTCGCACAAGTGTCGCGCCCTCTTCGATTCCAATTGAAAAATCCTGGGTCATTCCCATCGATAGCTGCGGCAGCTTCAAGGTGAATTCCTTTTCAAGCGAATCGCGCAATCCCCGGACTTCCACAAAGAATTTCCGCGAGTCTTCCGATTCCTCAGCGACCGGCGGAATACACATCAGCCCTTCTATGGAAAGCCGCGGGAGCGCCAGCAGACTTTCCATTTGGTCACGCAACTGACCTGGGGCGAATCCGAATTTACTACCCTCACCTGCTACATTCACTTCAAGCAAAACCCGCGGATACAACCCTTCTTCTTCCGCAATCCGGTTAATGTCATGCGCCAGCGCCACAGAATCAACGCTGTGAATCATTTCGAACAGCGGCAGGGCCGGGCGCACTTTATTTTTTTGGAGGTGCCCGACAAAATGCCAGCGAATGTTCGACGGCAGCTCAGGAATTTTCGCGCGGGCTTCCTGCACGCGGCTTTCGCCAAAGAGAGTTTGGCCGGCTTCAATCGCCTCACGCACATTCTCAACCGGATGCGTCTTGCTGATTGCGACCAGCTCAATTTCATCAGCCGACCGGCCTGATTTCATTGCCGCCGTTGCAATTTGGTCCCGAACACGATCGAGATTTTCTGCGATCGAACTCATACAGAATTGTAGGGCAGGCGGTTCGCCTGCCAATGACAAATCAACGCCACCCATCTGTGCATCACACGGCTTCACCACTCACGCTCTCCAAGTTTAATGTATCCCCGTGCCGATTCGCAGATCGATCTTGCCCCGCTCTTGCAGCGTTGCCTTCAGAGATCTGTACTTCTTTTGCTTTGCAAAAAATCATTTGCTCTCGCCGGGGTCGCAGTGTTCGTGGCAAGGGACTGGGCTGCCCAGTCTCTGATGCCAAACGTAATCAGAAGTCACCCCGAAAATCCGCCCTGAAGTGCTATACGTGAATCACGTATAGCATCAAACCCGCGGCGCACGCCGATTGACTCGCTCTTGAATCATTGCAACGGGCTTTTGTCACTCACCACTGCACCCGCCGTATCATTCATGCGCGCACTCGAGACCATGGATCGCTGCCCCGTGAATTATTTGCTGGCCAATCGACACGGAATCACGCAGAACGAGCGCATTATGAAAAATTTGATTCTTCTCGTAACCGCCGTTGCTGCAATGGGCGCCTCTTGCAGTGTGTTAGCTCAAGAGAAAACGGCGCTACAGGCTAACGCGACGGTCGCCAGCCTTCTTGCGGGCAGCGCGGGTAAAAATGTCGAGCTGCACTTGAGATCGGGAGAAAAGATGGGCGGCAAAATCGCGCAAGTCACAGACAATGTCGTTCATCTATCCGGTCTTACTGGTGCCGAGTATTTCGACGCATTCGTCGACGTCAAAGACGTTTCTGCGGTCGTCGTTCGTGTCGGCGGAAGATAAGAGATCATGCTGCAAACGAGCGGGCGATCCTGCCGTCGCCGGTTGCCTCCTTGTTCGAAATGCGAATGGACGGCGGAGCTCTGCGCCGCCGGGAAAACAATGTTTGCGACCAGAAGGGGCTCGCGCCGAAGCTCGCCGCTGCGGAAATTCGAGACGCCAGAATCTTTGAGGATTGTCAATAATCCGCGTGATTGCTCATACTCCCCGCATGATCACCAAAAACATCGGAATGCTTCTGCTCGCGATTTACCTGATCATCGTGGGGATCGTCACACTCACCGGATTGGGGATCGGCTTCATCACGGGTGCGATTGCGCTTGTGGCTGGGATTTTCATTTTGATTGGCCGTTAGCTTCATCCACTGACCAACTCAATCATCTGCCTGGCAAGCTTCGGGCCGGTACCGCTTTCTTCGTGTTTGAAATAAACGAAAGCGTCACTCCAGGTTGTGTTTCGGTCGCGAACGAAATCGGACCACTGTTTTACATCTTCCAAGCTGTAATCTTCCCGGCGTAGACGGAGATAACCGTAATCGGCAGTAATGTTCTTCGGAGTCGCAAGTGCATCCGTGTCGGCGATGCAGAGCGCGATATTGCGCGACTTCAGCAGATCAAACACTTCGTCATCAAACCATGACTCGTGACGAAATTCGAATGCGGCGCGCATCGAGGGAAGCTCGCGCAAAAATGAGCCTAAGACGTCGGCATCTTTTTTGAAGGTCGGCGGCAATTGAAAGAGCACTGGACCGAGGCGTTCGCCAAGGCCAGTTACTACCTTGCAGAAATAGTCGACCGTATCAGCGCAATCGCGCAACTTTGACCAGTGTGTAATCTTCTGCGGCGCTTTTAAAGCAAAACGAAATCTCTCCGGCGTTTGCGCCTTCCAATTTTCAATCGTTTTCTGCGCGGGAATGCGATGAAAGGTGTAATTGATCTCAGTGGTGTTGAAGCGTTCGGCATAAAACGAGAGCATCTTTGCAGCCGGCAACTCCTCCGGATAGAAATTTCCCTTCCATGCCGAGTACTGGAATCCAGAGGTACCAATCCAGAAGTGCATAGTGAGATATTAGTCAAAACCCCCTTGTACGAAACAGCCTCTGCCACGACAAAACAGCCTGCAAAGCATCCACACCAGATATCCAATCCGAATCGGGGTAAAGCGGCAAATCCTTTGGACTCTCCAATTTAGAGGGAACCAAAAAGCGACTATCACTGCCGCAATTAACGAACAAGGGGGAAACATGAAGAAAGCAGTATTAAGCATTGCATTGGCATTAGCGGCGCCGTTCGCGTGGGCGCAGGTCTCAGAGACTACCACCACGACGACTACGACTGATGCCACTGGAACCATCACTGAGTTCAGTCCTGGCAGCGCCATCGTGCTGAAAGAATCCAGCGGTCCCCGGCATTATCGGTTCGGTAAAACTGTCACCTATGTGACACGGAGCGGTAAGGTCTTGGACCCAGACATCGTGAAAACAAGGGTTAAAGTGGGTGTTCCCGTCCGTGTCCATTACACCGGGACTGGCGACAACATGGTCGTTGATCGTGTGATCGTTGACGAAGATTAATCGTCTACTTTAAATTCGTCTCCGACGCGCCTTTCTGCTCCGCGACATCGCGGGCAGCAAAGGCGCGTTTTGTCTCGAAACACAGCGACCATGGTGGAGTCGCTTGCCTTTGGACAAACCTTGCGGCAACCGCTCATGAAAGAGCGGGATATTACGCAGCAACCGCTAACGAAAACCACCAGTCAGACAACGACTACGACTGACGTCAACGGAACAAACACAATTCACGCCCGGCAACGCGATTGTGCTTAAAGAATCGAACGGTCAGTACGTTATCGGGTCGCCAAAACAATCACCTACGTTGATCAAAAGCTCGATCGGGTTACCCTCGAGGGCGATTAACCCGATTTTTAAATCCGGCGCGCCTTTTGTCCCCCGCCTGGGAACAACAAGGCGAGTTTCGTTACCGGACTAAAATACCGACAAGAAAGGGCCAGGCTCAAACTGCTAGCGATCTTTTTGCGGACGGATTTCGCCAGTCACTTCTGTAAGCACAGGATAGCCATCAATCATTGAGGGGATCTTTCCTTCGGACTCAGAATTCTTCTCCGCTAACATCACTTTCAGACAGGGTGTGCCATCATCGAGCGTCCCGACGTAAACGCCGACAACTCCGGGAATCGCCAAAAGCGCTTTGTCATGCGCTGCAAGGACCGCATTGATATCTCGTCTGGGCACAGGGGATTCGTTTTGGGCGATGGCGAGACTACCCACAAAAGTCGACACGCCTAGTAACACAAGCACACCAACTTTCCGCATGCGTGCGCCCCGGACGGTCGTTTGCTGGTTTTGCTCAGTTGCCCACCATCGTGGCACTGAGGAAGCGCAGCACCTCGTCAATCGGATTTGCAATTGCAGTCGAGCTGCTTCCGGCAAAAAGCAACCCTACCGCTCGCGGATTCGTTGCCACGTCTTCAACCATCAAGGAACCAGAATCTCCGCTGTTGAGAAATTTGCTCCCGCGATTTGAAACCACAATTTGTCCCGTGAAGGTTTTTGTGAACGCTATTCCACCTGCGCATTCATTATCATAGGTAACGCTGATCGTCGCGTTCAGTCCGGAAACACTGCTGCGTGTCAGTCCGGTTGTGCGGCCGCTTTTTTTCACGGCTTGATTGATGGAAGCGCCAACCGTCGAACGGGAAATCGTTCCGATTTCAAGGATTGCACCATCGGTCCGCACCCGGCCTGAAAGAACCTGCGCGACCGAGCAATCGACATTGCTGTTCGGTAACGAATGGTGCACTTGTAGCGTTGCGACGCTCTGCGCGTTGGCGTTGTTGCAGCTGACGTCAATCAACCCGGGTTGGATAATCGGATCGCCTGTTGTTGCTTTCCTGTTATTCCCTCCGTTGACGATGTCTGCTTCAAAGACGTGATAATTGCTGAGAATGTATTGCTGTCCGCCAATCGAAACGAGCGATCCCAATGTACCGCCGCAGCAGTAGCCGTTTGCAAGATCGTACGTCCAGCCGCCGGATGTTCCCAACGAGATAGGCAGCGCTTGCCTTGCTGTGTGACTCACTCCACCTCCCGGAGGTCGAGCCATTGCGCGAAATTTATCGGTCAATTGAACTTGCACACCTACTCCACCGAATTGTCGCGGAAGATCACGAATTACGTCGCCGGCGTTCGCCGCGTCGCGATCGACATACACGGTCAACACCGGATTTTCAGCCGTGTCGATGCCAACTGCAGTTCCCAAAATCTCCGGTTGCCGCATTAAATCGGATGTTACCTGGTTTTGGACCGCCATGACGGCTTGAACAGCGGCATGAGACTCGTTCAGAACGCCGGCGGGCGGCGCCGCAGACGACACCGGAGAAAAGCAAGTACCGGCGATTGTTATTACGGATATTACGACGATGCGAAGGATTGAATTTGGGGAAGACATAAGAGTAGGTTGTGGATGCGAGAGATACCAAACCGGGCTCCCCTAGGTCAAGCCCAAAACGTGCTCGATCCACGCTCCACCAGATGGCGGGCAGCAACGTGTGTTTTGCGCAATTTCAGCCGCAGTGAATCGAAAGTGGCAATAAGACCGGCGGCCGTTTGATACACGAAGTGGGTGTTATGAAACTACAACTAAAAGGGAGTTGGAACGAGGTTAAGGGAAAGCTGAAACAAAAATACGGTCAACTAACTGACGATGATCTCGCTTTTGCCGACGGCAAAGAGGACGAGCTCCTGGGTCGCCTGCAAAAACGACTGGGCAGAACCAAAGACGAGGTTCGCGCTGAGATTGAGGACATGTGATGCTAATTGGCACGCACCGCTGCTTAGCCGATCGCAGTTTTGATCGGGATCCAGTTTAGTATTCGCACAACGGCCTCCCCGGCATGCATCTGGACAATACTGACCGAGCCCAGATCGATCTGAAACCGAAATAGAAGTTCCAGATGCATGCCGAGAAAATAGGAAATCGCGGCGCGGATCACATCTCCATGCGTGAAAACCGCAGTGCACGAGAATCGATTTCCCAGCGCCGCGATTTTCGCGAGCACTCGTACTTGGACCTGGTGCATCGATTCGCCGTTAGGGGTAATAATTTCGCTACGTTGAGCATTCCATTTGCGCCATTCGGGAAGTAAGTCGAGCTCCGCGAGGGTACGGTTTGTCCAGTCGCCCATCTCCAGCTCGTCGAATTCATCGGCTACATGCAAAGGTAAACCGAGTCTGCGCGCTAGCGGCTCTGCGCTTTCGCGCGTCCGTTCCAGTGGACCGCAATAAACCGCATCGATGGGCAAAACAGAGAGGGTCTCGGCTAATTGCGCCGCCTGCCGTCTTCCTGAATCATTGAGATGAACACCCGGCGTGCGTCCCAATATCGTTTTGCCAACCGCATCGTGCGTCGAATGACGAATCAACAACACGTTAGTCATCCCGTCGCAGGTGAGGCAGCTGCTCTCAACTCGAAACTGTTGCAATCGCCGAGAGTTGCGGCGCGTACCGTCGAGTCATTCGAGCGCAGAATTCTGCAAATTCACCCGGGACCAGTGGCGGACTCGCGCAGTGCGGAGCGATCCCGCGATGTTCCGGCGTAAAGCAAAATGTGAGTGTCACCTTGAGATCTTTGAGAGCGTTCATTTGCCGATCAAACCATTGGTCGGCATTCGGCCGAAAACTGTCAGCCCAACTGATGCCGGTGCGAAGATGCTTCACTCCGAGCCGCTCCAGCCATCGAACGGCGTCT
>JAICUQ010000014.1 GCA_025935755.1 Chthoniobacterales bacterium | reverse complement strand
TTCAGTCACTGATCACAGCGATCAAGCCGGTAGTACAGTCGACGCCAAAAGGCGATCTCGAGACGACGACGAAAGCCAATGTGAAACACGTCGTGGACGTTCTCCGCTCGTCAGCGCCAATTCTAAAAGGTAGAGTTGATGCCGGTGAAGTACAGGTAATCGGTGGCTATTATACCCTGGACAGTGGCGCAGTTACTTTTCTCGACGGGAAGTAGGGCTTTCCGTAAAGCCGAAATGCAGCGCACGATTACCGTAGCCGCCTCGCTCAGTCGAGGCGGGATCCCAGAACACGGCGACAGAGCGCCGATGGCTACAACTCACGTTGATGGGATGATGTTGCTTTTATGAGCGTCGTCGGAAAAGTGGACAGCCTCTGGCGTTATCCGGTCAAGAGCATGCGTGGTGAGGAGTCGAACGAAGCGTATGCGAGCTATTCCGGAATCTATGGTGATCGCGTCTTTGCATTCAGAAGTTCTGCAAATCACGATGGTTTTCCATACTTCACAGCTCGTGAGCAACGAAAGCTGCTTCAGTATCGTCCCCGGTTCCGGTATCCAGACAAAGCAGCGCAGCCTATCAATCTGGTTGACGCGGAAAGCAGAAATGCAAATCCGCTCTCGGCCAATCTCGCAGAGTTCATCGTCGACGTTGAGACGCCGGATGGAAAATCGATTGCGATTGATGATCCAGCGTTGATCGAGATAATCCGGGCGAACGTCGATCAAAACCATCAGGTCACATTAATGCAATCACAACGCGCCATGACCGATTGCCGGCCCGTGTCGCTCTTCAGTTTACAATCGGCGCAGCAACTCGCGGAAGAGACCGGGATTCCGGTGGATAAACGGCGGTTCCGCGCAAACGTTTACGTCGATTTCGGGGCTGCTGCCAAAGCCTTTGCTGAAAACGAGCTGGTGGGCAGATCGGTACGCATCGGGTCAAAAGTCGTTATCACGATACTTGAGCGCGATTCGCGTTGCATGGTGATCACGCTGGATCCGGACACCGGAGAGCAAACGCCCGCAATATTGAAAAAGGTGGCGCAAGCTCACGACGGAATGGCCGGTGTTTATGGCGCTGTCGTCGTAGAAGGCCTCATTCGCAAGGGCGACTCGATAGAACTGCTCGGGTAAAGTAAGTCGGTCCCCCGGGTTGATGTGGCTGCCACACAGAGGACTGGCCGCCGTACCAATTAGATTCGTAGTGCATTCCAATACGGGTTCTGTAATCCATTACCAACCTCACAACATTTTGCATCGCACGCTTGTTCGCGCGAAGAACTGACGCATGACAAATGGCGACATTATCGAGTCGTATGTCCCGGCGCGATTAGATCGATTGCCGTGGAGTTCGTGGCACTGGCTCATCGTCGTCTCGTTAGGGGCAACCTGGATTCTTGATGGCCTGGAGGTCACGCTTGCCGGAGCTTTAGGTGGTGTTTTGACTCGTCATGAGACGCTCGGATTGAGCGACGCCCAAGTCGGTGCCACGGCGACGTGCTATTTGGCCGGCGCGGTAATTGGTGCACTGCTTTTCGGCTACGCGACCGATCGGTTTGGCCGCAAAAAGTTGTTCTTCATTACCGTTGCCGTTTATCTGATGGGAACGGCTCTATCAGGTTTCTCCTGGAATTTCTGGAGCTACGCACTCTTTCGGGCAATCACCGGAGCAGGGATTGGCGGTGAATACGCGGCGATCAATTCGGCGATCGACGAATTGATTCCCGCGCGTGTGCGCGGCCGCGTCGATTTGATCATCAACGGCTCCTACTGGGTTGGCGCCGCGATGGGTGCCGCGGCCACGCTCGTGCTTCTCGATCCGCGCCACATTCCGATCTGGCTCGGGTGGCGTCTGGCATTTGGAATCGGCGCGGCGCTCGGATTGATCGTGATCTTCTTTCGCCGCTGGATTCCGGAGAGTCCGCGCTGGTTAATGATCCATGGCCGGAACATCGAGGCGGAACAGATCGTAACTGCGGTCGAGCAAAGGATCCGCTCTGGAGAGGCGAGCTCCCGGGAGCCTGTTACTCAAGGCATCGCGGAACTCCGCCCTCCATCACTCCATCACTCCATCACTCCAGTCCGTGTACGCACTCGCACACATACGCCGTGGCGCGAAATCTGGAACGCGATTGTGCACGAACATCGGCGACGTTCGTTTCTCGGTTTCGTGCTCATGGCGACTCAGGCATTTTTCTATAACGCGATCTTTTTCACTTATGCGCTTGTGTTGATGCGCTTCTACGGCGTGCCGGAGAAAGACGTCGGCGGTTATTTGTTGCCATTTGCACTTGGAAACGTGCTCGGGCCGCTGCTGCTTGGGCATCTGTTCGACACGATCGGTCGTAAACAAATGATCACCCTGACATACGCGGTCGCGGGAATATTACTCGCGCTGACCGGGTGGCTTTTTTATGCCGGATTGCTGACGGCGCAAACGCAGACGCTCGCGTGGACGATTATCTTCTTTGTCGCTTCGGCGGCCGCGAGTTCTGCGTACCTCACCGTGAGCGAAATTTTCCCGTTGGAAATTCGCGGAATGGCGATTGCAATTTTTTTTGCAATCGGAACACTGACCGGTGGCGTCGGCTCACCGCTGTTGTTCGGCTGGATCATCGGCACCGGATCGACCACTGCACTGTTCACGGGATATTTGATTGCCGCGGTGTTGATGATTTTTGCCGCGGCGATGGAAGCATGGATCGGCGTGGCAGCCGAGCAACGTTCGCTCGAGCACATCGCCGCGCCGTTATCGAGCAAGAGCCTGTAGGGCGTCCGCGTCAGACGCCTTTGTCTCGCAGAGACCACCTGCAAAATTAGCGCTTGCGCTCGGTGATCAGAGACCGCCGCTACTGACAACGGTCAGTTCGCGAGTGTGAATCGGCCCGGCAGGCATTAATTTGCTAGAATAAAGATGGAACGCGTCAACGCGGATCAGACCGGCGTCGAACTCGGCATTCGATTGCAAAAACTTACAGAGCGCTTGAGCAGAAACATCGCCGCAACGCGCGATCGTGATATGCGGATGCCATGGGCGAAGCTCCGGTTCGAGACCGGCGGCCAGCGCAGCTTCTTGCACGCGTTTGTGGATTTGGAACAGATGTGGGTGCGCTTTGCCGACGCCAATCCAGATAATTTTCGGCGCGCCTCTCGACGAAAAAGAACCGATTTCCTTCACCGGTAGAAAGAACGCGCCGAACTGGATCGTGCTGAGTTTGTCCCGGAGCTTCGGTTCAACATCTTCTCGTGCCTCACCAAAAAAACCGAGCGTCAGATGCATTTGCTCCGGTTCCGTCCAACGCACACCGCGAACATCCGGATCAAGGCCTGCAAGCGATCGACGCATTGAGTCCGGCAGATCAATCGCGACGAACAGCCTTTTGCTCATGCCTTCGCCCCATTTGTTGTCGAAGGGCGAGCGACACAATCGCTGGAAAGCAAATCCGATCTAAGGTTCAATGATTCACGGATCGCGCCGCGCGTTCGTTGTTCCGTGTTGTCGCGCGATCGGCCAGGCGTGTCATCCATTCCGGTGTTAATCGTGGGAGTTCTGAGCCAGACCGTGATTGTTGACCGCCTTCATCGGCTGTCTGTGGGAGAAATCGATTCACAATTTTCATCGCGTACCCGGTAAGGTTCGGAAATAGCGCATTGGCCGCAATAGCGCCACGTGCAGCAAACGTGAGGGTAAGCGACGGCTGACCGCGCCTGAACGCCGCTATGATTTTCCGCGCTGCCCGATTGGCACCCATCGATATCAACGGCGCGCCCGCGGATGCGGAGAACCACGCAAATTCGGCGTCGTGATTGCCCTTAAACTTTGCATTCACATGTGAGCCGGTGCGCATAAGCCCAGGCGACACGGTCGTCACGTGAATGTTGTCGCGCGCGAGCTCAGTCCGTATTGCGTCGGAGAAGCCGGTTAATGCAAACTTGCTGGCGCTGTATGGGGCAAAATGCGGCACTGCAAGTTTGCCACCGATGGACGAAATGTTCACAATACGTCCCCCATCGCCGACACGCATTTCGGGCACGACTTGGCAGACCAATTCGTACGCCGCCCAGAAATGCAGTCTCATCGCGCGCTCGTAATCGTCGCGAATCATGTGATCCAGCGGACCGACTTCGATGATGCCAGCGTTGTTAATCAGGATGTCAATTCCATCGAAATGATCGATGACTTCCCGGACTGCGGTCTGGATCTGATCGCGATCGAGCAGATCACATTCGACAGTAAAAACATTTCCACCGCGCGAAGTGAGATCAGCTTTGGCACGCATGAGTTCTTCTCGATCGCGGGCGATGAGAGCGACCTTTCCGCCTTGTTCGCAGATATGTCGCGCCAGCACGAGCCCAAGGCCGCGCGAGCCACCGGTGATGAGGGCGACCTTGTTGCGCAACGTATATTGCGCCGTGCGAATCATCCGCACGATTATCCAACCGCCAAATAAAAGAGCGCCTGCTCTGAGCCAAGCCCGCGTATTCATTTACACAACCCTATAATCAAATACGAAACATTCGGAGCAAGCGGCCGTGAGCGAGAGAGTGAACCAGAGATGCACCGTACGCAAAGAGTGCGACCGCTGAGTATGAGCATTGATGGAGGGTTCCCCAGCAATGTGATCTCGTCTTTGGCGGGCGGTGCCCGGACGCTAAGCCTTGCTCGGTAATGGCGAGAATGTCGCAAAGCCAGCAGCGCGCAACCCATCACCTATAATTCCAGAGATGCCTCGACTTCGCTTGGCATGACAATGCTCTCAACGTCGTGTGGATTCGAGCGCGTCGGAGGCATCTTCATTTTTTCGATAAGTGTCACGCGTGTTTGCGATTGAAACGCGCAACTTCACGCGCAGTCTCGCGATCAACAGCGCGTTTCTTCAAATCGGCACGCTTATCCCCCGCAACTTTCCCTACGCCCACGCCGACTTCGGCTTTCACCTTCCCATTTTTCCAATACAACTTTAACACGATCAACGCGCGACCTTTGACCTGCGCTTCGCCGTAAAGCCTGTCAATCTCCTGGCGATGGAGCAACAATTTACGGACACGCTTGGCGGTGGGAATTTCGTGACTGGCGCGCTCATAAGGCTGGATATCGGCATTGTAAAGAAATGCTTCCCCGTTCTCGATTCGGGCGAATGCGTCGCTGATATTGGCTTTGCCCGCGCGGATCGATTTCACCTCGCTGCCCTTCAACTCGATGCCCGCTTCGTATCGATCGACGATGTGATAATCCCGCAGCGCCTTGCGATTGATTACGGACTCGGTTGCCATGTTGCCAAGGGATCCTGTATCAGAAGTTGTCGCTCCTTGTAGTGTCGGCCGTCGTCAGCGCAGATTCGAGCGCCGGGTCAGCGACGCCTCAAGCAAAATCGTAGGGCGCCTGTGTCAGACGCCATAACAAACTCGAACCGGTTGCGCGGCTAAGCGCCGTCTATGGACCCTTCGAGCGACTCGTAAGTCAATTTGCCGGCGATGATTTCCTTTAGTGCAATATCTGTTAAAGACATCCGCGGTGTCGTCTCTACCAAAGGCCGGTGTCCTAGGCCAAGCTGACGCACACGCTTGGAGACAACATTAATCAGAAGTTGCTGATTGGGGATAACCTGTGCTGCTTCCTGAAGAAGTTGAGTGGTCATATGGCGCAAGGAATGAACGCGGCGAACCGCCTCCGTCGGGAATTGAAGGATAGTCGATCCGCTGCTTGGAAGCGCGGATGTAACAAGTTGCGGTGCGAGCATGGTAAAAATGAGTGTTGACTTTCCAGATGAAGCGGCTCGTTGTCAACGCTTTTTGTCCGAAAGAACACAAAGTAATTTCGAGCCTCGGGGCGGGACCGGACCTGCTGCTGTGCGGGAGCCGAAGTTATTTCCGTTGCCATCGCCCGACCCAGGTGCCCCATCCATAGTAACCAAACGGCACCAGCGGGCCGTCACTCACCAACCCGTCGATCTGCGCCCGCAGCGGCGCCGCTTTGGCTGGCCCAAAGTAATCGTCGATCACCAGCCAGCAGCCAACGCGAAGCAGGTCACCGTAAGCATCCAAATCCCGGCGCACATTATTATCCGCGTCAAAAATAAGCAAACCGACCTCGCGACTGGCCAACCGCTTATGAATCTCGGCCTTAATCGCGTCTTCAGAAGACCGGCCGTGAATCAAAGTCACGTCGTGCGCGACCCCAAATCGCGTGAGGTTCTTTTTCAAATCCTTGATAATGTTCCTGCTCGACAGGCGGAAATGCTTCAAACTGCCTCCAGCTTCAACCGTGATGATTTTCTTCTGTGTGTCCGACTCACGCGCGCCCAGGGCCGCTGCGATGGTGGATCCGCCAACGTAGGGACCGACCTCGAGGACATTACCGGGGCTGAAGCGCGCGAAATGATAGATCAAAAGTAAAACGTCCACATGCAACATCGACGATTCCCGCCCGACCTCTTCTAATCGATGACGTACGTCAGCGCTGCGGTATTCCATTAGTGTCCGAAGCAACTCCAGAACCTGATTCAAATGAGATGAACCGCTATCAGCGGCATCCGTCTGATCAACCACAGCCGAGCGTAGCGGCGCGACATGACTTCGCAAGATAATCCAAGAATAGCAACGTGCGCAGCATCGGGTTGAAATGATCGGTGGGAAGCCGTCACTCCTTGGAGTTCGCTTCTTGCGATTTGGATTAAAATACGCGAAGTAAGAACCGCGTCCGCCGGAGAAGTCCGGTTTTTGCGGGCTGTGGCTCAGCTTGGTAGAGCGCCTGGTTCGGGACCAGGAGGCCGTGGGTTCAAATCCCACCAGCCCGATTTTACCTCCTGCTTTAGCGTGGGCCATCTGCCGGACCAGATCGGTATAGGTTTGGCACAAACGCGTCTACACTGTAATTGTCGAGAACGTTTACCCCATGCATTCGTCTGTCACGATCGTAGGCGTACTCATCGGCATCGCGATTCTGTTTTTCGGTCGGAAGTTGTTTTGGCTCTGTGTGGCCGCAGCCGGATTTGCAGTTGGCGTTCAAATTGCGCCGCTGCTCGTTAACGAACAGTCATCACTGCTGGCACTGATCATCGCTTTAGTCTTCGGCCTGCTTGGAGCGTTGCTTGCGCTTTTTCTTCAGAAGGTCGCGATCGCGGTACTCGGTTTCTTAGCTGGCGGAAAGCTCGCGACCGCGATCGCTGCTTCGTTTTTTGTGCACTATGCGCAGTACTCGACCATTATCTTCGTCGTCGGAGGTGTGATCGGGGCGATTCTGTTGCTGGCGCTGTTTGGCTGGGCGCTGATCGTTGTCTCCTCATTTATCGGGGCGTACCTGATTCAAAGCGCTATTGTGCTGCCGACTACCGGTTCGACACTCGTGTTCATTGGTCTGGCCATCCTCGGCATATTTGTGCAGGCAGCATCGTATCGCAGAGCTGCTGTATAGCTACGCTGCGTTCGAGCGCTGGAGCGTTGAAGCATAAGGCGTGAAGGCATGAATCCGATATGACGGTGTGGCGATCACATCGCCACTGCTCCGTCATTTCGAAAACCACTCGCGTGGGGCATCGACGTAAGTTCGGTCGAGGTCTGCGATGGACGGGCAGCCCAGCAGCTTGAGGGTGCGCATGAGATCTGCGTGCAATATCTCGATCGCTCGCGAAACGCCCGGGCCACCGGCCGCTCCAAGTCCGTACGCGTAAGCGCGTCCCGTCATTACCGCCCGGGCTCCCAAACAAAGAGCTTTAACGACATCGCTCCCACGGCGGATGCCGCCATCCAGCAACACTTCGATCCGGTCGCCCACTGCGGATACCACTTCAGGCAGAACGCGAAGAGTCGGCGCAACGCCGGCGAGTTGTCGCCCACCATGATTGGACACGACCAATGCTTCTGCGCCTGTGTCTACTGCGCGGCGAGCGTCCTCGGCGGTGTGAATGCCCTTGATCACGATAGGCCCGTTCCACGCCTGGCGGATCCATTTAAGATCGTCCCAGGTAACGACCGATTGCTCAAGAGCTGCGGTGACATCGGCGTAGAGCATCGGCCCCTTCCCAAGGATAACGACGTTCTCGAACCTCATCAGTCCGCCGTCCCCGAGGAAAGCCGCGAGCCAACGTGGCCTAACAAGGAGTTGACTCGCAAATGGCAGCATCGGCCCAAGCTTTCCAGTAAGCAGTTCTTTCGCGCCGTTGCGAAGATCGCGTTCTCTGAACCCTGCGACCGGGGTATCGATGGTGACCACCAACGCAGAAAATCCAGCTTTGCGGGCACGGTCGATACCAGCCAGCGCACAATCGCGGCCGCCAACAAGATAAAGTTGATACCAGACAGCTCCTCCCGATGCAGTCGCGACGTCTTCGAGCCGACATCCGGAAAGCGTTGAAAGAGTACAGATGATTCCTGCTTCGCCGGCAGCGTGAGCGGCTGCCTCTTCGCCGTGCGGAAACATGAGCCGACAGCTGCCAACCGGCGCGAGAATCAGCGGCATGCTAACTGAAGTGCCGAGTACCGTGGTGCGCAGATCGCACGCCGGTGTTGCTACCGCGCAGCGCGGCCGCAGTGTCACCGCTTCGAATGCGCGACAATTTGCCCGCAACGTCGATTCGTCCTCAGCACCGCCGTCAATATAGTCGAACACCACACGAGGAAGCCGCCGCTTCGCCCTGTGCCGCAGGTCTTCAATGTTTAAAACGCGCGGCGCTTGAACAGATCGGGACAAGCGATTCATAGGTTTTCGCAGTGCATAAGGGTTTTTTTACTAACACCGGGCTTCAGCCCTGTGCAATCTCCCAGCGTGGAGAAACCGTTTAACGGTTTTTTGCCAGAAAGGAAGCCGTTGAAACGGCTGGCGTTTCAAGTGCGCGGTGGCACCCGGCTAAAGCCGGGTGTTAATGAAACCAGTGAAAACACTGGCTAGTGCCGAAAGTGCCGAGCGCCGGTGAAGATCATCGCCATCTTTCGGTCATTAGCGGCGGCGATCACTTCTTCATCGCGCACCGAACCACCCGGCTGAATCGCGCAGGTTGCGCCAGCGTCGGCGGCAGCGGTTAGCCCGTCCGGGAACGGGAAAAAAGCGTCGCTCGCGACCGCGCTACCTTTGAGTGAAAGCCCGGCTTCGTTCGCTTTCCAAACGGCGATGCGGGATGCATCGACTCGCGACATCTGGCCGGCGCCAATGCCCAATGTCCGATCGGCCTTGGTGTACACGATGGCATTGGATTTCACGTGTTTGACCACGCGCCACCCAAACAACATCGCGTTCAATTCCGCCTTGGTGGGCTTGCGCCTGGTCACGACATTTGTCGTCAACTCACTATCAACGTCTGCGTCTTGAACGAGCACACCGCCGCAGACTGAGCGCAGATCTGTTGTTGATCTCGCTTCTCTGGGCGGTGTTAACAGCCGAATCAACCGCAGATTTTTTTTCTTCTGCAGAACGGCGCGAGCTTCGATCTCAAAATCAGGCGCGATGATCACTTCGCTGAAGATCTCACTGATGACTTTTGCCAACGACTCAGTGAGAGGACGATTGCACACGATGATCCCACCAAATGGAGCCTGCTTGTCGGTCGCGAACGCTTTCTCCCACGCCTTGCGTAGGTCCGCATCGGATCCCACGCCACACGGATTCGTATGCTTCAGGATCGCGACAGTCGGCTGCTCAAATTCCGCGATCAAATTCGTCGCTGCGCTGATATCGAGGATGTTGTTAAACGAAAGCTCCTTGCCCTGAAGTTTCTCGAAACATTTTTCGAAATCGCCATACAGTGCAGCTTGCTGGTGCGGATTTTCTCCATAACGCAACCGCATTGCTAATGGAAGCGAAAGCGTGAAAGACGCATCGGTCTTCTGCTGTTTGTTCAGAAAATTAGCGATGACGCGATCATATTCCGCAGTCCTGTTGAAGGCTTTGATCGCCAGGCGTTCCCGCAGTTTCAGCGTTGTTTCCCCGTCGTGCTTACCCATGTTCTCGAGCACCACCGGGTAATCTGCGGGGTCAACAATCACGGTGACCGACTCATAATTCTTGGCGGCGCTTCGAATCATCGACGGACCGCCAATGTCGATATTCTCAATCGCTTCTGCGAGAGTTACGCCGTGCTTCGCAACGACGGCTTCGAAAGGATACAGATTCACCGCTACGAGGTCGATCGGATCAAAACCGCATTCACGCGCTTCTGCTTCGTGTTTGGCGTTCCCACGTTTGTACAGAAGGCCGCCGTGCACGCGAGGATGCAAAGTTTTCACACGACCTTCGAGCACTTCAGGAAACGCCGTGAAACTCGAGATTTCGCGGACGGGAATTTTCTCTTTTTTCAGCAGGACCGCTGTTCCGCCGGTGGAAATAATGTCCACGCCCTGACTTTCCAGCGCCCGAGCAAACTCAGCGACGCCAATCTTGTCAGACACAGAGATGAGAGCGCGACGAATTTTCATTAGAAAACGGAATTTTACGTCATTCCGAGCGAAGTCGAGGAATCCCGTTGAAATGAACTTGTGCAGTGCCACGGGGTCCTTCGACTCCGTTTCGCTGCGCTTAGGATGACCGTGTAGCGCAGCTTCAACGGTCGAGAAGAACGTTCTTGGCTACGGGATACAGCACCGGGCAGCAGCCAATGGTTTCGCAAAATGCTTTGCTGAAATGACTCAGGCTCGAATAGCCTACTTCTGTCGCTGCTTCAGTGACGTTATAACGGCCAGTGCGCAACAACTCGGCGGCCCGTTCCATTCGGATATTTCGCAGGTATTGCGGAATGGTGTGACCGACTTCACGCGAGAAAATTCGACTTAGATAAAATGGGCTGCAGCCGACCTCTTGCCCCAACATTTCCAGCGTCGGCGGATTCGCCAAATCCCGTGTGAGAATGTCTTTCACCCGATCGACTCGTTCGCGCGCCAGGCGCTTCTGGCGCATGCAGAAAAACTCGGGATCCTTCGCGGCAAAGAAAAACTGTGCCATAAGCTCCAGCGCCTTCCCTTGATACCAGAGAACCTGCGCAGCTTTGGTGACCGGCGGCTCCGTCAGGCTGGCGACGACGTTCCGCTGTTGCATTGTCATTGGACGCGGCGGCACGACAACGTTCTCATCCTTTTTGCCGAAAAGAATGCGGCGAATCTCCGGTTCGAGGTCGCCTTCGTTCTGCGCAAGCTGGTTGCGCAAATGCTGGCGTGAAAATTCCAGCGTCACAAACTGATGATGATCGTGCGCCCGCCGTGACGCAGGCAGTGGCACATCGGTAACCGCGTAATAACCGCAATTGCCAGGCAGATAGTCGCTCCGTGTGCCGCCGGCCCCGACGGCTCCATGTCCGCTGAGATTCAAACAAAATTCCAGACTATTCGGATGAAACGTACGTCCCCAGTTAAACACATGCTCGATACGAAAATCGTGCCACTCGATCGCGACACCTATCTTATCGACGTCGCCGTACAAGGGACGCCACCCATCTTTCAGTTCGCGCCATGCAGCTTGTTCCGCCGCGCAACCGGGATTCATCGTGCGTAAACTACGGGTGCAGGTGGGTAGAATGCAAGGAGGGTTTAACTTCCTCCAAGGCAGCGCGATCCCATTTTCCGAGTGTCGAGGCTGCATCATACGTGCTCTGCGCGAATTCAAGCAGGACTTCATCCGGCTTTTCAGCAGTGCGCACATTCTCGTAGGGCAACATGAACTCCCGAAATTTCGGTTCGTAGAAAGCTGCTGCCGGCTGAACCTTCGCTTCTGGAAATCCCGGCGGTTCGGGATATGCGTACGAATAAAAAATCGGCGTCGGCGCGACCGCGTTGCCGGGCCAAAAGCCGAGACTACTCACCTCCTGAGAGTAGGCCTCCCGGGTAATTGCATCTGGCAGATGCGGGATCCCGCCAGGGTGCGGGGGGGCCGGACGCCCCGAAAACCGCGTCACCGCCAGGTCGAAGCTACCCCAGAAGAAATGGACCGGACTGCATTTGCCACAAAAACGCGACCGAAACTCCTTGAACACTCGGTCGCTTTGTACCAGAACGCGCCAGAAGCGGTTGGCGTATTCCCGATCATAAGAGCGGTGCTCTTCATCTTCGTCAAACGGAATCGGTTCCGGAATTTCGTTAGGCATTTTATTAATCGACACGGCCAGATGAAGCTCGTCGAGCGTCTTCATCACAACCCGGTAAAAATCGGCAACGGACCGCGGTTTCAAGTCGATGGATCGCCGCTCGCCATCGCTCGTGTCGATACGCAGCTGGTGATCAATGAAATCAAAAGTAATCTCGAACGTGCGCACGCCGTGCGGGATCGGTGAGGTCGTTAGGCCGCGCGAAGTGACATAGAGGGTTACATGCCAGGAGTGGTTTACCCACGGAGTGAGTGTCAGGCGAATCTTGCCGACGATCTGCGTCCACATGTGTAATGTCTCAGCCGTATCCGTCCATTCTCCGAAAGGTAACGAGGGCCAATACTCAGAAGTATCATTCATTTGTTCGTAATTCGTTGAAGCGTTAAAGCGATGAAGCGGGTTGCCAAATCAAGCTTTAACAAACTCTTGATTTTGAGGAGGGCCAAAGAAATCTCTGGAGAAAGCACTGGCAGGGTATCGCACCGCTCCGCGCTTCAACCCTTCAATGCTGGAACGCTTAAACCGCAGGCTACGCCTACTCCCTGTTGATGAAATCCGAAAATGAGCGCTTCACTTTGTCGAACATTCCCCGGGCTTCCTCTTGTGCTCTGTTGAACCCGTGCTTGAGGGATCGTTTTGCGCTCCTGAAAACACCGGGTCCTTCTTCCTGATCGTAATCGCCTTCCACGTCCTCCATGGTTGCCCCGGCAAACATGCCCTGCGTTCGCATCACGGTACCTCGCGTTCCGCCGATATAAATTGTGCCGACGGGACGCGACGCGTTGTTTCGAAGAGTCACGATCCACATCGGTTCGCCGCGATCGTCTGTGCGTAATATGTAATCCGCTGTTGCAAAACTGGTGTGCGATGCGTCAGCGGTGTGACTCGCGACTGCGTAGGCGCCGCTGGAATCCAGGTTTAACTGCGAAAGATCGATCGTCGCTCCTTCAGCCGAACCCGCTACGCCGCGACCTCCGTCGTTGTCAGAATCGATTTTGCCATCAGCGATTTCCAGCTCGCGCACGCCGCCCTGTGGATCTTCCACAACAATTTTCCATTTCTCCGGCTGCGGATCGCCGCTCGTGCCGTGAATGGACACGATTTGATGCAACGCCTCGCCACCGAGTTCGCTGCCAACGACACGCAATGCTTCGTACGCCGTGGCGTTCGCCTCCGCCCGGACGGGCGCTGTTAAAAGCAAAAGCCCTACCCACACTCGCCACATCAGGCAAAATTGAACAGCGCTTTGATTGACTGTCCATCGGCTTTTTGCACGCGTCGGCATCCCGCCGCATGTCGAAACATGGTCATCCTTGAATCAACAGCTGAAATCTGCTCCCGTTTGCACGAGCTGCGATGAAACGAAGCAAAGTCGAATTTAGCAGTCACACTGCGAACCTGGCGCTACTGAGGAAATGCGTCCGCGATTTCCTCAAGGGCTATCCATTTTCAGAAAAGCAGCAAATGTTGATGGTGCTCGGCGTGGATGAAGCATGCACGAACGTCATCCGGTACGCGTACCGTTTGCGAGACGATAAACCGATCTCGTTGCAAATGGAGGGATTACGCAAATGCGTGCGCCTGCGCTTGCGAGACTATGGGGACAAAGTTTTCCCGCATGAAATGAAAGGCCGGTCGCATGACATGATCAAACCAGGCGGGCTTGGTCTTCACTTGATCCGTTACGCCTTCGACCAGGTAGATTACATCCACAAACGCCGCGGCACGGAGTTGGTGCTGACAAAAAATCTCGAATCGTGAAAGGTGAATTCGAAATTCGTGAATCGTGAACGAAATTCGATTTGCCGATGCAACGATTCTCGATGTAACCATTCAGGTTTGTCACCATGAAACCGCCAGAACCAGATGCGGCTTTTGAAATTTCGCTGCGTCCACCGGCGTTCGCCGAGTTTAACGGCCAGGTAAAAGTCCGCGAGCGCCTCGAGTTAATGGTGGAAGCAGCCAAGAAACGAGGCGACGTCCTCGAGCACATTCTGCTGAGCGGCCCATCCGGGCTCGGTAAGACAACGCTTGCGTACATCATCGCCAACGCGATGGGCGTGAACATTAAAAATACCAGCGGCCCGGTCATTGAGAAGGCCGGAGAACTCGCAGGACTTCTTACCAGCCTCGAAAAAGGCGACGTGCTCTTCATCGACGAGATTCATCGACTGCAACCGGCCATCGAGGAGTACCTGTACCCGGCGATGGAAGATTACCGGCTCGACATCATCATTGACCAGGGGCCTCAGGCGCGAAGTCTGCGGCTCAATTTGCCAAAGTTCACGTTGGTCGGCGCTACGACCCGCGCGGGTATGGTCAGCGCGCCTCTGCGTTCGCGTTTCGGGATGACGGCGCGACTCGATTATTACAACGCTGACGAAATGCAGAAAATCATTGTGCGCAGTGCTCAGTTGTTAGGCGTGGAAATCGACTCAGCCGGCGCAGCCGAGATCGCGGCACGCTCACGCGGGACTCCGCGCACGGCGAACAATCTGCTGCGTTGGGTGCGCGATTATGTGCAGGTCAAAGCCGAAGGGAAAATCACTGCCGAACTTGCAGATCGCGCACTGGCCATGCTCGAAATCGATCGGGACGGATTCGATCAATGGGATAAACGCATCATTGAGGCATTGATACATAAATTTAATGGCGGTCCTGTTGGGCTGAATTCGCTTGCCGTCGCAGTCGGCGAAGAAGCCGGAACCATTGAAGAAGTAAACGAGCCGTACTTAATCATGGAAGGCTATCTCAAGCGCACAGCGCAAGGCCGCGTCGCCACTGCAAACGCCTATCGTAAACTTGGACTCAAAATGCCGGGAGGCACGCAGGCTGAGCTTCTGTAGCGTAACGGCTCAGAGGCAAGCGCGGGTCACGCGCAGATCGGAATTCGAATTCACCAAAAACTCGAAATCTGTTTCGATTTCTGTGAATTGAAAGGCCTGCAGCGCCGGGTCGGCTTGCAACGGATCGGATCCAACGCGGTCACGTCGCCGCGGCCACCGCTCAGAAAACCCTAAGCAAGCCGTTACTGTAAGTCGCCACTCGCAACCAGGTGTAGGCGCCGCTGCGCAGCCGCACCGCCCAAAAATCGAAATCGCCGTTCAGCCGGTCGCCAGCCGGGTCGAGCGCTGTGGATCCGGTAATGCCGTGATAATGATCTGCTTCCTCGATGACTTCCTGTTTGAATTTTTGGAAATTTTTGAGTGGCTTCGGATGTTGTAATGCCAGGTTCACCACGAAGAGGGCATCGTAAGCAGACAACGCAAACGCATCTGGCGTGATACCGGTGCGCCCTTCGACTTGATCAGCAATCGGCTGCCAACGATTGCGCAGTGCATCCGGCAATCCAAAAATGGGATTTGGATAACCAACACTTGCGGCAAAACCGGCCGCGCTCGAATCGCCTGTCAATGCCGCGGAAAGCGCGACCCCATCGCTGCCGTACCAGGCTGTGTTGGCGAGTGTAGGATTGTCCTGTGCTGAATGAAATATATCGACGACCTCATCGAACCCCGCGAGATAAATCGCGATCGCAGACGGGCTAATGCCACCGCTAATCAGATTCCCGATCTGGGACGCAACACGGTTGGTTGCGGCGGAAAAGTCTGAGGTGTTCGGGTCGTAGCGAAACCCTGGAGTGACTCTGCCTCCAAAAGCCTGAAACCTTATCTTCACGGAGTCGTGCAGACCATTGTTACCGGCGTCGTTGCGCCAAAGCGGAACAACGGCCCGAATGCCGTCGTGCTGTAACAAAGCTACAAGCGCTTCAGCCTCGCGCCTGTCGTTAGGGCAAAACCGAAGAATGTTGTCGCCGGGGATGGCGAGCGAAGATGCTGTGCTGCCCTGGCTGATCACCAGAATGTTATTCGCATCTGCGAAAGGTTTTATCATCGCCACTTCGGAGCTGGTCTGTGGCCCGATGACGATCTTGACGCCGCGGGAATGGAGGTCCTGAATCGCGTTCAGCGCACGCGATGGATCCTGCTGCGTATCGCGAACGAGGAACCGGAATCGCACCGGGTTATACTGAGGATGGATGTTTTGAATATCCGCTGCAGCGATCCGCAATGCGGCTACGGTGTTCCTGCCAAGCGAGAACCCCGATCCGTTTAACGACGCCAGCACGCCGATTTTCACTATTCGTTGGGAACTCGCCGCTTGAAGTTCTCCTGTGGGAGTGATGGCCACCAGAAGGAGTCCACAAACCATGACGCGAAGGAACACCCGAATTTTCATAGGTATCCAATCATCTCCGATGCCACGTGACCCAGTCAAGAACCATCAGCTTGTGTAGCAAGGATCTTCCAATCAACAGCTTGTGGTACAGGAGTCCCCTAACGACGAGTTGAATGTAATAAAGTTATGCACCCTGAACGATCTCTGTGTTTAACTTGGTAGTTCGAATGCAACTGAAAGCGGATTTTTTTCAACAGACCGCGAAAGTTTTCACGGTCTCTGAGTTGACGCGAAGCATACGGGGTACGCTCGAGACAAGGTTTGCTGCTGTCTGGGTCCAGGGAGAAATCTCAAACTACAAATTGCATCCGAGCGGCCATCAATACTTCACGCTCAAAGATCAACGGACCCAGATCTCATGTGTGATCTGGCGGGACACCATGGTCCCCCAGCGGCAATCGCCTGCCGATGGCGCGCAGGTACAAGTCTACGGCAGCGTCACCGTCTTTGAGGCCCGTGGCCAATACCAGCTGAATGTTCAGATTCTTCAGCCCCGCGGAGTCGGACTTCTCCAGGCGAAGTTTGAAGCGTTAAAACGCAAGCTTGAGGCGGAAGGTTTATTTTCTCAGGAACGGAAACGGGCGTTGCCGAAGTGTCCGCGACGGATCGGGATTGTGACGTCGTTAAGCGGCGCGGCAATCCGCGATGTGCTTAACGTGCTGCGTCGCCGCGCTCCATGGTTGGAGATTTTGATCAACCCGGTGCGCGTGCAGGGAATCGGGGCGGCACAGGAAATTGCCGTCGCTATTCGCGACTTCACCAGGCCTAACGAGATGTTTGCCCCTGTCGATCTCATCCTGGTGACACGCGGGGGAGGCAGCATTGAAGATCTGTGGGAGTTCAACGAGGAAATCGTCGCCCGGGCCATATCCCATTCGGCCATACCCGTCGTATCCGCGGTCGGTCACGAAATTGATTTTACCATATGCGATTTCGTCGCGGACCTCCGCGCGCCTACTCCGAGCGCAGCGGCCGAGTTGATTGTTCCAGATGTGATCGATCTGCAGCGTCAGCTCGACCGCTGCTCGCGCACGCTGGGGCGTCAGTTGCTCAGCCGCATTCGCGATGTTCAACAACGGCTGGACCACGGGCGCGAAAACTTACGCCGCTGTCTTGCGCACAAGATCGAGGGGTACAAACGCGGATTGGATCATGCGGTTCGCGTTATGCAAGCCCGCAGTCCGATGCGCGAGCTGATGATGCGCCGCAATTATGTGGCCGATTTGCGCCGGCGACTGCTTGCCTCTCCTGTGCGAGTTATCGAAAACGCAAGGCACCGCTTCAGCCGCATCGAAGGTATCTTGCGCGTGATGGGACCCGAAGCGACGCTGCGCCGGGGTTACAGCATCACCATGAACGATGGAGGCCAAATCATCCGGACTACGTCGGCCGTTACGCCCAGGTCCAGAATCCGTACCCGTGTGAGTGATGGCGAGTTCGATTCAGAAGTTCTCTAACAGAGCAACACCCGCATTCAGAGAAACTTGTTTGGAGTCTAGGGTTGAACTCGATTCACGTGTGAGAAGACGTTTTCCATTCGGTCCGCCGCCGATTCATCCGGCAGCGAACTTTCAGATGCCTGCCAGGTCGTCTGTGTGTTCAACCCTGAACGAACGGTCGGACTATAGTTGTTAGGCCCGTTACTTTGTGCTTCAGCCCCTCCCTGCCCGATTTCCGCCGCAGTTAAGGCTATAAAACCCGCTGCTACAGCAGCAGCCACTTTTGCTTCAACAGATAATTTCATATCCTTCACTGGTGGTTACGTTCGCCAATGCCTCTCGACCGAGATCCTACACTGGCTTTTGATACACGATTCGAATTACATCCCGCTGGTGGATGTTCTGGTAACACAACTTGGAGTTAGATACTGAACTCCGCAGCGGGGGTAACTTCCTCGAATGGGCGGAACTGCAGGGTTGTGACAAACGCTGCGGTAAAAAATTTGCCGCAGCTCGCGCGGACTACTTTCTACGATTTGATGATCACCAACGTGCCGATGTGCGCGGCATTATAGAATTGGCGTGCCTTCCAGTAAGGCATTCGGATACATCCGTGTGATGCGGGCACGCCTGGCAGATAACCCTGGTGCAATCCGTAACCTGGCGAGAATTCCAGAAAGTAGGGCATCGGCGATCCAACAAAGTGCGAATGCGGCGGTTTCGCGGCGCGGCGGATATCGACGTTAGCCTTTACGACGCGGCCAGAGTCATCGAGGTAGTCACCGTAAATGCTCGAGCGATGATCCTGGTCCTTGCGAATCACTCGAAACCGGCCAACAGGAGTACGGTAACCTTCGCGGCCACTGGAGATCCGCGATGATGCCGTTCTCTGCCCGGCCCGATAGAGATACGCTTCCTGTGCCCGTAAACTCACGACGATTGTCGGTCGTCCTGAATGAGACTCCGGCAGGTTCGAGGTCACCATGTCTGTCACGGTGCTGCAGCCCGTCAAACTGACGAGCGTTGCCCAAAAAGCCAACAACTGCGCAGACCGATTCATACATTCGATACCGGACGGTTATCGGGCAATCGCACCTGCTCTGGTTTGGTTTGATCGCTCGGTGACCTGCACACCTTTTTTGCGAGGATTAGTCACAAAGGTGTTGTTTTCACCCAAAGTTGACCAGGGGCCATGCGGCACCTGACTAAATTCCACGAACCGCCAGTCGGTGACATCGGTCGGTTTCAGTCCGAGATAGTCTCTCACCGCGGGAGAAACATCGAGGCCGGCGCCCTTATTCAGGTTGGGTTTCGGGCGTTCATTGCCAAAGACATATTGCCAGTGGTCCGTTCGGAAGGGCCCCGCATCTTCCCATTGTGCATAAGCGATTCGATTGCCCTTGCGGATTGCGACCCATCGGTCTTTGCAAGTCGAAACAGCTGGTCCCTGGTAGGCGGCTTGGAACCATGGAACAACACGCGGCGCTTCCGGCCGGTGACCGGTATGTGCCTTGTCGTTGTACGGCAGCGCGCAATAAAACGGGTTCTGCCGCGGCTTAAACTTTACCGGCACATAGTTACGTCGATTGGCAGGATCGGGGTCGTCAAAGCCACCATAATTTTTAGTCCATTGTTTGTCCCAGGCACTCGTGCGATTCGGGACAAGATTATTTCCGCCGGGCTTTTCACCGATCCAAAAAACTGTCGTTACGATGTTGGTTTTCCATGCGAATGGCCGCGCTGCTCGAGAGGGCGACGGTTTTCTCATGCTTGTTTTGTCTTTTTCGCTGCCCGCCTCGATTTGAGCAAACGCGGGATCGAACGCGATGAAGAGGGCGAAACAAAAAAGAGCAAGTGCGCAGCGTTTCCCCATTACTTTTCCATCGGTTCCCATTCAAGCGTTGCGCGAAGCCCGAAGACCTCCTTCGCATTTCGCCGTCTAGACTAGCATTTTAGAGAAGATTACAACCGGATATTTTGAATTGATGCTCTCGGGTCGCCGATGGCGACACCTGTTTTCAACAATTGTCAGTTCCACCGTGGCCGAAGGAACTAACCGCGAATTACGTGAAGAAACATCGATTCATCTCCCTCTCCACAGCAGAAGGAGGAACTCCCCGCATCTTTCCGTTCTCATCATTCGACCACCCCATGAGGAGTTTGCACCACGCCAGCCAATGGTTTTACAGAAATGACCGCAGGTAAGGAAAAACGGATGCGGTAAATTCTATGTTTTTTCCGCAACAGCGATTTTCGGCACCTCGGCAACGGGGCGTCGCTTTATCTCTTCCATCACGTCGTCACCGATCATCTTAAGCAGTTCCTGCTCCTGCTGTGTCATATCGCGCGGTTTCGTGTCGAGGATGCACAATGATCCAATCGGAAGGCCATTGGGTCCGCGTAAAGGGACCCCAGCGTAGAACCGCAGGCCGTGTTCCTTCACAAAAGGGTTGTTAGCGAACCGGGGATCCCGCGCCAGGTCGCGTACGATTAATCGTTCATCGTTGGCAACAACGTGCCCGCAAAGCGAAACGTCGCGCGAGGTGGAGCGCGCCTCGGCAAGGTCGGCTGGCAATCCGGTCTGTGATTTGAACCACTGCCGGTTTTTATCGATCAAAGTTATCAGTGCGATTGGAACCCTGAAAAGTTTTGCCAGGCGCTCGGTAACATGATCGAAATTTGCTTCCCTTGGCGTATCGAGAAGATTTAACCCGTCTAGTTCCGCCAGGCGCTCTTTCTCGTTAGGTAGGATGGGCGCCGCCTTCATTGTGTCGGGAATTGCAGCAGTCATTTTGTCAATCCGTTGCACCGCGTCTGCGAGGGAGACGGCTACATCGCTTATATGCACGCCCTTCAACCGTTCTCTCAGCTTCTCGGCATCAAACCTTGTACTCCAGACGCCGACGAGAATTGTCGGACTTCCAAGTCGCTCACGAATCGCGGAAGTGAGGTGGCGAGCCTCAGCGATACTTGTAGGCGGCAACACCGAAACGCAGATGCATTCCGGCTGATGTTCAACAGTCCGATCGAGCAACTCTTCGTGCGTCAGCTGCGCGGGTAAGCTTTCAGCTTCATATCCGTGGTGCCGAAGTAGCTGTGCGAGCATCTCCCCGGCAAGTTCGTCGCGATAGGCGCTCGCGGGAAGACAAAGAACACGGTTGCCAATCGCAGGAGCGACACTGGTCAGTCCCGCATTCTGTTGGTCATCTTCAGCAACAGGTGAAACCTCGCGGCTGCTGAATTCATCTATGATTTCATGAACTCGCTGCAATGCGGAGGTCCTTTGCTCCGGAGTCAGTGAGCCCGCATGCGCGTCGATTTCGACAGCAGCGATCGCGGGAATTAAAACGTTATCGTAGACCGCACTCAGTGATTCCGTATCGGCGTATTTGTTTGCAAATTCTTCCGAGCTATCCAGCGAGAACGACAGGAGCCGGTGGTAAAACTCCTCATGAGGCGCCAGTGGTTGATCCTCGCTCAACAGGATCCCGAGAGACTCGAGCCGCGGAACATGTCGTCCTATCACCGCCAAACACACAGTCATAGGAGTAGAAAGTACCAGACCAACCGGTCCCCATAGCCAGGTCCAGAATACCGCCGAAATGATCAACGCAAACGGCGAAACACCGGTGTTCGCACCGTATAACCAGGGTTCGATGAAATTCGATACAATCAGCTCTAACACGACAAACAACGTGATGGTCATTAGAGGTATGAACCAGCTTGCAGAGATGGCGAACGATAGTAACACCGGCAGGAGAGCGCCCACCCATGGGCCAACGTAAGGGATGAACCTTAGCACACCGGCTAATAATCCCCATAGAGCGGCATTGGGAACTCCAATCAGCTGCAGTCCAACGGCAACGCAGATGCCGTAACACGTGTTGACCAGAAACTGCGTGGATAGATAACGTGACACACGGCGTCCAGCGTCTTCCATGGCGTGGGTGGTTGTGCTGATTCGCCCCTGCCCTAGCAAACGAATCAATCTGCCGCGAATGTCCTCTCTTTTTAGCAGCATGAAAATAACGAGCAATAGCACCAATGCAGCCATACCGAGCGGACTCAGAATCGCGCTGAGAGTCTCCTGCATCAGTTGCGGGATTGCGTTGCGGCCTTCGATCACCTTTACCGGGATGGGAGACCCGACAGGCGCCGGGGTTCTCTTTGAGAGAGTACTGCCGGTTCGGTTCGTTTCCGGAGCGGCAGTGGGCGCAACGAACTCGTTCTGCAGCTCGTGAACGCTGGATGAAAATCGCGCCAGAGGTCCGCCGGCAGGCAGTCTGAGCGATCGGATTTTGGTGGTGATATTGGCCTGGTAGTCAGGCATTTTGTCAGCCAGATCGATCACTTGTCGTCCAATGACCCAACTCACCGCGCCAAAGATGGTGAACATCGCAATGACTGTCACTAACACGGCCGCGATGCGGCCGATCCAGCGTTCCAAGCGCGTGACTAACCTGGACAGCAAAAACGTGATCAGCGTAGCAAGAGCAACCGGCACGAACAGCGATCGCCCGAAGTACAGCGCGGCAACAACGAACGCGATCAGCAAAAGGCTCCAGATTCCGTTGAGCGCGGCAGCGGCGGTGAGCGACGGAGGCGGCGTTCGTACCCGTGAATCAACTGGACCGGCTCGTTCGATCGTCCGGGGTGAATGCATCGTCAAAATTCTCTGTTAGCAAATGCGCCGGCCAGATTGACGATTCTGCGCCGCAATGATGTTAATGTTCGGCAATCCACCGGCCTCCGCCGCATGAATCGCATCAATCTTAGGATATGCGTGTGTTGATGCTGAATTTGACCGGCGATCTGACATCCGAATTACTTTAAACAACGCTAAACGCTCGATCCAACACATCGAGCAGAAAGTCGGCGTCTTGTTGATGCACGCACATCGGCGGAGAAAATCGGATCGTCTGGCCGTACAGACCGCCCTTGCCAAGAAGTAGTCCCATGTCACGACAGTTTTCCAGGACCTGTCCACATTCAGCAGTCGCAGGTTCTTTCGTCGCACGGTCTTTCACCAGTTCAATTCCCAGGAGCAAGCCTTTGCCGCGTACGTCACCGATCAGATTATGTTTTTCTTTCAGGCGCTCGAGTCCCGCGAGGATGTGATTACCAATTTTCAGGGCGTTTGTCTGCAATTTTTCGCGATCGATCACATCCAGCACCGCTGCCCCCTGCGCGCATACGACGGGGTTGCCGCCGAAAGTATTGAAATGGAGCCGCTGGGTTAATGTTGATGCGATCTTCGGCGTAGTGACAACGGCAGCGAGCGGAGTGCCATTGCCGATTCCTTTGGCCATTGTCACGATGTCAGGGATGACATTCTGAGTCTCAAATCCCCAGTAGTGGCTGCCAGTGCGTCCGAATCCAGTCTGTACTTCATCAGCGATGCACACCCCGCCGGCCGCCCACACATGTTCGTACGCGCGGCTCAGATAATTCTCTGGAAACACTACGCATCCACCGACGCCCTGTATGGATTCGGCGATAAACGCGGCGACGTCTCCTGAAGTGGCGTGGTCGATCAAACTCTTGATGTCGGCGGCATACTTGTATCCTGCATCCGGATCGTCGCGGCCCCACGATCCGCGATACGGGTCGGGACTGATCGCGTGGTGCACGCCGAAACTGTGCGGCACATTGAACTTCCAAGTGCGATGCGCCGTGAGTCCCATTCCTGACGCATTGCCTCCATGATACGAATTTCGAAGCGCAATAACATCATAGTTCCCCGTGTAAACGCGGGCTATCAACAGCGCGAGATCGTTGGCTTCGGATCCTGAGTTGACGAAATAGCAGACGTTCAAATCGCCGGGCATCTTTGCTGCAAGCTTCTCCGCGTACTCAACGATGTTCGGGTGCAGATAGATCGTGGTCGAATGTTGCAAGAGCGCGTTCTGCCGGCCGGCCGCCTCCACGACTTTCGGATGACAATGTCCAACGCTAATCGTCACGATGCCGCCAAGAGCATCAAGATATCGTCGTCCCTGTTCGTCGAATACATATTGAGCTTTGCCCTCCACGAGCATCAAAGGTCGTTTGTAGTAAAGGAAAAGGCCCGGATTCAGGAATTGCCGGCCTAAGCGCAGCACCTCCTCAGCGGATGGCCCAAGATATGGCTGCGGCTGATAGTCGAATGGCGGCAGTTTAGGCGGCTCTGTCATTTTAGCGCACCCCGACATTCGCCTCCTGTTGGTCATCTACATGCAAATTGTTGCCTCCCCGCTAGTTTCGCGCAATTCCGGCTGATGAGAAGCGGCCAGACCTGCCATTTCACAACGCGTAGTTAACAATCAATGGCGCAACAAGAGGTAAAACTATCAAGCTGTCGATCCGCACAGTGCCACTGTTTGTCGGCTTCGCTGGAGTCCTAATCCTGCCACCCGTGCACGATAGTCCTTCGTCCGACTACCTGGTCGTGCTTGAGCCCGATTGTGGATTGCTCCCACCAGACCGAGTTTCGTCGATGCCAGCTACCCTTGATCCAACCCTATCAGGAGGTAAGACCGGCTCCTGTATCAACCACGATTAATACCCAGCGTCCTTCAACCACGCAAAGAAACTATGACACTAACACAAACCATAAAACGAACTTCACTCGCTTTAGCTGCTATTACAGCTTTTAGTCTGGCTGCCGCGGCTGCGGATGAGAAAACAAATGCGGATAACACCGCAATAAATAAACGGGATCATTCCGGTGAAACCAACACATCGGGCGACCAATCAAACAGTTCCGCGGATCTAAAGATCACGCAGGACGTCCGGCGCGCGTTGATGAAAGACGGCGAACTGTCGATGACGGCAAAGAACGTCAAGATCGTTACCGCCGGTGGCCAGGTTACACTCCGAGGACCGGTTAAGACTGCCCAGGAGAAAACCAAGATCGCTCAGATCGCAAAATCGGTGGCTGGCGGTGCCCAGGTCGTCGACCAACTCGACGTCAAAGAATCCAAGTAAACTCAACCAACAACAGAAAGGGAAGTTATTTTATATGTCTAAATCAGTATTCGGTATCGCAACTACACAAGGTCAGGCTGAGCAAGTCGTCCGGCAGCTCCAAGGTCAGGGCTTTGCAGCCTCGGAAATTTCAGTCCTGATGCCTGACACAGCCGGCACACATGACATCGGTCACGTGAAGGCAACGAAGGCGCCTGAAGGAGCCACCACTGGCGCAGCCACCGGCGGCGTCACAGGAGGCGTCCTTGGGCTGTTGGCAGGAGTTGGCGCCCTGGCAATTCCCGGTCTCGGTCCATTCATCGCCGCTGGTCCGATCATGGCGGCACTGAGTGGTGCAGCCGTGGGCGCAACTACTGGCGGAGTGGTCGGTGGTTTAGTTGGGCTCGGCATCCCGGAAATCGAAGCAAAGCGTTACGACGAAAAGCTTAAGAAGGGTAACTACCTCATCGCTGTCCACGCTGACGAGAGCGGCGACGTTGATCGCGCCAAGGATATTTTCAAAAATGCTCACGCTGAAGATATCAGCACTGTCAGCGAAGCATCAGTACCGAAGGCTTAGGAATTAGAAGAGGGCATCATGGCTGAAGAAAATCACACGAATCAAGGGCCTGCAGTTTCGCCGCAGGCGGAAGGAACCGGCGAGGAAAACCCCGGGTCGCAAGCCGGGCGGTCTGCGGCCAGGCCACGGCCGAATGTGCAAAGCAGCGGTACGCGCACAACCGGGAATGTAACACCGGCCAAACGTGTAAGCGGGGGAGAAGTGTTGGATGATGCGAAAGAGCGCCTCCGAACATTAAAGCAAGACACCGATGATTACGTTCGAAGGAATCCGACCAAAGCGGTGTTCACTGCCCTTGGCATCGGGTTTGTTCTTGGACTCATGCGCCGTCGACGCTGATTGCTAAATTGAGAGAGCTTATTCGGTCTGGATGCGGCACTTGTTAGTCGCACTGATGCGACTGGCGCCGAACAGGTCGGCTGACGTCGCCAACGTGTTAGTGTCCGCCGGTGACAGTGTATCCCTGAGCGCGTAAGTCTTCGGCTAGCTCTAGCTCCATTTGGACAGCGGCTTCAAACGGCATAGGGTTCAGATGCTGGTACAGCTCCGGCATGAGTCGCACACCGTATTTTCTGACGACCCAGGCCGACTTGTAGCCGATCTTATGGTTTTCGAATCGGTGATCAACCGGAATACCTGTCATGCCCACATAGACACACGGCTTAAGCGGATCGCGTTGCGGATTGAGTCGCAAAATAGAAGGATGTTTTGCGACATCGTCACTGAGAAGAACCACATAAACGTTGTGGTGGAAGTCTTCTTCTTTCTGCCGTGCTGGTTTCTTGCGTTTCAACTCACAGGAAATCGAAAACGCGAACACATTCGAAGTGCTGGGCTCTCTGCGCAATGCCTGATTCTGACCCCGAGGCTAAATTAGGGCCTTACTCAATCGCGAATGCGAAAGAAATAGGAAATGCTTTGGCTAAAAGGGCAGTTACTGGAGACTCGATAAAATGTGGTTGCACGTTTTGGCTGTAGCTTTGTCTTTTGTGGTTGTGTCGGTAACTCGCGGTGAATCCAAACCTGAGAACACCGGAATCGCAGGGGTAATCATGGTTACTCCGATACGTCCCGGCCCAATCAAAGCTGGCTCTGAACCTCCGAACGCGGCACCGCTTCCCAATGCCACGTTCACGGTTACGAGCGACGCTGGTGGAGTAAAAAAATTTACGACAGACGCACTGGGGTGCTTCAAAGTTTTGTTACAACCGGGCCGCTACGTGGTTCTGCTTGCCGAGAACCGGTTTCCAAAGCCATGCGGTCCATTTCGAGTGAATGTTGACCGAGGCAGGATGACAAATGTCGAATGGCGCTGCGACTCAGGAATGCGCTGAGAAGTCTGGATCAGGCGATCGCGAGGGCGATCTGCCAGTCGATGTGGACTTGTAACCGTAAATCAATAGTTACAGCGTTGTTACTTTAGAATCCGGCTTCCCAGCAGCGACCACGGACTAGGGTTATTTTCCTAAGTGTTTTGTAAATTTTATGAAACTACGTCGTTGACGATTTTCGTTTGGGCATTATCCGACAACAACTCTCATGCGCGACTTCACACCTGAAGCCGCGCGTCAGAAATCACATCCACTTCAACTCCAACCTCAACCACCTAGCCATCACATGGCCCTAAAAGTACATGAAAAAAAAATGCTCCACTCGATCCGCATTCTTTAATCGCCGAATTTTTATCGGCGTTTTTTTGGCATTAGTTAGTGGCATCCTTGCGCTACTGGCTTTCGGTGTTCGTTTAGATTCGCAAAAGTTTGCGTCTGTTTTCACACAGAAAAGAGGAGGCGCAGGCGCTCCGATTTTCAAAGCACCCCGGGAACCGCTACAGGGGACATTTCACGATCAGACGGTCGCTAATTACAGAGGTCCGCGTTACAACTCTCGTGCGGTAAGGGCAGTGCATACCCGGCCACTTCGCCAGTTGCCGATGATTCCTCCGGCACTGGCGCCGCGCCCTGACCTTCCCGAACCGATGCGGCCCAATCCGCCCACTGACAGGGCGAACGTTGGCATGACGCAAACCCGTTCAGGTCGAGTCCTCTCGGCGCCGACGCCGACAGGGGTGGTTTTCGATGGTGTTGGTGTGGGTCTTGGCGCATTCGTCCCTGGAAGCAATCCTCCGGACACGAACGGGCGAGTCGGCGCGAAACAGTATGTCCAGTGGAACAACACCAGTTTCGCTGTTTTCGATAAAACAACTGGTGAAGTGCTTTTCGGACCGGCTGCTGGCAATACACTTTTTCAATCGCTCGGCGGAGCTTGTGCAGTTCACAACGATGGGGACCCGGTAGTCTCGTTCGACATCCTGGCCGGGCGTTGGGTTCTTTCGCAATTTGTTGTTGGCGCGAGCCCCGACTTTTCGCATGAGTGCGTTGCCGTCTCACAAACAGAGGATGCTACTGGAGCGTATTACCTTTACGATTTCGTAACCGACTCCCAGAATTTCGTCGATTATACCAAGCTCGCCGTCTGGCCGGACGGATATTATATGAGCGGTCATATCTTCAACGCTTCTGGCACGGCGTTTCTTCAGGGAAGAATCTTCGTTTTTGAACGCGACAAAATGCTGGCAGGTCTCCCAGCCCGCCAGCTGCAGGCTGACCTGAAAAAATATGGGAACAAACCGCAATTCGGATTTCTTCCCGCGGATCTCGATAGCTTAACTCCGCCTCCGGCCGGGGAAGCTGAGTTCGTGATTGGTCCGCATCCGACCACTAAAAATAAGCTGGCGTCGACACGAGTAGCAGTTACGTGGGGCGCTGCGCCGAAAATTCGTTTAACCGAAAGTTTCATTCAGGAGAGCTGGGATACCGCGCCGTGTGTCAGCGATACTGATCTGGGCGATCATCGTGATTGCGTGCCAGAGCCCGCTCCGGCGACGCCGACGGATTACCTTGACAGCCTCGACTTCCACCTGATGCATCGGCTGGCGTATCGTAACTTTGGCGGCAATCCTGTGCAGGAATCCCTTGTAGCGAACGTCACAGTTACAGGCAAAAACAGCCAACCCAAGCATGGAGCGATCCGTTGGTATGAATTCAGAAACGCAGGCGGCTCGACGACCATGCCCACTGTTTTCCAGGCGAGCACGTATGATCCCGACAACAACTATCGCTGGATGGGATCGATCGCGATGGACAAAGAACACAACATCGCGCTGGGCTACAGCAAATCGAGCTTAACTGTAAAACCCTCGATATTCATCACCGGGCGTCTCGGCAACGACCCTCTTAATACGCTGGGTGCTGAGAGCGAAGTCAGGGCCGGGGGTGGCGTGCAAGTCGCTGGTGGAAACCGCTGGGGTGATTACAGCGCTATGAGCCTCGACCCGGTCAACCAGTGCACGTTTTACTACACAAACGAGTACTTACAGACCGATGGTAATTTTAATTGGTCTACGCTGGTGGCAGCTTACAGGTTTAACGCCTGTTCTGATGCACCTGCGTGGGGAACACTAACTGGAACGGTTGTTTCGTCACCAACCAACACGCCGCTTTCGGGTGTTGTGGTTACTTTGAACAACGGATATGCAGGCGCCACCAACGCGGACGGCGTGTATTCGTTTTTGGTGCCACCCGGCAACTACACTGCGAACGCTGCCGACGCAGATCGCAACTGCACGAGCGGTTCGCCTGCGAATCAACCTGTGACCATCACCAGTGATGGCGAGACGCACCAGAACTTCACAATGGTAGGAACTTCAAACCTCCAGGAGGAAGACGTGGCCATCAGCGGTAATGGCGTGATTCACCGGAATGATTGCAAAAATCTGAATATTACGCTGAAGAACAACGGTTGCGCTGATGCGACGGGAATCTCTGCGACGCTAACCACAAACACTGAGGGTGCACATGTCATACAGGGAAACTCAAATTATCCTGACATGCCTATTGACCAACAGGGCGAGAATGTGACGCCGTTCGAAATTCAGACTGACGCCAATTTCGCCTGCGGAACGGAGATTGAGTTTGACCTGAACCTCACGTTCCCGAATGGAAGCAAGACTGTTCACATCAGCGTACCAACGTGCGGGGGCGGCGCGGACCAGACATTTGGCCCGGACGTTCTCGACGCGAATGATCCAACCCAGGCCGATCGGCTTGGACGTGATGGTCAGCCGAGCAGCTGCAGTGGAAAGGGTTGCCCGGGCGGTGGCTTCCCTGGAACGAAATTGTTTCAGACATTCAACTTCACAAACAATAGCGCTTCTGCTGCATGCTTCACTGTCACGATCAATGCTGCACTTGGAGGCGCTGGTGACCTCGAGAGCGCGGCATATCTCGGAACGTACGATCCGACAAACCTCTGCCTGAACTATTTGGGCGACACCGGAATAGTAGGTTTGGGCACAACAGTCCCGAACGTGTCCTATTCCTTTGTCGTGCCACCTCATGCGCCATTTGTCATCGTGGTAAACACGACGGGCACTATTAGCGCGTCATCGGTGTTCAGTGGCACGGTTTCCGGCTTCATTGACGATTCGGCCGGAAGTGGCCCGTGCCCGGCACATTAGGTCGCGGGAACAAGTTCACTTTGCGGGGGGAGTCTCTGCGCGGCTCGATCTTCGAGCCGCGTAGAGACGGGCTTTCGCCGAAGCCTGCGTGCAGCGTGGCCGCCGGGAAACGAATGAGGCAGCACTGGTGCGTAATCTACGATGTGACGGGTCTCTCGATCGAAAATAGCGGTGCCTGAACGTTCCATCTTTTGTCAAATCCCTCGCGTTGCCGGGAATGACCGCATGTCGCTTCGATAACATCATACCGGAATCGTTACCGCCATTTGCCGTGGCGACTACGTTTACACATCTGACATTATGTCGGTTGGCATCGATGTATCAGAACTGAAAGTTGGAGCGATAATCAACACGTCAAGTGGCGGCTGCGACTCCGGCTCCGAGGCGGAAATGCTTCACATCCTCAAAAGCGCAGGCGTGAACAATTGTAAGACATGGTGTGGAGAGTCGCGCCAAATCGAGCGCGCGTTTGCGGAAGCAGTAGCCGAAAAACCCGGAATCCTTGCAGTCCTCGGCGGAGACGGCACCATCCGCACTGCTGCGGAAGCGTGCACGGGAACTGATACGTATCTCCTGCCGCTTCCGGGTGGGACGTTGAACATGCTTCCTCGGGCGCTGTATGGCGACTTGTCATGGCAGGAGGCGCTCAAAAGCACACTCGCGGCGCCTTCGAAAAAGGCGCTTTCGGCAGGTCGCATTGGAGACGAATTATTTTTCGTTGCTGCTGTCATCGGTGCGCCCGGTTTGTGGATGGAAGCGCGTGAATCCATACGCGAACGGGAGTTCGGTGATGCCGTTGAAAAAAGCGCCGTCGCTTTACGAGCAATGTTCGAAACAAAAATTCGGTATTCCATCTCATCTCAGGCGTGTGGAGAAGCTGATGTCATTGCCGTGATCTGTCCGCTTGTTTCAGAGGAAATGTCGGATTCCGAGCAAGCATTGGAGGCGGCAGCGATCGAAGTGGAGAACGCCCGCAAATTACTCGGGCTGGCAACAGCGGCTGCCTTCGGACGGTGGCGTGACAATGAAAGCGTGACGCTCACCAAAACGCATAACGTCGTTGTGCAATCAGACACAGATATCCCCATTTTCCTCGATGGAGAAAGGGTGCAAACGGGTAAGACCGCAGACATTACTTTCGTGCCACGCGCAGTGAATGTCGTTGTCCCTAAGTCAAATCTCTAAGAGAAGAATTTAGGTGGACACAACGGTTTCGGTGCAACCTCTCGCAGCGCGACATCCGTATTCACTGAACAAGTCGCGGGATAACATCGGACCGGACCGATGGCACCGGAACGATGAAATTTTTAGTGGGCAATCTCTGGGTACTTGTCGCTGGGCTGATTGCCAGTTCGACGCAGGCACAGGTAAACGTCACGCAGGAGCACAAACATCTTTCTCGTGATGGGTTCTATATCGATTCAGCTTTCACGCAAACAACCGCCGCAAATCTGCGGCGGGATGTGAAGTTCAACGGGACGATTTCAGGCAGCGTCTACGCCCAACCGCTCTACATCGAGAACGGACCGGGGGGTGCAGCGATGGTTATTGTAGCCACCGAGACGAATCACGTGTATGCACTCAACGCGCGCACCGGCCAGGTAATTTGGCAACGTTATGTCGGCGCGCCTGTGACTTCCGGTCTGCCATGCGGCAACATCAATCCGCTCGGAATTACGGGTACGCCAGTTCTCGATGTGGCGACGCGATCGTTGTTCTTCGATGCGATGATCGCGGGGCCGACAATCAAGCATTTAATTTTTTCACTAAACGTGGACACCGGCGCGACCCGTTCCGGCTGGCCGGTGGATGTGAACGCGAAAGCCAGGTACAACGGCTTAACTTTTACTTCATCCATCCAAAACCAGCGGGGCGCGCTTGCATTGGTGAACGGCGTGCTGTACGTGCCCTACTCGGGGCATTTCGGCGACTGTGGCAGCTACCGGGGCTGGGTCGTTGGCGTGCCAATCAACAACCCTGCGACGGTGACCGCGTGGGCAACCAGCGCTGTTGGTGGCGGAATTTGGGGCCACGGTGGCATTGCGAGCGGTGGCACCAACATGTTTGTGGTCACAGGGAATACATTCCAGACTGGCGGACAGTGGGGCGGCGGCGAAGCAGTAATTCGTTTGCACCCTGGGCCCGTCTTCAGCGGAAATCCGATCGATTACTGGGCGCCGACCAACTGGTTCGCACTCGATAACGGAGACACCGATCTGGGGGGCTGTGGCCCAGTGCTCATCACTGTGAATGGGGCGACGCCATCGCAACTGGTGCTTGCCTTAGGCAAAGACGGCAAAGCATATTTGCTTAATCGAAACAATCTTGGCGGAATACGCGCCCCCGTTTCATCAGCGCAAGTTGCCACTTCGATTCGTGGTCAAGCGGCTGCTACTTATCGCACCAGGCTGGGAACCTATTTTGTTTTCCGTGCCACCAGCGGCGCGATTTGCGCTTACAAGGTTACTGCCACAAATCCGCCGACGATAATTCCGGCATGGAGTGTTTCGCAGAACGGTCAGGGTTCGCCCTGGGTTACAGCGACCAATGGCACCGATAACGTGATCGTGTGGACAGCAAACTCGGGAAACGGTGATCAACGGCTGCGTGGATTTGACGGCGATTCCGGGGCGATCGTTTATGCCGGCGGCGGGCCTAACGAGCTAATGAGCGCCACCAGCAAATGGAACACGGGCATCGTCGCCCGCGGCCGAATGTATTTCGCCGGGGCAAACAAAGTGTACGCCTTTAGCCTCCGATAAATCGGCGAACGTCTCTGCTGTTCGGCTGGCCTAACGATTTACTTTTCCAGCTTTAAGGCCACTGTTGCCAACGGCGGCAAATGAATCAGAATCGAATGTTCGCGGCCCATCCATTCGGAGGCTTCGCTCTGAACGCCGCCAAGGTTTCCTACATTGCTACCGCCGTACGTTTCGGCGTCGCTGTTGATCAGCTCACGATAAAAACCGGGTTCGGGAACGCCTAACCGGTAGTTGTAACGCACCACAGGGGTGGCGTTCACAATGAAAACCACGATATCGCCGTCTCGAGATTTTCGCAGAAAAGAGACCACGCTGTTATCGGCATCATGGAAATCGATCCAGTCGAACCCGTCGTAAGTGTTGTCTAGTTGCCAAAACGCCGGCTCTTGCTTGTAGGTGTAATTCAAATGTTGGACCAACCGGCGAAGCCCGTCATTGCGTGGCAACTCTAGCAGTTCCCAGTCGAGCTGCGTGTCGTGATTCCATTCATTGGATTGGCCGAACTCACCTCCCATGAAGACCAACTTTTTTCCAGGGTGCCCGTACATCCATGCCAAAAACATCCGGAGATTGGCAAACTTCTGCCATTCGTCTCCCGGCATTTTGGATAGCAACGAGCGCTTGCCGTACACGATTTCGTCGTGGCTGAGTACGAGGATAAAGTTCTCATGGAACGCGTAGAGCAGTGAGAAGGTGATGTTACCGTGGTGGTACCGCCGATAAACCGGATCAATGCTCATGTAGTGCAGGAAATCGTGCATCCAGCCCATGTTCCATTTGAACCCGAAGCCCAGCCCGCCGAGGTAAGTGGGCCGTGTCACACCAGGCCACGCGGTTGATTCCTCGGCAATGGTAATGATCCCGGGGAAACTCTCGTAACAGACTTCGTTAAACCGTTTCAAGAAATAGATCGCGTCGAGATTCTCGCGGCCGCCGTGAATATTCGGGACCCATTGCCCGGGCTTTCGCGAATAATCGAGATAAAGCATTGAAGCAACGGCATCGACGCGAAGACCGTCGATGTGATATTTGTCGAGCCAGAAGAGCGCATTACCGATGAGAAAATTTCGCACTTCATTGCGTCCGTAATTAAAAATCAAGGTGCCCCAATCCTGGTGCTCGCCCTGGCGAGGATCCATGTGCTCAAAAAGATGAGTGCCATCGAATTCAGCCAGAGCATGTGCGTCTTTTGGAAAATGCGCCGGCACCCAATCCATGATCACGCCGATTCCCGCTTGATGACATTTGTCTATGAAGTGACGGAAATCATCAGGCGGACCAAACCGGCTTGTAGGCGCGTAATAATTTGTGACCTGGTATCCCCACGAGCCTTCAAACGGATGTTCGGCCACCGGTAACAACTCGATGTGTGTGTAACCCATCTCCAACACGTACGGCAGCAGCGTGTCGGCGAGTTCAAGATAAGTCAGCTGTTGATTGTCTTCTTTCCTGCGCCATGAACCGAGATGCACCTCGTAAGTGCTAATCGGGCTTTGCGGCCAATTCTTTTTTTGGCGCGCTTCCATCCATTCGGCGTCGCTCCATGTATAACGCTCCAGGTCATAGACGAGCGATGCCGTCGATTTCCCATGCTGACTGAAAAACGCGAACGGATCGCTCTTCAAGAGTACCGCGCCAGTCTGGGTGCGGATTTCGAACTTGTAGTGCGCACCCTGCTTGAGATTTGGCAGAAACAATTCCCAGACACCTGCGCTTAACAATTTGCGCATCGGGCTTACGCGGCCATCCCAGTTGTTGAAGTCGCCTACCACACTGACGCGCTGTGCGTTTGGAGCCCAAACGGCAAAGTAAACGCCACTGGCGTCACCGATTGTCCGCAAATGCGCGCCAAATTTTTCATAAATTTTCCAATGTTGTCCTTCACTGAAGAGATGCAGGTCGATGTCGCCCAGGATCGGGCCGAACTGATAAGGGTCCCGCATAAGCTCCTCTGAGCCGTCTCGTTTTCGAATGCGGAGAGAGTATGGAATTTCGCGCTCTGCCCCGGGAACTGTGGCGCAAAAAAAGCCTTCCTCATCGATTCGTTCCGCGAGGATTGGTTTGTCCGGTTCTCGATCTAGCACGATCTCGATCGCACGCGCATCCGGACAAAAGACTCGAATCTCGACGTCATCCCCAACCTTGTGCGGACCTAACACACGGAAAGGATCAGAATGCAGCCCTGTGACAAATCTGCGGACCTCGTCCCTCGGGACGCCAGCAATCTCAAATGTTTTCATTATTCAGCGAAAAACATCAGTATGATGTCCAAAGCAAAAACTTACCGCGCCTTGCCTGGTAGCCAAACGTTGTTTGCAGTCGTGATGAACGACCAACGCATGTAACCCAACTGGGTAAAGACGCGACTTAAACATCGTGAGAAGTCTTTGTGTCGCCGCCTGTTGCTTCGCCCTCAGCTCAATTTTCGCAGCCCCGGTTATTCCGACTGCGCCGGGCACGACCTGGCGCTACAACATGACCGAGGAAATCGGAAAGGGATTGAATGTTTCGAACGTAAAAGCCGATGCCGATGGCAAGATCCGTCTGCCAGTTTTGTACCGCCTCGACGGGACAGAAGATGTTGACGGGAAAAACCTTTTGAAATTTGAAATGCATCGGGGCGGCACGATCACGAATACCGATCTGCTCACCGTAGACGAGCACGGGATTACCTGCTGGGCTCGCGTGAATCTCGATGGCGAATTGGTCAAGTTTAGTCCGCCGCAGCCGATGATCACTGCTCCACTCAAAAAGGGCACCGCCTGGAACTTTGATGGACACGCTGGCGAATTGAAGGTGCAACAGCATTATGACGTCATAGGTGAAGAAAGGGTCGATGTGCCCGCCGGAAAATTTCAAGCGTTTAAGATTCATGGCGATCAAACGATGCCCAACCGAATGACCATAGATCGGTGGTTTGCGCCGGGCGTTGGCATCGTGAAAGACGTCACGACAATGCAGGATGCGAAAGGCGACTTACTCCAGCGCATTTCGCTTGAATTGGCCGACATGCCCCAGGTTGTCGAGCGTCCCGAGGTCAAATCGGACATCGCACCCAAAAAGCTTCTGGTAAGTGTTGCAAAAGATCGGTTCGGCAAACCGATCACATCGTTTTCGGCAAACACGCCGGAAATTTACGCGCGCTGGCAGGGGCAGCGTTTGCGAGAAGGCGCAAATGTGAAAGCGGTGTGGATCGCGGAAAACATTGGCGAAGATTTTCCGCAGGACTACAAAATCGATGAAGCGTCTGCTGTGGCTACGAGCCCGACAGCACGCGGCGCATTCACGCTCGCCCGGCCCGAAGATGGATGGATGCCCGGCGATTACCGTGTCGAATTTTATGTGGACAACGTGCTCGTCGACGCTGTGAAGATGAAAATCGTGCAATGATCGTGACGCAGACATCCTGTCTGATCCAGCTCACGGCTGTCGCCTCTTCAATTTTGTTGAATCCAAAAAGCAGCCAGCTGGCATCATAAGGGAGAAGATGTTTTACATGAAAAAAGTCCTTGTCCGTTTGATTGCTGCATGTCTCGTGTTGCTTGCCGGATGCCATCTACCCGGTATCCGAGGCAATGGCCGGATCAAAACCGAGGAACGACCAATCACTGCGTTTACTACCGTAGACGCAAGCGGCGCTTTCCAGATTGAGTGGGCAAACGGATCGCCATCTCTCCGGATTACTACCGATCAAAATCTCCTGCCTTACATTGAGAGCGACGTTTCAGGCGACACGCTGCGTCTGCGCACCCGGGAACACATTTGGCCTACTCACGGAATCAAAGTTTTCATCTCAAGTCCAACCCGGACAGGTGGCAACATGCGAGGTGCGGTCAAGTTGACCGTAACGCGCTTGAACGGACCGATCTTTGCATTGGAATCGAAAGGAGCGTCGGAGGTTACTCTTGATGGCAGCATCGACCGGCTACTCGTCGACATGACCGGCGCCAGCCAGTTAACAGCTGATAAGCTGCAAGCGAAAACAGCTGAAATTTCCACGACCGGCGCGGGCGACGCTGATATCGCAGTCTCCGATACCCTGAAAGTTGTGATCACCGGCGCCGGCAAAGTGAGCTATTCTGGTAACCCACCGACGATCAAGAAACAGATCACTGGAGCCGGCTCAATTCGCCACAAGGACTAGGAGTGTGCGTGTCGACGCGTTCCCCGCGACCGAGCGCGGAAACGCAAAGAGCGCTGCCCGATTCAGTGGACTAATCATTGGGCGAGAACTGCTCTTAGCCAGCTTCGACCAGGACGGTCAGGTGGAACGCGTTCTCCCGAACGCGTTGGCTCACCCGTCATCGACTTTCGGAGAAGTCGATCCACCTTGGTTTCAAAGAACTTCATTGACAGAAGGCTCGTGCGCGACTCAACACCCAGCGCAAGATCCTCGAAGCGCTTCCGGCTCAATTCGCCACAAGGACTAGGAGTGTGCGTGTCGACGCATTCGCCGCGACCGAGCGGAAACGCAAAGAGCGCTGCCCGATTCAGTGGACTAATCCTTGGGCAAGAACTGCTCTTAGCCAGCTTGGACCAGGACGTCAGGTGGACGCGTTCTCCCGAACGCGGTGGCTCACCC
>JAICUQ010000199.1 GCA_025935755.1 Chthoniobacterales bacterium | reverse complement strand
CGCGTTGCAACATGCAATCGGTAAACCCTCCAGTTGAAGCCCCGATATCGAGGGCCGTTTTGCAGTGAAGATTGATTTGGAAATAATCGAGCGCCGACTCCAGCTTGAGCGCACCGCGGCCCACGTACTTTCGAGTTGGCTTCAGTGTGATCGCGGCCTGCTCCTCGAGCAGCTCGGATGGCTTATCCAATATTCGGGTGGCGACACTGATTTCTCCGGCCAGTATGGCGCGCCGGGCTTGTTCACGGCTCGGGAACAATCCTCGTCCAACGAGTAACTGATCAAGCCGAAACTTTTTCGGCATGTCCGCCCGTTTGGAAGGTGATTTTCCGGTGGGAATTTGATTTCTCAATTTCTAGTAACAAATCGATGAAAGTCTCTTTAATGAACGATTTAGCGAATTACTATGTGAAAAGATACCCCGCTTAACTCTCTATCTCTTTTTGATCCGCAATCAGCTTTTCCACAGAGGTCACATCCTCACTCGAAGCGCGCCTCCGCTGATATTTTCGTGCCAGAATTTCTTTTAGAGCCAGAAGATCCTCCAGCAACGGCCGCTCGTAATAGGTCCAGTCGAGGTCACCGGCGGTTTTGGCCTGAAGTCGCCACCTGCCTCCGAAGCGCGTCGCGCGCACTTGGCGCTTGGTCCCCTCCTCGTTTCTCTCAGTCCATATGTGTTGACTCCGCATCGCGCTAACACCTTACATTAGCAGGCTTGAAAGACGCGGCCAGATTAGCAGCCTATTTTATCGCGATTGTCGTTATCGGAGCGCTCCTTGCTCCGATTCTTTTCTGGTCGGCGCAGGCACTTGCGACACATGGCGTGTTCCCGTTTTTAGCAAAATACGAGTTCCACAGGTTTTTCCACCGCGCCATCCTTGTCGCGGCTGTGCTTTTGTTTTGGCCGCTTCTGCGGTTGAGCAATGTCCGAGGAATGGCGGACCTGGGCCTCGCGCACAATCCACGATGGGCGCGCGATGTTGGTGGCGGAGTCCTGCTTTCAATTATTCCCCTGCTCTTATGCGCTGCTCTGCTCATCGCCTTGCAGGTCTATTCCTTTCGCCACGTCCTTGTCTGGCCACGACTTGGCAAGGTGGTTCTCGCAGCCGTCACCGTTCCGTTCATAGAAGAGGCGTTTTTCCGCGGAATTGTCTTGGGCGTCCTACTTCGGACCGGCCGCAGATCGTTATCGATCGCCGCCGTGTCGGCACTTTTTGCAGCGGTGCATTTTCTGAAGGGCTCGGAACGCGAACCGGCAATCGTGACCTGGACTTCTGGCTTCGAATCCATTGGCGATGCTTTCGCGGGATTCGGAGATCTGACGATGGTGGTGGCGGCGTTTGCCACGTTATTTCTAATCGGTTGTATTCTCGGGGATGCACGGGTGCTTACTCGTTCGTTGTGGCTGCCGATCGGGCTCCATGCGGGATGGATCTTCGCCAGCGGGACATTCAGTTGGATGGCACGCCGGCAAATGGTCGCATTACCCTGGCTGGGCAATAATTTGCTGGTTGGGATCGTTCCGCTCGGCCTGGCCGCAGTAACGTGGATACTCATGCGGCTATGGTTCAAAGATGATCGCTCTTCACAAATCTGAACTATTTCAGGCAGCGGTGTCGCTGCTCTATCCGGCAACGTGCACTATTTGCAGGAAACACGTCCGTACCGGCGAGTATCTGTGTGAAATTTGTGAAGCAAAGATCGTGCGCATCGTGCCGCCATTTTGCGAACAATGTTCAGAGCCCTTCGAAGGATCCATAAACACAACTTTTACCTGTGCGAACTGCGCACATCGCACCTTTTATTTTACCGCCGCGGTCGCGGCATACCGCGGCCGTGGGATCGTTCGAGACGTTATTCACGAGTTCAAGTATAACCGCCAGATCCACCTTCGACATCTCGTCGCGCGCTGGCTTTGCGCCGCGCTGGATGATGATCGCCTGCGCAACCAGCAATTCGACCTTATCGTGCCGGTGCCATTACATCCTGCCCGGCAACGGGAACGCGGTTTCAATCAAGCCAGCCTGCTCGCGAAGTTACTGAGCGCGCAAACTTCGATCCCTTGCAGACCGCTGCTCAAACGTGTTCGCTACACCACCACGCAAACCGCGCTCGATCGTTCCGAGCGGATGGAAAATTTGCACAACGCATTTCGTTTACGAAAAAACGCGGACGTGCGAGGCTTGCGCGTGTTGTTAATCGATGATGTCCTTACGACCGGCTCTACGCTGAGCGAATGCGCGCGGGTCTTGAAACGCGCCGGAGCAAGCTCGGTTCACGCCGCCACTGCCGCCCGTGCATAGTTCCAATGGCAATCTTTAAGAAACCAGCAATCAAGGCTCAGGCGGGGAAGAAACGTGAGATTCCCAGGGGCCTTTTCCAGAAATGCCCGGGTTGCGGACAAGTGGTGCCCGATATCGAGCTGTCCCAAAACCAACGCGTCTGTCCCCGGTGTGACTACCATCAAACGCAGCCTGCGATTGAACGGATCCAAAGTCTGCTCGACCCGGACACTTTTGTAGAAATGGACGCTGACCTGCAGTCCATCGACGTGCTGCGGTTCCAAGGAATGGCGACCTACAAGGACCGTCTCAAGAAATATCAGGAGAGCACGGGGCTCATTGACGCGGTTATCAGCGGATACGGCATGCTCGACGGTTACAAAGTAGCGATCGCCGTGATGGATTTCGGTTTTCTCGCCGCCACAATGGGCTCAGTGGTAGGCGAAAAAATTACCCGTACGATTGAATACGGCACGGCTAACCGGTGCGCGGTGATCATTGTTGCGGCGTCCGGAGGGGCGCGCATGTACGAAGGAATGCTTAGCTTGATGCAAATGGCCAAAACCAGTGGTGCATTGGCGCGTCACGCGGAAGAAAAGCTGCCTTACCTTTCTGTTCTCACGAATCCCACAACTGCCGGCGTCATGGCGAGCTTTGCTTCGTTAGGCGATGTCATTATCGCCGAACCAAAGAGCATGATCGGCTTCGCCGGACCACGCGTGATCAAGGAAACAACTCACCAGGATTTGCCGGAAAGATTCCAGACTGCCGAATTTCTCCAGGAACACGGCCTGGTGGACATGATCGTGCACCGGAAAAAACTGCGCGACGAAATCAGCCGGTTACTATCGTATTTCGCCGCGGGACGATGAATGAGGCGGAGGCCTGAGTGCCGCGACCGGCTTTGAATTACAAGCAGGCGCTCGCCTGGCTTTACAGCCTGCAACAATTCGGAATCAAGCCAGGGCTGGAGAATACCCGCCGTTTGCTGAACCAACTCGGTGTCGACAGCGCACGCGCCTCGCGTGCTGTGTTCGGCGCCTCGCCGAACCCTATTACCAAGGTCATCCATGTCGCGGGTACAAACGGAAAAGGATCGATTTGCGCTATGATCGATTCAATCTGTCGGGCGCAAGGTTATCGCACCGGGCTTTTCATATCCCCTCACCTCGTGACCTTTCGCGAACGAATCCGCGTAAATGGCAAGATGATTCCCGAAGAGGCCGTAGCCAGTAGCCTAACAAGCATACGGGCTCTGATCGCAGATTGGAACCCGCATCCGACGTTTTTTGAAGTCACCACTGCTCTGGCGCTAAGACATTTCACCGATGAGAAAATCGATATCGCCGTTCTTGAAACCGGCCTGGGCGGCAGACTCGATTCGACCAACGCTGTTCAATCCGACGTTTCAGTGATCACTTCAATCGGCTTCGATCATGAAAAATGGCTCGGACAGACCCTCGCTGAGATCGCGGGCGAAAAGGCGGGAATTATCAAACCGGGTGTTCCCGTGATTTCGGCGCAGCAGCAATCCGAAGCGGAAGAAGTCATTCGGTCGCGCGCTGCTGCTTGTCGTTCGCCGTTGCAATTCGTAAATGAGAGTTACCATGGATCGCCAGTGGCGTTGCGTGGCGAATACCAAAACCAGAATGCCGCAGTAGCGATCGCCGCGATTCGCGCAGCTAACATAGAGCTAAATGAAAAAGCAATTGTACAAGGCCTCGCTGCCGTCGAGTGGCCTGCTCGTTTTCAGAAATGGGACGAGCGCACCATCATTGACGGCGCCCACAATCCCGCCGCGGCGCGCATCCTGGCGCAAACGTGGCGTGAATTTTTTGGTGATCAGAAAGCGACGCTCGTGCTCGCGGTTCTTGCCGACAAAAATTTGCGTGGCATCTGCGAAGCCCTCGCTCCGATTGCCGCCTCGGTGATTCTTCCAAAAATTCGCAGTGAAAGGGCGACGGCACCCGAAGAGCTAGCAAAACCTTTGTCCGACATTGTTCCAACACTCCCCCACTCCATCACCCCAAGTATTGCTGATGCGCTGATGCTTGCCCGCGCGAAACCAAACCCGATCCTGATTACCGGCTCCCTGCATTTCGCCGGCGAAGTTCTTGCGCATTTGCGCGGTCATCCGGCGGCATTCGAAGAATGCGCGCAATAGGCGGCGTCTCACCGAGACGTCCTACACAATTCGGTTCAATTGCAGGGCGTTTGTGTCATCCGATTTCCTCGATCTCGATCCTCGGAAACAGCGGCTGCGGTTTCCCGAGATGATGTCGGTCGGGCAAGCCGCCCCATTGTGCGTCGAACGAATTATTGTCCTTGCGAAGATTCAGCTGGTAAAAGATCTCGCGTGCTGAACTTGGCAAAATAGGGGAAATCAGAACGCCAATGATTCGCAGCGATTCACACAATACGAACAACACATGGTCAAGTGCTTCGGCGCGATTCGGATCTTTCGCCAGTTTCCATGGCGCGCTCATTTCGATATACGTGTTGCAGGCGGTCGTGAATTCCATCAACCGATTGATTGCGGTGTGAATCTCGAATCGCTCGAAGGCGTGGTCGTACTTGACTAACAAATCGGCTGCCTGTGCAGCTAATGGCGAGTCGCCTCCAGTCTTTGTCACGACACCTTGGCGGTATCGATGCGCCATGTTCAATGTTCGATTGAGCAAATTGCCTAACGAGTTCGCCAGATTGCCGTTGTACCGTTCGATCAGCCGTTTTTCGGAGAAATCGGCGTCCTGGCCCATCGCCATGTCGGTCATCAAGTAGTAGCGCAGGGCATCGGAGCTGTACTTATCCGCGAGAACAACTGGATCGACGATGTTACCGACGCTCTTACTCATCTTCGCGCCACTGACATTCCACCAGCCGTGCACTAGCAACCGGGGCATCTGGTCATCAGGAAAGCCGATCGCATGCAGCATGATCAGCCAGTAAATGCCGTGTGCCGGCACTAGCACGTCTTTGCCTATGATTTGAAGAGCAGGCCACTTTTCCAGGAAGTTTGAGGTTTGATGTTCGATGTTTGATTTAGATGG
>JAICUQ010000091.1 GCA_025935755.1 Chthoniobacterales bacterium | reverse complement strand
ATGGCTTAAAGGTAGCCGGCTTAACCAAAATGACGCGATTCTTGTTTTCTCCGTAGGCGGGGGCAGCCGTGAGAAAAACGTAAGTCCGAATTTGGTGAGCGCCCTGGAACTGGCAAAGGAACGAGGTAGCGCGATCATTGGGATTGTGGGCCGCGATGGAGGATACACCGCTCAGGTTGCCGATGTGGCGATCGTTATTCCGACTGTCAATCCCGCCAACGTCACCCCCCATACCGAGGCGTTCCAGGCCGTGGTTTGGCATTTATTAATTTCTCATCCCACGCTCAAAGCTGCCGAGACGAAATGGGAAAGTATAAGATAGCGCGGCGCGCAGTTTTCACCCTGCGTGCTTCACCAAGGCTGCGATGCGGAACAGGGCGGTTTCAGCAAAGGCAATGTTGATGCACTCAACCCGTTTGCGTAAAATGACTGTTATGGGCGCGACGATAGAAGATTTGAAACGGCTGCCTGTCTCTGTGCGGATTCAACTCGTCGAAGATTTGTGGGACAGCATTGCCGAGGATCCCCAGGCATTGGGCCTAACTCCAGAGCATATCGCGGAACTCGATCGGCGACTGGATGCGTTAGAAGCGCAGCCTAGGGCTGGAACAGCTTGGGAAGTCGCTCGCGAGCGTATCTTGGCAAGCTTGTGACTTTGTCGGTCATCACGCGTGATGAGGCAGAGGCTGACATCGCGGAAGCGGCACTCTGGTACGAGCGCCGCGCAGTTGGCTTGGGCGCAGAGTTCGTGCGCAGCGTTGACGCGTGCTTTGCCATCATTTCACGGCAGCCGGATATCTTCCCGGTAGTTTATCGCCAGACTCGAATGGCACTCCTGCGCAGATTTCCGTACTTGGTTATCTATCGAGTCTTCCCCGATTTTGTTTCCGTGGTCGCTGTCGTGCATGGACGTCGCCACCCGCGCCACTGGAAAACCAGAGTCGCGGAATAGACGCAGAAAGAACCCAATGGGAAAGCTCAACGTAGCGCGGCGCGCAGTTTTCCTCGATCGCGATGGCGTACTCAATCGGGTCATGGTTCGGAACGGAATGCCCCACCCGCCATCGCGTTTGGAGGAGTTTGAGCTTTACGAAGATGTCCCCGACGGGTGCGCCCGGCTTAAAGCTGCAAACTTTCTCCTGGTTGTCATTACCAACCAGCCTGACGTCGGCCGTGGCACTCAGAGTCGCGAAGCTGTTGAAGCGATGCATCTGAAATTGCGATCGGCGCTTCAACCACTCGATGCTATTGAGGTCTGCTACCACGGTGGAGACCGCTACGGACAACCGTGTAGTTGCCGCAAGCCCCGACCCGGGCTCATCCTCCGCGCAGCTGCCGCGATGAACATTGATCCGGCGAGAAGTTACGTCATAGGCGATCGTTGGCGCGATGTCGATTGCGCGCGCGCTGCAGGTTGTCGGGTGATTCTGATTCAACGCGGCTACAAAGAGTCCTTGCGCGACGCACCTGATTTTACAGTCGCCAGTTTCAATGATGCGGTGAGCGCCGTTCTCCGCGACGCAACTCCTTGAGAACTGCTTGCATTTTGTGATGGCCATTTATTAGGCTTAAAGGGATGACTGAACGCTTGCTGGACCTCTCCGTGAAAATCTTCGCGGACGGCGCAGATCTCAAAGGAATCGCGGAGCTTTCACGCCAGCCATATATTCATGGCCTAACGACCAACCCGACTCTGATGCGAAAAGTCGGTCTCACCGATTACGAAAGCTTCGCCAAAGCAGTGCTGAAAGAAGTGAAACTTAAACCGATTTCGTTTGAAGTTTTCTCGGATGACTTCGCAGAAATGCGCCGGCAAGCCCTCAAAATGCACGAATGGCAAGACAACGTTTATGTGAAGATTCCAATCACAAACACCCGCGGCGAGTCATCTATTCCGTTGATTGAGCAATTAGCTGGTGAAGGCGTGAAGCTAAACATAACGGCGATTCTGACGCCGCGTCAGGTAAGTGATGTGGCGGCTGTGCTAAATCCGAAAATCCCATCCATCGTGTCAGTGTTTGCCGGACGAATCGCCGATACCGGCCTCGATCCTTCGCCGATAATGAAGAAGTCGCTTGAGATCGTTGGGACTTTGCCGAATGCTGAACTCCTCTGGGCGAGCGTCCGTGAGGTGCTCAACGTTTTCCAGGCCGCTGCATGCGGTTGTCACATCGTCACTGTGCCGCATGACATTTTGAAAAAACTGCTCGAACTCGGCGGCAAAGATCTTGACGAACTTTCCCTTGATACCGTCCGCATGTTTCACCGCGACGCGGTTGCCGCCGGTTTCAAGATTTGATGTGCAGCGACGCGCCGACGAAACCCAGGAACGTTGAAAAACTACTTGCGATTGGTTTGGAGTTCCGTCTTTAGGCGATCCCTCCCCGAAAGCCGCGTGACCACGGAACTCCAAACTGTCAGGACATCTCACGTTCTGCAACACACTTCCGGCAGGAACGAGATTTGGGTGGCAATCGGACTTTCACTCCTCGCGACGATCGCCTTTTATTTCTCAACGAAACCGACACTCAAGGATCTCGATTACACGGTCGAGATCGCTTCTGCATTTCTGCGCGGCGATCTCGGCCTCAGGCAAAAACCTCCCGAGTGGCTTAACGAAATGATTCCTTACGGGAACAGATACTATTCTGCGTTTCCTCTGGGCGCAGTGATTAGCATGCTGCCGGTTGCCCTGCTCCAAAAAGCATCGCTGATCCACAATTTTCCCGCGCGCGTCCTGGCGGCGTTGATCGCAGGAGCTTGTGTTTATTTCTTTTTCCAGCTCGCGAAAGCATTCGGACCCGAGTACTCCAACTTCAAAGCAAATCCACTCGCTCGACGAATTCTGTTGGCGTTGTTCCCGATTTTCGGAACCTGGACCTGGTGCAATCTCGGAATGGGCGGCGCGTGGCAAATCGCTCTCGGTCTTGCGCTGCTGGGCGAAATCGCAGCTCTCTATTTTACGCTGGTGCGACCGTTGCCGTTCCTCGCTGGCGCGTTTTTCGCGCTTGCTGCCGGAAATCGGACCGAACTATTCATCACAGCACCTTTGTTTCTTTACCTTTTCTGGCGCCGTTCAAACGAAGACGTTCCCGGTCAGTCGCGTACCGCTCGATTCAAACAGACGCTTCGCGCAAATGCGGCGATGGTTATCGATTTTCTGACGCTGCCAGTTGCGTTGGCGTTGTTAACTGCCGCTTATAATTTCGCGCGGTTTCGTTCGATTTTCGATTTTGGCTACTTTCATATCCCCGACGTGCGCGAGGAACCTTGGTACGCCCACGGATTGTTTTCGCTGCACTCAATTCCCTGGAACATGCACAAAATGTTGTTCCAAGGTTTCCGGGACGATCCCGAGTTTCCGTTTATCAGTTTTGATCCGTTTGGCTGTTCCATTCTTTTGAGCAGTCCCTTTCTCTTTCTGCTTTTTAGAAGCGGTGGGAAATACAAAGTCATATGCTGGATTGCGATTGGGCTTTTGACGTTCATTCTCTGGTGCCACGGAAATCCTGGCGGATGGCAATTCTCGTATCGCTACGCCATGATTCTCCTCCCGTGGATGTTCCTTCTGCTTACCGGAAACGGACCACCCAAATTGACCGTCACCGAGATTGCACTTTTTACGGTTTCAATCGCGATCAACGGAATTGCCACCGGGTTATTTTTGTGGACCGACAAGATCCAGCCGTAGCGAAATCGGGGCAATGATCTGTGATGTGATAAAAGCGATTGTCGCATTTTGGGGGTCAGGTTGCGCATAACATCGCGCAGCTGCGGCTATGGAGGGCGGAGCTCTGCAACGCCGGGCGACGACCTGGCTACACGCGCGGGACTCGCGGAGCTCGCCCCTCCAATTCCATCGATTCCGTCTCCGCTACAAAAGCTGTGTTTGACGGAAGAAATCGCCTGTTTACACTTCGCGACTGTGCTCGTGCCGAAGCAACTGATCTCAATTCAATCATGATTGACAGTGGAACCTTTTTACCCTTCAACGCGTCAACGATTTAACGTGGCGTAGCCAATGTTGGCTCTGATTTATTTTGCGCTTGCCGCTTGCGTCGGTGATTTTTTTTGCCGCCGTTTTTATCAGTTCGAGTCTGTGGCGCACCGATGCGCCGCAGCGATTCTCGTGGGCTTGTTGGCAAGCTCGTGGTTCACTTACCTGGCAGGGCTGGCTTTCTTCTGGACGCCGCAACCTCTTCTATGGGCCAATCTCCTGTTCTTTGTAGCCGCCGTCGGGGTTCTGTCCTGGCCTAAATGGAAAGGCAAAATTTTCAAAGGCAGCCCGGGAAAAGCCTCTTCAACACGAAGGAATCAATATGTTTCACGACCTCCCGGGTCGGCCATAGCTGATTGGTTGCTGATCGCAGCGTACGTGGTCCTGGTTTCCTGGATGATGTTTGCCTCCTTTAACACGAACGGGGGTAAACTTCAGATCGCAAACCCTGAGTACAGCGATTTCGGACCGAACACCGCGCTGATCCAGAGCTTCGCCGTAGGGCACAATTTTCCAACGGAATACCCGCATTACTCAGGCGATCGAATCCGTTACCATTTCCTGTTTTACTTTCAGGCGGGGAATTTGGAATACCTCGGGCTTACTCCCGCGTGGAGTTTGAACCTGCTTAGCATAGCCACGCTGGTGGCGATGCTGGTGATTGTGATGACGCTCGGGGAGGTGCTTTTCAATTCGCGAGCAGTCGGGCGGCTTGGGTCGTTGCTCTTTTTCTTTTTCGGTTCGCTGTCGTACATGCCGTTTCTTCGCCAACAACCTTCAATTCGCGCGGCGATTGAAGCGATCACGCATTCACGCGATTATCTTAAGACGATCTTTCCATATCGCGGTGAAGCATGGGGTACCTGGTCTCAGGTCACTTATCTCAATCAACGACACTTCGCGAGCGCGATCGGGTTGGTCCTTCTCGTCCTTGTCTTTCTCGCGATCCGCTACCGTGCAGCACTCGCTGGCCGGACAGGAACAGAGGGCAGCAAAAGGAATGTCATAAATGATGTAGCCGCGTGGCTAGGTCGAGGCATCCGGGAGTTCTTGCCGTTGACATCACGGCGATCCCGCCTCAGAGGCGGGACTGTGGCTGCAACGTCTCCTGGTTATGAAGTCGCTTCTTATGACATGGTCTCACCCGAACCAGACGCGTTAAGTGCCGTAGACGCGACGCTCTCGTCGCGGCCTCCTCGTAGTCCGTCTTTCGACGCAACAGGGGTGAGCCAAGTTGATTCATCGCAGGTCTCCGGCCAGCCACAGACAGATGGCTACAACGATACAATTTTGCCTGAGCCCACGGCAACCGAACGTGGCCCGCGGATAACAACCGAAGTCGCTCCATCATCGCCAGGACTAGAGATACAGGATGAGTCGAAAAAGACACCAGCGACTGTCGAGGCCGGCGTCGCCGGTTTGGTTTTTTCCGGTGTCCTTCTCGGGTTACTGCCAATGTGGAACAGCGCGGTGTTTCTTGCCGCTGCGGCCATTCTCGGATTGCTGTTCATCCTGTGTCCGCTGCGACTTCAAATGCTGGCGCTGGCTGCTACAGCCGGAATAATCGCGTTACCCCAGATGCTATTTCTGAGCACTGGGAGCGGTCGAGCACAAATGCCCAAGCTTCTTCATTGGGGCTACACGATCGATCATCCTACCATCGCAAACGTGGTGAAGTACCTCGGGTTCACGTTTGGATTCAAATGGTTGCTCATTGCACTGGCGTTGGTTTTTGCAACGAGCCTGCAACGGCGATTTTTCCTGGCGTTCTTAAGTCTCATGGCCGTTGCGTTTTCTTTCCAGTTCACGATTGAGGTGCTGGCTAACCAAAAGTTCATCCACATCTGGGTGATCGTCGCTAATCTCTTTGTTGCGTTCGCGGCCTGGCGTCTGTGGAAGCTTCGTCTTCTGGGAACCACTCTGCCTGGGAAATTCACCGCTATTGCCGCGGTCTTGCTAATCATTCCTGGCGGCGTGATCGATTTTTTCCCGATCCACAACACTGGCTGGAGCGAGGTAACCTACAAGGACGATCCACTAATCGACTGGCTTAACAAGAACACTACCTCGCGGGAAATCTTTCTGACAGATCGCTTTGTGAACCACCCTATTTTGATGGCCGGTCGGCGAGTGTTCTATGGTTGGCCTTACTATGCATGGTCGGCGGGATACGACGCCGGTAAACGGGACAGGGTTTACATCGACATGTTCGAGAACAGGGATCCGTGGAAGTTGTATCGCTTGTTAAAGGAGAATGACATCAAGTACGTGGCGTTCGATGGCGCCGTTCGTCAAGCTTCATTCATTAAGCGACCGAACGAACAGGTATACGCGACTTATTTTCCCAAGATATTTGAAGACAAACAAAACAGGTACAACTCGCTAATCATCTATAAGATACCAGATACGCCGCCTGCCAATCTGAGCGCGTTGCCTGAAGGGGTAAGTAACATGTTTGAAGGCGGCAGAGGAACTAACAAAGGGCAGTTTGATAATCCGACGGGAATTGCCATTGATCCCAATGGAAACATTCTCGTAGCCGACACGAATAACGGCCGGATCGAGAAATTTTCACCGACTGGCAGCTTTCTCAGTAGTATGGGAATCAAGGGAATCGGCTATGGCCAGCTAGGTGCACCGAACGGGATTGCGATCGACAGAGCCGGGAACATGTACATCGCCGACGCGATGAAGCATGTTGTGGAGAAGATGACGTCCGACGGGACTGTCATTGCTGAGTGGAAAGGTGCTGCTCCGGGATTTTACGGCCCACGCCGGGTCGCCATCGGCCCAGACCAATCGATTTATGTCGTCGATCAGGGGCGCACGCGAATCGTGAAGTTTAGTTCGGATGGACAGGTTTTGGCGACTTGGGGCAGCAAAGGCAAGGGAGACGGACAGTTTGATGATCCTACTTCGGTAGCTGTCGATGCCACGAACAGAGTTTTCGTGGCCGACCCAATCAATCGGAGAATTCAGGTATTTGACTCAAGTGGCAAGTTTTTAACTCAATGGTCCATGCCACAGTGGGGACGGCCGCATGGCTTCGAAGACCTGGCTATCGATTCACAACGGAATCGCCTGTACGCCTCCAGTGCTAACATGGACGTAGTGCTGATGTTTGATTTGAATGGCAATAAGATGGGCAGCCTGACTGCCAAGTCCGGAGAACGACTCGATGGACCGTCTGCGCTCGTTCTGGGGAATCGAAAACTCTACGTCCTAAACATGGCCGGCAGCCGGGTGACGGCTATCGATCTCTAACCGACTAACGGAGTAGTTGCCCCATAGCCATTCGTGATCGTCTACGGTTCATCCCACAAACGCCGCTCTCATCTCCACGACGGCCGATGCGTCCTGTAGCGAATGAGCGAAGTCCCTGTAAAGAAATGGGAAGCACGAGGCCAGGCTTTCAAACAACTTGTCACGCTACTAATGAGTTGTTCTACGGGTCCTTCGACTCCACTCGGAATGACAACGTGATCTGAGATTGAAAGCCTCGCCTCGCCTCAAAAGAGTTTATGGCTGCGTTGCAGCTCCTCCCGCGACTGCGGAATCAGAATGACATCGAGACTGTGAAGCTACTTCCGGCCAAACGACGACTTCTTAGTCCCCGCGTTCTATTACTCGCCTTCTCAGTGATCAGTCTGGTGGTTTGCGCTTGCGCGGGCGCGGCCCATTACCGGAAAGCAGCCTGGGGCGATGTATGGCACCCGGTCGGCTGGTTGCTTAGCATGCTTTTTTTGTTGCTCGCCTTTTCACCAGCACCACGCGAGTTGCCTGCAGTGTTAAGGGTCTTCATCAAACGGAAGACCGCATTCTTTCTCTTTTGGATCCTGTTCTTTGTAGTTTCACACCTATGGAATTTTCGCACAGCACCTTGGAACGGCAACGCGCTGTTTGATGAGTCAGGGTGGGATCTCTGGTACCTCAAGAGCTATGTTATGGGTCACCCATATCAGGCGGCCTGGTTTCACCCTCCTATAGCGCGAGAGACGTTATTTCATTATTACGTTTGGGGGTTCCTCAAGCTGTTCGGCTTCAACATACTGGGTTACCAAGCCGCGCTTTTCGTCATTTGGCTGACGATCTTCGTATTCACTCTCCTGTTAGTTCATCTGTTCTTTGAATCCTATGTTGTGACTTCCGTCGCAGCCCTGATCCTGAATTTTCTGCCATTTGCATTCATTTATACTTTCGCCGGGTACCGGTATCCCATGGCCACTGCATTAGCGGTTGTGTCGTTGTACTTTTTGCATCTTGGGTTCCGAGGCAGTTCGCGGTTGTTTGTGTCGTTAGGCGGAATTGCGGCAGGACTTTGCCTGGCTAGCTCGATATCGGGCAAGCAATATCTCCTTGCACTGGCGATTGCCGCGCCGGTTTACGCGCTGTTTTATCGGAAGAACCTGCGGCGACAAGCCACTTGGAAGGCGCTCGCGGCGGTTTGTTACGGGTTTGTCGCGGCTGCCACACCGATCCTGCTATTTATCGCATTCAACCGAAGACAGTACACACTCTACGAGTCAACCTTTGTTCACGATTTCATGCAAGCGGTGCGCTCCGCCCCGTTCCCGAATGGTATCCAGCCGTACATCGAACAGTGCCGGAGCTGCTTTTTTGCTATCCCTGCGGTCAGGTTTTTCATTCCGGATACATTACCCATCCCGTTGCCGTATTACTGGCTGCTGGTTCCCGGCATGTTCCTCGCCCTTTGGAAGAAGCGCTTCGAAATCCCGTTGCTGGCGATCATTCCAGTGGCGGGCGCTTTTGTTGCCAGATGCATCGAGAACCGCCTGCTTATGCCAATCCCGTTCTGGGTGATCCTTATAAGCTTTACGGTGGCCGGTATTTTAATGATCCCGCGCTGGCTCGGAGTCAAAGTAGTGCTTGGCGCCTTGGCCACGATCATACTGTTGATGGGGTTAGTGCCTTCGATTCGATACATCTATGCGAAAACAAAAGATCCATTCTCGATCCATCACTACGCGCAAGAGGAAGTCGCGGTGTCGCGATTCCTCAAACATGTCGTCGCAGGACAGGAACATCCCGCTCCCCCTCACCTCGAACGTGATGAGTTCAACCGGATCAAAGGCATTCCCAATGCGCCTTATGACACATTGATCTGCCAGGAAAATGCTTATTCAATCATTCACCTGTTTTTGCACGACTACGACGATACCAAAATCCTGTCGTTCTGTTCCGGCTTGCCTTTTTTCTGGGTGATGACCGAGCAAGGTACGTGGCAGGCTAATAAGAACGCGATTCTGAGTTATACTCCTGGTGACAAGAACTTAAAGCTCATCTGGGAAAGAGATCCAAAGGTAGAGCGCATAATTACCCAATTTCGATCACTTCGAGACCTGGGAACCGAGGATGAGCTGTCGTTCCCGGTTAACGGCAAAATGAGGCGATTCTATGTACTAAACGTCCCTAACCAAAATATCGCCGGGCTTAAGAATCACGTAGCAGCATTGCCTGCGACTCCAGAGTTGACGCCGATCGCAAGGGGGCCCGTCACCATGTTTCAGGGCGGTAAAGGCAAAGGCGAAGGGCAATTCGACTCGCCCACTGCAATCGCGACCGATCAGAACGGAAACGTTTTGATTGCGGATACGGGTAACGGTCGCATTGAGAAATTCTCTCCTACGGGCGTGTTTTTGAGCACCATTGAAATCGCAGGGAGTGGTCACGGACAGAAAGCTGAGCCAAGCGGAATAGCCGTTGACCGGGCGGGCTACATCTATGTGGCGAACGCTTCCAAGCAATGCGTCGAGAAACTCGCACCCGATGGCACACTCATCGCAGAATGGAAGGGGCCAGACCCCGGCTTTTACGGTCCGCGTCGTATAGCCATTGGTCGCGACGACTCAATTTACGTTGTTGATCAGGGCCGAACACGAATCGTCAAGTTCAGCAAAGATGGTCAGGTGCTCTCAGTTTGGGGCAGCAAAGGCAAAGGTAACGGACAGTTTGATGACCCAACATCAGTCGCGGTTGACGGCCAGACCGGGAAGGTCTATGTGGCCGATCCACGTAACAAGCGGATCCAGGTGTTTGACTCCAACGGGAGGTTTCTAACCAAGTGGCTGGTTCCCGAATGGGGACAACCACAAGGATTCGAGGACTTGGAAATCGATTCAGATACTGGTCACCTATATGCCTCCAGCGGGAATATGAATACTGTGCTTATTTTTGATTTGAATGGCACGAAGACTGGTAACCTGATAGCGAAGCCGCCCACTAAATTCGAGACACCTGCAGGACTGGTCGTGAGAAACGGCAAGCTTTATGTGCTCAACATGAGCGGGAATCGAGTCAGCGTGGTAGATCTGTGAGCGGATGCCAAAAAGATTTGGCGTTCTAACTAGGAATACCAGGCCCCGCGGTCTGCACGAAATCAGTTAAGGCCGCGCGGTGGTTTTATAAGATAGACCGGGCGTTGTTTCACCTCATCGTAAATACGGCCGAGATATTCACCGAGCACTCCGATCGCGATTAGTTGCACGCCGCCTAGAAACAACACGAGCGCGGCGAGTGTCGTGAATCCTGTGGGCGCCGTCTCGATTCTGACGAGGCGTTTCACGACGTAGTAAATTCCAAGGCCGAAGCCCATCAGGCCGATAACAATTCCCGAGTAGGTCAGCAGCCGCAACGGCAGCTGCGAAAAGCTGAATACCCCATCCAGGCCGTAGCGCACGAGGCGGCGGAACGTCTGCTGCGGCTTGCCTGCGGCACGCTCCTGGCGATCGTACGGGACGTCAGCCGTCCGGAACCCGATCCACGCCCGCAGGCCGGGGAAGAAACGGTTGCGCTCGGGCAGCTGATTGAACGCATCGAGGGCGGCGCGTCCAAGGACGCCAAAGGTGCCACTGTTTGGTTCGATCGGATAATCGGATAACCGGCCAAGAATGGTGTGAAACAAATCGAAGCCGGCGCGACGCAGCCCCGTGTCGGCGCGCGTGCGACGCGTCGCGCGGACGACTTCCGCGCCGTCGCGCCACGCTGCGACCAGAGCGGGTATCATTTCGGGCGGATCTTGCAGATCCGCATCCATTGTCACGACCGCATCTGCGTTGCGCGCGTTTGCAAGACCGGCGGCGAGCGCGGCTTGGAAGCCGAAATTGCGCGAGAGCTCGACGAGCTCAAAGCGTTTGTCGCGCGCTGCTTGCGCGCGGATGAGGGCGGCGGAATCATCACGACTGCCATCATCGACGAGCACGGCGCGCCAGGTGTAGTCGCTTTGCGCATCGAACACCGCGGCGAGCCGCGCAAGCAGTTCGGGCAATACTGCGTTCTCGTTAAACAGCGGAATGACGACGGCGATGACGGGACTGGGCATTGTTAATTAGCGACAGGGCACCCGAGAGTCCCTATGAGCCTAACGAGCGAAGGACCCGTGATACGTCCGAATCGATGAACTTGAGCGAGATTGTGGCGAGCTGAAACCCTTGCCGCACATTGCGCGAGCTCGGCCTGCGGTTGCTGAGAAACGGCCGTGCAAGCGATTTTGGCGACGATCTCTGGCCGAACGCCGAAATCGGCTAAGTCGCGCCGGCCAAGATATGAGTCCCTCATTTCTTAACGTAATAAACTTTATACCGGGGAGACGCTTTAGCTTCCATGCGCGTTGTATCTGGAATCATGTGTTCCAGTTGGTCGGGATGAGCCGATACGACGATGTCGAAGTAGCCTTCCTTTAACCTTCTCTGCATCAAGTCACGATTGTCATCCGTGAGGAACACCAGCTCGTCTTCGGCTCTCATTGTCTCGACACGCTTGCCACCGAGCCAACGGATGACAACGTAACTCCACTCGTTAAATGGGCCAAATTCATGATAAAGTACTCGACTGTTTGGATGGTCGGCGAGGTAAGACTTGAGAAAATCATTATAGGCCACCATGGCAGCGTCGTTTCTACCGCCCTGGATCGTATCCTTTTCGTAATAAAAGTAGTTATTGACCTGATAGACAGATACAATGGCAACGAACACGACAAACAGCCCCGAAAAAGCAACTCTCAGCGTGTCACTGCTTATGGTATAAACTGAACGGAACAGACTGTAAGCTCCATATGTTATCAGAAAATATATCGGTACCAGCAGCATGATACTCCTCGCCAGGTTGGGAATACCCGCCCCCGACATCATATTGGTAGCCAGACCCGGTCCGAGCAACAATACTGGCATCGCGAGAATGAATCGCTTCTGCTTATAAGCGTGCACCAACGAATATGCCACGCCAATGATAAAAAACGGTACGAGGAATTTGGGATACAGCACAACGTCCGCGATAGCCGCCAGAGTGCTTGCCACGTTGACGTGCCACAAAGCCTTCTCATTTAGTCCCATAATCATGTTAAACAGGAAATGGAAATTTTCCCTGAGCTTGTGCGCTATGAAAGCAAAGTCATACCCGCCATTTGGCAGCCGTCCCATCGAAAGAAGAGTTTCGCCTCGGGCAAAAAAATACATTTGCAAAGAGTGAGGAAAGTCACCGATCTGAACAGCACAGATTGCGAGGATCGTGCCCAGGTAGGCAAGAAGGTTGTATTTTTCAATCCGTCTGAAGCAGACGATTGCCAATAGTACTAATAAGGGCAGAAGCAATCGGATCCCAGCGTAGCCATATGGGATTGTGGCCGCGCTTACTCCCGCAAGTACTGCAAGGCCCAACGAGCGCTTTCTGTCAATAAGCAGAACAAACGTGGATAAGGCGATTAGATACTGGCTGATACTGAACCCTTGAATCCCGCCGGACCGCGCGGCCAGCAAATGCCATGGCGAGAGCGCCAGGAGCAATATGAAACTAAGCAGAAAGTACTGCGGAAAGTATTTCCTAAGAGCGAAAAATGTAAGGATCAGAGCCCCAAACTCGATCAAGGCAGGAAAGAAACGAACGCCGAACAAGGTAAGTCCGAAGAGTCGTAACCCAAGCTCGACGACCATCCCATACAGCGGGGACTGATAAGCGCCCAGCGTGTGCATGTCTTTCCAGTACCAATTCACTTTTTTAGATATGTCCACGTGGTCGAAGACCTTGTTGACTTCCATGTGAATGCCGTGGTCAACCGCGTCATTGAAGTAGGAGGGGTAGCTCCCAAGTCTCCAGAACATAACAAAAAGCACGACGGCGAAGACTATTGCTGTCAGGAGCCAGTTTCTCAGAGACTCCGCTGTATCGTTCGCTCGGGAGCCAGCAGTCTTTTCAGTCATGTCTCATGAGCTGGGCTTCAGGATTACCCGGGCTGGAAGCCGCGTCTTTGCCGTCAGCTAAATCGATCGTTTCACTCACTATGTAACGCGGACGCCCTTTCACCTCTTCGTAAATTCGCGCCAGATATTCGCCGATGATACCAAGGCTGATCATCAAAAGGCTGCCGATGATAAGCTCCAGTAGAATTACGGTGGCGAAACCGGTGAAGGCGCGGCCGGCTAGCTTCAGGTAAAGGGTTTGAATACCAAGACCAACCGCAAAGATAAAAAACACCACGCCAGCAAAAGTCACAAAGTGCAGGGGAAACGACGAAAAAGTAGTTATTCCGATAAGCGCAAGCTTAGCCCTTGTCAGGTATGACCAATGCGATTTGCCGCCACGCCGAGCGGGTACCTCGAAGGGTATTTGGATGGCACTAAAGCCCATCCAAGCAGTCATACCGCGAAAAAATACATTCCGTTCTCGCATCGCCAGCCACGTATCCAACACCTTGCGATTTATCAGCTTGAAATCCGAAGCTCCTTTTAGTTCGAACCCGGAAAGCTTGTTCAAAATCACATAGAATAACAAGGCGCTCGCCTTGCTGGTTACAGATTCACGGCCGCGCTTGCTCTTCACCGCTTGCACGATATCCGCTCCAGAAGTTCTCCACGTCCCAATCATCGTTGGCAACAGCGAAGGCGGGTGTTGCCCGTCCCCGTCCATGACTACTATCGCGTCGCCACGGGCGCGCTCCAGACCTGCGCAGAGCGCCAATTCCTTGCCAAAATTCCTGCTTAAGCGTATGCCTCGTAGGGTAGGAAGCGTTCGTGCTTCATCTTGGATTCCGGCCCAGGTGTCATCGGTCGAGCCATCATCAATGACGATGATTTCGAAACGCGATTCGGTCTGTTGCAACGCTTCCCTCAAATCCGATAATAACTCGCGCAGATGAGAGCCCTCGTTGTACAGCGGAATGACCACTGAGATCAGCGGCACAGTCGGCGAGACCATTGAGTCAGATTATCGTT
>JAICUQ010000256.1 GCA_025935755.1 Chthoniobacterales bacterium | reverse complement strand
GCACATCCAGGAAAAGAACGGCCACGGTCGTCTGAATCTGATCCACGGAGTCAACATCAGTCTCGGATACGATTTCGATCCGGAATGGTTTGCGTGTGGGCAAAGTCCGCTGTGCGTTGAGATCAATCGCCTGGTGCGTTCCGGCGTGATCGTTGTGGTTGCCGCAGGCAATACGGGCTATGGCGCGCTGGCAGCGCAACAGCGGACCACGAATGCCGGGATGCAAGTCACCATCAACGATCCGGGCAATGCCGAATTAGCCATTACCGTCGGCTCCACGCATCGCGAGATGCCGCACGTATATGGCGTTTCCTACTTTTCTTCAAAAGGTCCCACTGGCGATGGACGGATGAAGCCGGACGTTGTTGCTCCGGGTGAGAAGATTTTGTCCGCCGCCACGGGCCAGTTGTTGAAAGATCGAGCGGAAGGTAAACAATGCGAATACGTCGAGGACAGCGGGACCAGTATGGCCGCTCCGCATGTTAGCGGTGTTATTGCAGCGTTCCTTTCCGTACGCCGGGAATTCATCGGCGAACCGGAACGAGTGAAGCAAATATTTTTGGGAGCGGCCACCGATTTAAAACGGGAGCGCTCTTTTCAAGGCGCGGGATTGATTGATTTGATGCGCGCGATTCAGTCTGTGTAAACAAGTGGTGTAAGCGATTTATGAATGATATTGCAGGGATTCCTTATTTGGCCGCGTGCTTCGATAAAGACGGCGCGGCCTTGAACAAACAAGCACTCAATCTGCCCAACGGCACGACGGACGTGATCGTTGTCTCGCACGGGTGGAATAATACCCAGGAACAAGCAGAGGAATTTTACACGGAGTTGTTTAATAACTTTGCAGTTGTCGGATCCGATCAGCTTCAAAATAAAAAGGTTTCAATTGTGGGGGTCATTTGGCCGTCCAAGAGATTCACTGATGTTGTTAACGCGGCTGTTGCCGAACAATCTCGAGGTGGTGGTGCGGGGTTGCGGAGTAGTTCGACCGCCGCGGACGAAACCATCAGGGCCAAGCTCGATGTCATCGCGACAATGTTCGACAAAAAGGCGGCGAAAAAGATCACCGCCGCGAAGAACCAGATCCCTAAGCTGGAGAGCGACCTTGCGGCACGTCAAAAATTCGTAGACGAGCTCCGGAGCTTGCTCGACGACAGCGCCGCGAATGAAGAAGACAATTCAGCGCTTTTCTTCAAGCTCGATGGAGCGGTGATGCTCGAGAAGTTAAAGATGCCGACCCCGGTGGTTTCTTCGGGTGGAGGAGGGGGCGGAGGCGCCGCCTCGGTGGGGACTCGCCCGAAAGCGAGACAGGAAGGTGGCGCAGCTGGACTGGGTGATATTTTTTCTGGAATTAAAGCGGGGGCGATCCGGTTCCTGAATTACATGGCTTACTACGAAATGAAAAAGCGCGCGGGAACAGTAGGCCAGAAAGGCGTGGCTCCCATGCTCGACCGGCTGGCGAACGACGTGCAGCGGATTCACCTGGTGGGACACAGCTTCGGGTGTCGCGTCGTGACCGCAGCCGCGGCGGCATCTACGACGGACAAATTGCAAAGTATGACGCTTTTGCAGGCCGCTTTTTCGCACAACGGATTCTCGAAATCGATGAATGGATTTTTTCGCAGTGTGGTGGATAACCACCGCATCAAAGGTCCGATCGTCCTCACTTACACGCCTAACGATCGCGCAGTTGGTATTGCTTACCCCGTAGCTTCAAGATTAGCCGGCACGGTGGCATCTGCTTTCGGGGACGCGAATGATAAGTTTGGCGGTCTCGGCCGAAACGGTGCACAGAAGATGGAGCCGGGCGAAGTGGTGCAGGCTGTTGATCAACTGCTGGCTGTGGGCGGCGGCTACAGCTGGCAATCCGGCCGCTTTCATAACCTGGAAAGCAGCAAATACATCGTAGATCCAAACGGTGGCGATGCGCACATGTTTGTCACGGGTAAAGAAGTCGCCTGGGTAATTAGTCGCGCGATGGCGTAGGCCTGGATTCGACGACATGCAGAGCGGCTTCGTCCGGCGCGGGATCTGCCGCTAAGATTAGTCAAATGACTGTGCTCGAGGTCTTGCAATCAACGACCGGCTATTTCCAGAAGCGAAACATCGATAGCCCGCGTTTGAACGCCGAGCACTTGCTGGCGCATGTGTTAGGCCGGAAGCGGATAGATTTATACCTGGCTTTCGAACGGCCCCTGGCAGAATCGGAACTTGCTCCGTTGCGTGAATTGGTGCGGCGCCGCGGTGCAGGCGAGCCACTTCAGCATTTGCTCGGCACGGTCGAGTTCTGCGGGCGCATTTTTCAATGCGACAACCGTGCGCTGATACCGCGACCCGAAACCGAGCGGCTCGTTGAGCTTTTGATTTCACGCTTCAAATCCGAAACCGAATGTTTCCGCGCGGTCGATATCGGAACGGGAAGCGGCGTCATTGCGCTCACCCTGGCTGCGGAATTTCCAAAAGCCGAGGTTGCGGGGGTTGATATTTCCGAGGATGCGCTCATGCTGGCGCGCGAAAATGCCGGCCGACTAGGATTAGCTGATCGTGTTCGCTTCCTGCGCAGCAACTTGCTTGAAAACGTGCAACCGGGTCTCGATCTGATCGCCGCAAATCTTCCGTATGTTTCGATCGAGGACCGCCAGAATCTCTCGCGTGAAGTGTTGCACGATCCCGAAGTGGCGCTTTTCGCAGGCGCGCGCGGGGATGAATTGGTGCAGCAATTGATCGGGCACGCCCCGTCGTGGCTTCGGCCGGGGGGAATTCTGGCAATGGAAATTGGAATCGCTCAAAGCGACGCGCTTGTAGCAGCGCTTGAGGAGAAAAATTATCGCGACATTTCGGCCGAAAAAGATTACTCGGGTGTGATACGTTTTCTGTTCGCGAGGTATGGATAAGAT
>JAICUQ010000006.1 GCA_025935755.1 Chthoniobacterales bacterium | reverse complement strand
ATATGCCACGATGAATTCCGCAAACGCGTGCGCGTCCTGGTCCACGCCGTAAAATTCTTTCTCCTTGTTTTTACCGGCGATGCGACTGAAGCCGGTCCCCGGAGCGTCGATAAACACCAGATCACTCGCGTCGAGCAGACTGAAGTCGTTATTAACAATTTGATACGGCGCTGCGGCGGTATGCGTGTCGTCGGCGGTAATCACCCGCTGAGGTCCAAAGGCGCCCATGTGCAGCCAGACTGTTGAAGAGCCAGGTCCGCCGTTGAACAGGAACGTGACGGGCCGTTTATTCGGTTCCACGTTCTTTTTGCTATACGCCACGTAGAACATCGAAGCTTCGGCCGTTGGGTTCTTATGCTCGTTAGGCTCCTTGCCGCTCTCCGCGCTTTCTTCACTTTCGTCGCTCTCCTTTTTCTGACGGTCCGCAGGCAAAGCTGCGTCATCCCAGCCTTTGGGATGCACGACGAGCGTGCCGGCTACGGCTTGATACTCGATCGGACTGCCTTCGACAGCCACGTTGCCGGTAGTGGTGACGGACTCGGGCTTAAAGTTCGGGGTCGCAGCAGGCGTAGGCGCAGACTTCGGTTCAGATTCGGAACCCTTCTGCGAGGCCGCTTTCACTTGAACGGCGAGTGCAGTTGTTATCAGGAGGGTGCTGAAGACGCAGCTAAGCCAGCGGTTCCGGAAAGCAATTTGCATTTTAAATTCTGGCTGGGAACAGAGTGTCGAGCAAACGCTGTTTTCGGCGGTATCTGAAAGGCGTTCGGCGAGGCCGCCGAACATGCGACGCGGGGCGCGTGTGCTCCCCAGATGGGAGAACGACAAGATTATTCGAGCAGGGGCGTGAGATTTTGATGCGACCGGCCGAAAAATTCCTCCGGGCACCGAATACTGTGACCGGTACGGCGATGGTATACGTGAATCACGTATAGCATCCATGGCCGCCAGGGATTAACCCCTCCTGTCTGTCATGCCAGGCGTCGGTGCTTTTTGCTCGGCAATAGAAACCTTGTGTCCTTCGCTTGCTTCTGTAACGATGCAAGTTCGGCAAGACGCCGCTGTAACGGACGCCCGCCACTCGCGGCGATAAGCAGGCTTCGGGTAAACTGAGCGACGGCCAGGCTTTCAAATCAGCACGTTCGCCACGGCCAATCCGGTGCTATGGCGGACTGGAAGCGCTCGCTCCCCGGAATCATTCGAAGATTGAAATTGGGGTCAGTCCTCACTTTTGACACACTTTTAACACCCGCGAAAAGGAATGTTTGGGAGTCGATGTTGCATCAAATTCCCGCCTGCTCCCAAAAATCTCCGGTGACTGGGGGATTACAACTCTAACGGCAGTGGTATACGTGAATCACGTAAAGCAATGACTCCTGGCCACAAACATCATCCCCTCCTGAGAACGGTTAGAACTAATGGTTATCTGTTCGCGGGAGAACCTTTGTTTTCTTCGCTTTCTTCTGCAGAGGATTCAAGTTCGTTTCGGCAGGATGCCGCAACCAGCACCATGGAAGCGCGCGCTCCCGGCAATGTGAGGACCAAGTTCGTTCGGCAAAGTGCCGCTGCAACGGACGGCCGCCGCTCGCCGCGGCGAGCAGGCTTCGGATAGACTGAGCGACAGCCAGGGTTTCAAACCAGGTCGCCAGAACCTCGCGTTGACGGAATCTATTCCAGCAGCGGCTTTAGATTTTCAAACATCTCGTCTTCTTCCTCGGACTGGGCGCCGTCAGCGAGAAAGAGTTCCTGGCATAGGTCCAATGCCTTCATCCTCACCGCTGGAGTGTCGAGCCGCTCCTTTATGGAACCGAGGAATTTATCTCTGTATACTTTGCTTTCTCTCGCGTTGCGTGCGTTGCCAACCGATCTCGCATCGAACTGGTCGAACGGTACGGCTTTCGGATCCCAATTAAACTTCGCGGCCACGTCCGCGATCAATCTGTCCTCCGCGAGCATGACCAGGTTGTCGGCGTACATGCAATAGTTGAGCAAGTCGACGATCGCCTCACGCTGCGGCTGGGTGAGGCCATCATTCGGCGCTTCGGAGCGATGGAACAATTTTTTGAGTAGGCTCATAAAGTGTTTCGAGGTTCGATGTTTGATGTCTGTATTGGAACAACGTCGCGCGCATATCGATCGGTCATACCGGACGGGATAATGAATTCATGGATTCCTGGATTCCAGATTATTTTATCGCCTGCTCCGGCGAGAGACGTTTCGTCGCTCATATACCGAGGAGTGACGACCGGGAAGTCGTCATTCTTTGAGAAGGCTACAGAAAACGGCGTACGAAATGGTTCTTCTGGAGAATGAGCACGGGAAGTTTTGCATTGGGGTGCGAAGGACGGGATTTTCCCACGCCGTTTCGCCCACACACCAAGCGTTGCTCATGGCGAAGAACTCGCGTCGCACCACGGGCGATTGACGAGATCGGAAGTATTCACTCCGGGTTCGCGGTGCGTGGCTATACGTGATTCACGTATACCAGCAACTTCGGTGACAAGCGCCTGATCGTTTGTCATCTAAATCACCGGTTACGCGGACGATCGAGTGAGTCAAAAGGTAGCGCATGCCTCCGGCTTGCGCGTTTTAGGGTTCGCAAGCGGGACGCATGCGCTACTCTTTCACCGTGCTTTCGCTTGAATTGAAACCGGGCTTAACCCGCGCTTTTCCCCCGGATGCACTCTATTTGATCGGCGTCTCTGGCGGGCGCGATTCCGTCGCGCTACTTCATTGGCTGATCAGCCGCGGTTACAAGCACCTGATCGTTTGCTATCTAAATCACCGGTTACGCGCACGATCGAGTTGAGTCAAAAGGTAGCGCATGCCTCCGGCTTGCGCGTTTTACGGTTCGCAAGCGGAACGCATGCGCTACTCTTTCACCGTGCTTTCGCTTGAATTGAAACCGGGCTTAACCCGCGCTTTTCCGCCGGGTGCACGCTACTTGGTCGGCGTATCTGGCGGGCGCGATTCCGTCGCGCTACTTCACTGGCTGATCAGCCGCGGTTACAAGCGCCTGATCGTTTGCCATCTAAATCACCGGTTACGCGGACGATCGAGCGATGCCGATGCGCGGTTTGTTGAGAGACTTGCCGAGCGCTACAACGGGAAAGCTGTAGGGCAGCCGCTCCGCCAGCCAGCCGCACGGGCGGACAATCGATCCGCTCGCGTTACAAAGGCTGGCGGGATCGAATTCGAACTCGGTTCTGCCAACATCCTTGAGCTCACGAAGAAAAAGAAGATGTCGATCGAAACTGCGGCGCGTGAGGCGCGCTACGCGTTTTTTGCTGAAATCGCACGGCGCCGAAACTGCCGAACAATCTTCGTCGCGCATCACGCAGACGACTTGGTCGAAACATTGCTGATCAATCTGTTTCGGGGCGCCGGCAACGCTGGTCTTTCTGCGATGCAGGAAATTTCCACACGGCGCATCAACCGCATCGACCTGACGGTCGTGCGCCCATTTCTCGGCGCCTGGCGTACTGAGATCGATGATTACGTGACCGAGCACCGGCTGACATTTCGCGAAGACGTTACAAACGAAAATCTCACTCCGCTCCGAAACCGTATCCGGCGTCGGGTGATTCCGTACCTGGAAAAAGCGGTCGGCCGCAACATCCGGCAAAACATCTGGCGAACAGCGATCATCGCTGCCGATGAAGAGAAATGGATTGAGAACCAATCGCCAAATCTTGAGCAACTTTTTGTTGCATATGCAACACGAAGTCTGTCGGTCCAAAAATTACGCGCTTTGCCAATCGCGCTTCAGCGTCGGGCGGTCTTGAAATGGTTGCGTGCACAAAACATTCCGGACGTTGGATTCGATGCCATCGAACGGGTTCGGTCGTTAGTAGATCCTGAGGGTTCGATTGCAAAAGTGAATCTTCCCGGAAATCAACACGCGCGGCGCCGAGCCAAGAAGATTTTTTTAGAGTAATGGAGTATTGGAGTGCTGGAGTTAATGGCTGACACAACCAAGAAAAAAATGCATTACTTCATGATTCCACTGCTCCATCACTCCAATGCCTGAAGTCCGCGTTCGCTTCGCCCCCTCGCCTACTGGCTTTTTGCACATAGGCGGAGCACGCACTGCCCTATTCAACTGGCTGTTTGCGCGGCATCACGGCGGGAAATTCGTCTTGCGCATCGAAGATACCGATACAAAGCGCAACACGGAGGAGGCCATGGCCGCCATTTATGAAGGATTGGAATGGCTGGGCTTGAATTGGGACGAAGGGCCGCATGTAGGCGGCGATTTCGGACCGTATTTGCAGAGCGAGCGCACGGAGCTTTATGAGCGTTACCTGAAGAAGCTTCAGGACGGCAGTCACATTTTCGAAGACCAGGGCGCGTTACGATTCCGTTCACCACGCGAACATGTCATCGTAGATGATCTCGTCTGCGGCAGAATCGATTTTGATCTCAGCAATCCTGCCACGCACCCGGACATGACGATCCGTCGGCCCGATGGCTCTTGGATTTTCCACTTCGTCAACGTCGTCGACGATCTGGAAATGAAAATCTCCCACGTCATCCGGGGCGAAGATCATCTCTCGAATACGCCCAAGCACATCGAACTCATTCGCGCGTTAGGCGCTACGCCGCCGAATTATGCGCATATTCCGCTCATTCTTAATCGTGATGGGACAAAAATGAGCAAGCGAGACGCGGGCGCGCGCGTGGAGTATTACATTCAGCGTGGTTTCCTTCCCGCAGCAGTCCGCAACTATCTTTGCCTGCTCGGTTGGTCGCCGAAGGATGATCGAGAGAAGTTGGACATCGGCGAGATCATCCGGATTTTCGACGTGAAGAATATTGGCCGCAGCTCGGCCACATTCGATCCGGACAAACTGCATTGGTTGAATGGCGAATATGCGCGCGAGCTCAGCGACGAGAATTTTTACCAATTAGCGGTCGCCAGGCTGAAGTCGAGCGGCGTCAAGGTCGACGACTATCCGGAGCAATACGTCCGTGCGGCCCTCCAAACGTGCAAAGGCAAGATCAACACATTCGACGAGTTGCCGCCTTATTGCGGATTCTACTTTACGGATGATTTCGGTTACGATCCCCAGGGCGCGGCGAAGCATTTCACTGCTGAAAACAGACCGCGGCTAAAAGCCGTTCGCGATAGCTTGGCTGCACTTGAGAAATTCGACGCCGCAGAAGTTGAAGCTGCACTAAAAAATACCGCGGCAGAGCTCGGCGTGAAAATTCGCGCAATCGTTCACCCGGTACGGCTGGCGACGACCGGCAGCACTGTGGGTCCGAGCCTGTATCATCTGCTCGAAGTGCTCGGCAAAGAAAAAGTACTGGCTCGAATCGATCGCGCGCTTTCCACTTTTTAACGTGCTGTCATCCCGAGCGAAGCGAGGGACCTCCCGAAACAGCGGAACCTCACGCAAGCTACGTTCTGTAATATATTCCCGATCGAGAGATCCTTCGTCGCCTTCGCGACTCAGGATGACACGCGATTTATTTTGTCGCCGTCTTCGCCCAGGTATCGCGAAGCGTCGCCGTACGATTCCAGACTTGTTTCTGCGGCGTCGAGTCAGGATCCAGCGCGAAATAGCCGAGGCGTTCAAACTGATAGCGTTCCTCCGGACACGCATTTGCAAGCGCCGGTTCGCACTTTGCGTGTGCTACTTCGAGCGAATCGCGATTGATGAATGATTTGAAATCGCCGTCAGCATCCGGCTCAGGCACGGTAAAAAGTCGATCGTACAATCGGACCTGCGCATCCAGCGCGTGGGTCGCGCTGACCCAATGAATCGTCCCCTTGATTCTGCGGCCGGCCGTTGGTCCACCTGACTTGCTGTCCAGATCAACGCTGCATCGCAGCTCCGTCACGTTGCCAGCGGCATCTTTCACCACTTCTTCGCATTTGATGATGTAAGCGTATTTCAGGCGCACCTCGCCGCCCGGACGAAGCCGGAAATATTTCGGTGGCGGCGTTTCCATGAAATCGTCATGCTCAATGTAAAGCTCGCGGCCGAAAGGAATCTTACGGATCCCGGCATTTGGATCCTCCGGATTATTAATGGCGTCCAGTTCTTCGGTTTTTCCTTCGGGATAATTTGTGAGCACAACTTTAATCGGTCGCAGCACGACGAGGCGGCGCGTTGCGATGCGATTGAGTTCATCACGCGTTGTATGTTCGAGCAGAGCCATGTCGGTCGTACTCGGATATTTTGTGATCCCGACATTGTACGCCAGGCTCCTCAAAGCTGTCGGGGGCACACCGCGCCGTCGCAAACCTGAAATGGTCAACATCCGCGGATCGTCCCAGCCATTGACCAGGTTCTCATTCACGAGCTGGATAAGTTTGCGCTTGCTCATGACCGTGTATGTCAGATTGAATCTCGCGAACTCATACTGATGAGGACGAGGCTCAGGAATTTCGAGCGCGTCGAGAATCCAATCGTAAAGCGGCCGGTGCACTTCGAACTCGAGAGTGCAAATTGAGTGTGTGATGCCTTCGATGTAATCGCTCAGCGTATGCGCCCAATCGTACATCGGGTAAATGCACCATTTATCGCCGGTGCGATGATGCGTCGCATGCCGGATGCGATAGAGCACCGGGTCGCGTAACCAGACGTTCGCCGCGTTGACGTCAATCTTTGCGCGCAACGTGCGGGCGCCATCAGGAAACTCGCCCCCTTTCATTCGGGCAAACAGTTCGAGACTTTCGTCGATCGGGCGGTCCCGAAAACGGCTGGGCTTGCCCAGACGGCGATACTCATCGGTTTCCTGCGGAGTCATGTCGTCAACGTAGGCGTTGCCTTTACCGATCAGTTCCAGGGCGTAGTGGTAAAACCGGTCGAAATAATCGGAGGCATAGACCGGCGCGCCGCCGAGTCGTTTGTCTGCCCAGCCATCGATCAACCAATGCACGTCCGCCATAATTGACCGGACATATTCTGCTTCCTCTTTTGTCGGATTGGTGTCGTCCATGCGGATGTTGCAGATGCCGCCAAACTCGCGCGCAATTCCAAAATTTAGACAGATCGATTTTGCGTGGCCGATGTGCAGGTAACCATTCGGCTCAGGCGGAAACCGGGTGACGATTTTGTTGTATTTCCCAGTGCGCAGATCCTCCGCGATGATGTCGCGAATAAAGTCGGATGGTCTTTCTGTTTCGGTTGTCATTGGGCCGCGCAAGTTATCGGCGAAAGCGCGGGTCGACAACTTCAGTGCGCCACGAACGTAACTTTTCATTAACACCGCGCTTAAGCGCGGTGCCGAAAACACTTCGCGCGGCTCCAACCGCTTCAGCGGTTTCTCTCCATCCTGCTTCCTACTCTAAACCGCTGAAGCGGTTCAGACGCCATAGTTTGCTTCTAACATCCAGCTAAAGCAGGGTGTTAATGAGATCACGGCACCACGTGAAAGAAGAACAAAAAACCACCGACCGTTACACACTGGCCGATCTTGAGCGCTGGAGCGAAATCACACGCGGCGTCGATCCGCTAATTCGTCTCGGCATTTTCGGCGACCCGGTGGCGCATTCGCTTTCCCCGCAAATGCAAAACGCGGCGTTGCGCGACTTCGACATCAAAATGCAATACACGCGATTTCACATCCGGCCTAACGAACTGCGCGCAGCCCTCCGTTCGGTGAGGGACCTGGATTTTGTCGGAATCAATCTCACGGTCCCCCACAAGATTGCGGGGCTCAGGCAAATCGACGAGGCTGATGAATCAGCGACCCGCTGCGGTTCGGTCAACACCATACGGTTGCATGATAAAAAATTGGTCGGTTCAAATACGGACGCCGAAGGATTCTCACGAGCGGTTCGCAGCGAGTTCTCAATCGATTTACGCGATTTGCGCGTGATGATCCTTGGCGCCGGCGGAGGCACCGGTTATGCCATTGCCTGGCAATGCGCCTTGGAAAATTGCGAGCGCCTGGTTCTGGTGAACCGCACGCCTGATAAGACCAGTATGCTTATGCAGCGGTTGCGCGGTTTCTTCGTCGAACCCCGCGTGCTCGGTCCCGTGGGACGACTCGAAGCGGTGCCATGGGACGAGACGGCGATTCGCGCGCAACTCCCAGACATTGACCTGATCGTCAACGCCACGCCGATCGGCTTGAACCCCAGCGATCCCGCGCCGATTCCGGCACGATTGCTCGCACCGCACCACATTGTATTCGATTGCGTCTATCGCCCGGCCAGGACTGCATTGCTTCGAGCAGCTGATGAAGCCGGCGCGCGCGGCGCCAATGGTTTGTCGATGTTGCTGCACCAGGGCGCATTATCCTTCTCAACATGGTTCAATCGCGAAGCACCGCTCGAGGTGATGCGTTCAGCGATCGCTCCGTGATTCATCAGGCGCTGCCAGCTTCACAAACGCTCCGTTTCCCTCATCGAAATAGATCGTGGAACCGACACGCGAGATCTTAAGCGATTGCCGCCACTTTCCCGATTGGAAAGTTTTTGTGGCGTCAATGGTTTTGGTTTCGACTTTTTGCGAAGGCGTTGCGACCGTCATCGCTTCGGACAGGATTCGTCCGTCTATCTTCTCTGCCGGTTTGAGGCCGAGAATCTGCAAAATCGTCGGAGCGAGATCGACGTTTCCGCTAGGCAGATCGTTCGTTGCGTCCCGTTTAAAATCAGGGCCACTGCCAATTAACATGTTGTGCATGTCGAAACGGCTGAGCGTAACGTGTGTTCCCTTTCCTGCTGCTCGTTGCCAATCGGAATCGATCATTCCTGGCACGCCAAATTGATTTTTGGAAGCGTCCCATCCGAACGCCATCACGACGTCAGGGGCGTGACTATTTTCAATCCTCGCTTGCTCCAGAGTGAACGTTCCTTCCATTGCTTGCTTCGTAAAAATCACTCCGGCGAAATCCGATTGTTGTAAAAACTCGACCAGGCGCCGGGTCACCGCAGCATCGTGTCCAGTGACATAGAAAAGTACGCTGCCGCCGTTGCCGGCCATCATGATGTCGCCTGGTTTAGGTTCTCCCTTGAATTCCGTCGCGGCGACAAAGCCCGCGTCATTCAGAATCTTTGGCAGATCAATCGAACGTCTGATCGTGGAGAAACCATGATCCGATACCACAAAAATGTCGGTTGTGCCGCGCGCCTTCCGTTCATCCAATGCCGAAAGAACGGCTGCGAGATTTTCATCGGCAGATTTGATCGCACCTATGGCCGCAGGCGAACCCGGCGCTGTCGCATGTTCCGTAAGGTCCGGTTCGCCGAGCCACAGAACCGAAAAAGCCGGTACGCCATCTCTCCAAAACACGTCTAACAATGCTTTGGTCGTCCAGCGATCCCGTTGCAAAAGAGCAGACGGAAAAGGACCAAGCTTTTCCGTGATTGGATCAAGGGCTGAGGCGGGCAACGCTTTACCTGCGAACAATGTGACACTGTTGTTCGCGGCTGCATGCAAAGGTAGCGCATGCGTCTCGCTTGCGTGGTCACCGGAGGGCAAGCCAGAGGGATGCCCTAAATTCCGATCCAACAAAAGCCCGACGTTTTTGGCAGCGGTGATAACGGTACGCGCGCGTGTGCCCTGCACCAGTTCGGCGATTGCGGGAACGGCAATGTATTTTCCACCCGAGATCTCATCCCCCTTCGCTACCACGGATGACAGTTCGACATCGATCACGTGGTTGGGATCGATGTCCGGCCGATAAACATGGTTCGCAATGATACCGCTTCTGCCAGGATAAACCCCGGTCATCATGGCCGTGCCATTTACCATTGTGGCACTGGGATAAACCGCATGATGATTACGAAAGGTCACGCCCTCGCGAGCCAGTTTCGAAAGCGTCGGAGTATTCTGCTCGGTGACAAAATCGGGACGCATTCCGTCCCACACTACGATCACCACGCGATGCTGCGGTTCGGCAGGTGCGATTGCTGCAGCAGATGCGCACAGAATTACAAACAGCAGTGAAATCGTTCGCGGCATCCGCCAATCATAGAACAACGAGCGGCGGTCTCCAGTTCGCCACGCACACAGGAAATGATGTTGAATGCTCCTGTAGGGCGTCTCTGTCAGAGGCCGAAGCCTGCGACGGCTACAGTTTCCTGGGTCGCAGCAACGGGAACAGGACGACGTCACGGATTGATTCTGCTCCCGTGAGCAGCATGGTGAGCCGGTCCATTCCGATCCCGACGCCGCCCGCCGGCGGCATGCCATGCTCAAGCGCGAGCAGAAATTCCTCATCGATGTTTTGCTTTTCTTCGCCAGCCTGTTCCTCCAGACGCTGGCGCTGCACAATCGGATCGTTCAGTTCGCTGTAACCAGGTGCAATTTCCACACCGTTGATAACGAGTTCAAAAACGTCCACGAGGGAGTTGTCTTCCACGTTTTGTTTGGCAAGCGGCACGAGCTCTTTCGGACAATGCGTTACAAATAACGGATCAATCGTCTTCTCTTCGATAAGTTTTTCAAAAACATGCTGCGTCACTTCGAAGTCGGCGAGCTGCGGCAAGATCTCGAGTTTGAATTCGTTCATCGCGCGTTCGCGTCGCTGGTCAGGCGACAGCTCAAACCAATCCTTGCCCGCAACTTCGCGTACCAGATCGCGGTAACGCACGCGGCGCCACGGCCGTTTTAAGTTGATCGTGCGGGTAATGTGTCCATCAGCATCACGATGGGCGATTTGGAGAGGCGAGCTTTCGCGAGCCCCAGCAATGGGCACCGACGGCCTCCCAGGAGCTCCGGCCTCCATTTTTGCCAAGTCGAGAGCGTGAATTTTTTCGGCAAGGTAACAAATTAGTTCTTCTACGAGATTGGCCACTTTTTCAAAATCAGCGTAGGCCCAATACGCCTCGAGCATCGTGAATTCCGGATTATGTTTTCGTGAGATGCCTTCATTGCGAAAGTTGCGATTGATTTCGAACACCTTGTTGAATCCGCCCACCAGCAGACGTTTGAGATAAAGCTCGAGCGCAATGCGCAGATAAAGATCGATGCCAAGTGCGTTGTGATGCGTTTGGAAGGGTTGCGCTGCCGCGCCTCCCGCTATGGTTTGCAAGATCGGTGTCTCCACTTCAACGAAGCCGCGGTCCTCGAAAAAGCGGCGTGTTTCCCGAATAATCACGATCCGTTTTTCAAACACCGTACGCGAATGTTCGTTGGTGAGAAGATCAAGATACCGCTGCCTGTAACGCGCTTCGATGTCCTGCAGTCCGTGCCATTTTTCCGGAAGCGGCCGCAACGTCTTCGCAAGCAATTGGAAGGTTTGAACTTTTATGGTCGGTTCCCCGCTTTTCGTGACGAAAGATGTTCCCTCCACTCCAATGAAATCACCGATGTCGAGTAGCCGAAACAGATCGAACAGTTCCGGCCCAACCTCTTTGGCATGGAGATAGATTTGAATCCGTCCCGTGGCGTCACGCAGGTCGAGAAAGTGGCTTTTGCCCATGTCACGATGCGCGGTGATACGGCCCGCGACACGGAATATTTCAGCTTCTTTGAATAGGGCGCGCACCTCCGCGATCGAGCCGCTGACATCAAACGTTGTGCCGAATGGATCGATGCCTTTCGCGCGGAGCGTCTCAAGTTTTTTTCGTCTGAGCGCGATCAGCTCGTTTTCGTCTTCCATATCGGACAGCGAATGTAAGGCCCTGCGCGTGCTTCGCCACGCCAAATCGTGAATTCAACAAGGAACGGCGGTTTGGGCAGTAGTCGAAAGATGACGGCTCGAAACCGTCCGTCCTTGACGGCTTCTCGCGATATTACGTTTGCCAAGGAAACATCTACAATGTGATAGTTTGAGCTGGCGCGGCCCATGAGCTTTCGTCGCGCTGCCCTGTATTCAAATGACTGCCAACCTGCCGCAAACGAGTTCCAAACTGGAAGGACCGCTGGTAAAGCAGTTCTCGGTTTTTCTGCCAAACAAAGTCGGAGCGATGCTCGACATCGTGAAACTGCTTAGCGCCCATCACACGCACGTTGTCGCGCTCAGCGTATCGGAATCCACTGATTCAGCGATTGCGCGGATCATCGCCAGCGATCCGAACGAAGTAGAAAAATTGTTCAGGGAAAACAATGTTGGTTTCGGCGTCAGCCAGGTGGTGGTGGTCGAGATGCGGGAAGTAGCGACGCAACTCGTAAAACTCCTTGCCGCATTGGTGATGGCAGAGGTCAACGTGCATTTCGCCTATCCCCTGCTGATCCGGCCGCGGGGTTTTTCGGCGATCGCCCTTCACGTGGATGATACAGATTGCGCGTCGTCTGTGCTCATGGGGGAAGGATTCAAAATTCTCAGCCAGGACGATATCTCGCGCTAAGTGACGATCGGCGTTCTAACTTTTCGACCGTTCCGCGGTCAAATACCCGGCAGGTTGTTGACAGGCTGGCAATAGCGCGCGTACAAAATTGACTTTATTGCTGCATGCGGACTCTTCTTTCACGGGCTATTCAAATCGATCCAAGCTTCCACGTAGGCCTGGCCATCATCGTGACCCTGGCGATTGCTGAGGTTTTCTTTGCGACATCCTATTATGTCGGCCGCGCGCGGGCTAACCGCGTCGCCATGCAAGCCTCCGCTCCCGTCATCGCCAATACGCCAGCGGCGGCGGCGCCTTCAACTCCAGCCGGAGCAGCGGCGCAACCAAGCGTCCCACCGGCTGCAGCAGTCACTTCACCCGCTCCATCGATCGTGGATCAGTTGCTGCAACAAGGAAAAGAATTGCGCGAACGAGGTGACACGACAAACGCGCTCGCACGTTTTCAGGAAGCCTCGGACACCGAACCGGACAATACTAGCGTGCTCCAGGAAATGGCACAAACGTACGAGTCGATGCAGTTGTTCGATCGCGCGAACGACGTCTGGCGCAGAATCAAACAAGTGAGTCCGTCGGACAGTGCTACATATGCTTTGGCGGATCGCCGGTTGAAGGTCGGAGTTCCCGCTGCTCCGAGCGTCGCTCCCGTCGAAGCACCTGCGGAACCCGATGTCCCGTCACGCAAAGATGTCGGCGGCAATCCGGACGGTCCGATCATGGGAATTTCTGAGGTTAAAACCAGGGAAACACCGGATCCGGAAACCGAAACCAATCTGGCGCTTGAGATTGGAATAAAAAAAGAGCCAGGCGCCGTCATCGACCATAACAAAGTCAAAATTCTGGTGTTTCTGTACGACATCGTAAATGACAAGGACATCAAGCTGACCGATGCCGACGTCAGTAACGAATGGATCACATCGAAACACGATTGGTCCGAAACAAATCCGGAAGTGCTCATGGTGCGCTACGTGCGCGCAAAAACCAACGGCGCCTTATCCGAAACATCGCTGTCCGAGGCCGCGGCAAAAGTTCGGCCCGGTCAAAAAGGTCGTGGATCAAAAAACTCCCCGGATGTCGGACAACGGAAATATCTCGGCTACATCGTTCGCGTTTATTACGGTGACGATCTGCAGGCTGTGCAGGCGGAACCGGCGCGGCTTTTACAACAGTTTCCTTCCTCGAAAACTCCCTCAGGACGATGACACGACCGATTCGGCACCGGGTTATTTGCAGCCGTCGGAGACGGAACTGCAGGGGCAATCTGCGACATCTTCTTCCACTGTTGCTTGTTTTTGTCCTTGCGGGTATGGCAGACGCGCAGGTTCAGGTGGATCTCAAATTCAAACGGTTGCAATACATCGCCTACGAACCTGTCGTGGCAACACTTGCCATCACGAATTTGGCCGGGCGTGATATTGAACTTCACGACGCCGACGGGCAATCATGGCTTGGCTTTGAGATTACCGGCAGCGAGGAACAGCCGATCGGACCACTTAATGGTACAAATCGCGAACCTCCTTTAAGGATCCAGGCGGGCCAGCGAGTGACCCGTCAAATCAATCTCACGCCACTGTATCCCGTCCACGAATATGGCGGATACCACGTGCGCGCGAATATTTACTTCGCGGATCTGCAAAAATTCTTCTACTCAGGAACGCGCGTGTTCGAAGTGACTGACGCGCGGCCGATCTGGCAGCAAACGGTCGGAGTTCCAGACGGCGGCGGATCCGGCGACGTGCGCACCTATTCACTGATGACCAATCGTTTTCCGGATCACACATCGTTGTACGTACGAGTGCAGGACAAAGATACCGGCATCGTGTATGCCACTTACTCGTTAGGCCGGACCATCTCTTTCGAGCAACCACAGGCGGAGATCGATCGCGCCAATCAATTGCATGTTTTGCATTGTGCGGCTCCCCGCGCCTGGTCGTATGCGCGGGTGGGATTGAACGGCGAATTGTTGGAACATACTTCTTTCATGGAGACCAAAACCCGGCCCCACCTTGTCCATTCCGGGGGTGGCGAAGTGGCGGTGCGCGGGGGTATGGTCGAAGCGCCTGCCCAAAGTTCGGGGAACAAAGCGCCAAAACTTTCAGCTCGCCCGCCCGGGGCTCCGATAGAGGATTAACGATGCGCGCGAATTCTCTTCGACTCGTTGTGTCGGCCGCCGGTCTGTTATCAACATGCCTGGCACTCAATTCGCACGCTGCAAAGGGCAGCCGAAGCTCCGATGGAGACGGCGCTGGCACAGTTGTCGTAATTGACGCGGGACATGGCGGCTACGATCGCGGAGGAATCCCTGGTCAAAGAGTTTCGGAAAAAGACATGACTCTCGATGTGGCACAGCGACTTCGAAAGGTTCTCTCAGCCAACGGTTACCGGGTGATCATGACCAGGGATAGCGACGTCTTTGTCCCGTTGGGAACACGCACCGCAATCGCCAACCAGTATCGAAACGCGATTTTCGTGTCGATCCATTTCAACTCGGCAACGCGCAGAGGCGCCGACGGCATAGAAACCTATTTCTATAGCCGCAATAGCCTGGCGCTCGCTTCGGCAATTCATCATTACGTGGCCGGTGGAGCGCCTTCCCCAAACCGCGGAGTGCGCCGACGCGGTTATTTCGTGCTGCGAAGAACAAATGTTCCCGCAATCCTTGTCGAATGCGGTTTCCTAACGAATCCAACCGAAGCTTCCTACGTCCAGAATGCTTCTTATCGTCAAAAACTCGCTGAAGAAATTGCAGCCGGAATCGGCAGACGTAATTCCGTTGCCAGCTCGTTCAGTACGACCCGGGTCGCCACGGCCGAAAGCATCCCGATGCAACCGTACATCGACCAGACTAGAGTCAGCAGATCCAAAAAGAGCCGGTCGAAACGGTCAAGTAAGAAGAGTACTCGGCGGAAGAAAAAGAAGACTTCGTTGAAACGGCCTGACATAGAAGCGCGTGTCGTGTCATCAGATCGGGAGGGCTGATTGGACCTGCCAGTTTTGACTTCGGCGCAGATGCGAGCCGCAGAGCAGGCTGCATTCGCCGATGGCGTGGAAGTCGAGGCGCTGATGAATAAGGCTGGCGCCGGTGTCGCCAGGGCAGTCACGAAATTTTTCCAGAAGCCCGGCCGATGCATCGTGTTCGCCGGGAAAGGAAACAACGCCGGCGACGCTTTATTTGCCGCGCAGTGTTTAGAGCAGTGCGGATGGAAAATCGAAGTGCGCCTGGCATTCAATGAAGCTGATTGCAGCAATCTGATGCGCAAAAAGCTCAACGATTTGCAAAACTCCAGCGCCAGAATGCCTGCCTGGAGTAACAGCCAGGCGCAGGACGCGGGCATCACTATCCTGGATGTCTTTTCGTATTCAGCTGACCAGTTGTCTTTTGCTCAGGACAAGATTGCGGCTGATGCGTACCTCGGCACCGCTCCATTGATTGTCTTGGATGGCTTACTCGGCGTGGGCGCAAAACCACCGCTTCGCGAGCCGATTCGGTGCGCTTGTCGCGCTATTAACAAATTGCGAACAACCAAGGGTGCCTGGGTATTTGCAGTGGATCTTCCAACTGGTCTCGATACCGATTCAGGCAAGGCAGATCGGGACTGCGTAGTCGCCGATTTCACGGTAACGATTGGTTATGCCAAGCCAGCTCTCGTCGCTGACGGCGCTGCGAATTATGTCGGCCGGCTCGAGGTTGTGCCGCTCGAGGAACTGCAGCCACCGCAAATCAAACCGAGAGAAATTATCGCGAGCCCGTCCGCTTTTCGCGGTTTGCTTCCCAGGCGCAAGTACAATTCGTACAAGAATCAATTTGGCCGCATCGGCATCGTAGCAGGTTCCAGGGGATTCGTGGGCGCGGCGCTGATGGCATCACAAGGTGCGCTCAGAGCGGGCGCCGGGCTGGTAGAAGTTTTCGTTCCCGAGGACATCTACCAAATCGTGGCCGGCTCAGCGTTCATGGAAGCAATGGTAAAGCCGATCGCGTCGTACCGTCACCTGCTGAAAGAGAAAGCCGACGTTTGGGCTGTGGGCCCTGGTCTGGGAAAATCGCACGCCGCCGGGATCCTTGAGTTCGTTGAAAAAGTGAAAGAACCGATGGTGCTCGACGCAGACGGCTTGAACATCGTGTCGGAAAAGACTTCGGTGTTGCGCCGTTGCAAAGGCAAACGGCTGCTCACCCCGCACCCCGGTGAGATGAAACGGTTGTTCCCTAACGAGCAAGAGTCGCGTGCGAAGACAGCGACGAAATTCTGCGATCGATTTTCGGTTACACTTTTGCTCAAAGGCAGTCGCACCATCGTCACTGAACGCGGTCGACCCGTGAGTTACAACACCACCGGCAATCCGGGAATGGCCACCGGGGGGATGGGTGACGTTCTCACCGGAGTGTGCGCCGGGTTGATGGGACAAGGCCTCTGCCTGTACGATGCCGCCCGAGTCGGGGCATGGCTGTGCGGACGCGCAGCAGAGATCGCTATCTTTAACGGCAAACAAAGCGAGCAATCGCTGTTGCCGCGTGACGTTCTTGATCATCTCGGCCGAGCGTTCAACGAACTGTAGGGCGTCTGTGTCAGACGCCGATTTCCTGCATCTTTCCTGTTTTCCTAATCTCCCGATTCATTCATGTTTTTTGAGTGTCCAAATTCGTACTGATTGGTTCCGGATTAGCCGGGGGATTACTCGCAGCGTACCTCGGCCGGCGTGGACACGAAGTGGATCTTTATGAAAGACGCGCTGATCCGCGCGAAGGGAACATCGTCGGCGGGCGGTCGATTAATCTCGCGATTTCGACACGTGGAATTCACGCCCTTAAACAGATCGGGATTGCTGATGAAACGTTGCAAAACGCGATTCCAATGCGCGGTCGCATGATTCATGACAAATCCGGAGTACTGCATTTTGCGCCATACGACGTCGACCCGAAAAAGTGCATCAACTCGATCGGTCGAGCGGCGCTTAACTCAACGGTGATTGAAGCCGCCCAGCGTCATTCCAACGTTCGAGTTCATTTCAACCACAAGTGTACGGGGGTTGATCTCGCGTCGGCGGTTGCCTGTTTGGAAACTGTAAAGGGGACTATCACTGCAGAGGGCGACGCGGTCATCGGCGTCGATGGCGCATTCTCTGCAGTACGCAAATCGATGCAGAACGCGATCGCCGAATTCAAATACGACGAGAGTTATCTCGCACACGGTTACAAAGAATTGACCATTCCGCCCCGGCCCGATGGCTCATGGCAAATGGAAAAAAATGCCCTGCACATCTGGCCGCGAAAAAGTTTCATGATGATTGCCCTGCCCAATCCCGACGGCTCGTTTACCTGCACGCTTTTCTGGGAATTCGAAGGACCGCGCAGCTTCGGCACGATCCAAACCGATGACGATGTCCACCGATTTTTCGATGAAGAATTTCCGGATGCGGTGCCGCTCATGCCAACCCTGCTCGAGGATTTCCGGAATAATCCCACTGGTTCACTGGTGACCATTCGGTGCGCACCGTGGTTTTACCGCGACAAAGTTTGCCTGGTCGGCGACGCTGCGCACGCGGTTGTGCCGTTTTACGGCCAGGGCATGAATGCCGCTTTTGAAGATTGCGTCGTGCTGGACGAGTGCCTTGAAGAAAATCACGGAAACCGTGAGCGCGCTTTCGCCGAATATTTTCGTCGCCGGAAAGAAAATGCCGATGCGCTTGCCGATCTTGCGATTGGAAATTTCATCGAGATGCGAGACAAAACTGCGTCAAAAATGTTTCGCGCGAAAAAGAAACTGGATCACGCGCTGGAAGCCGCGCTGCCCGGAATTTATCTGCCGCTCTATGCGATGGTCACGTTCACAAGAATTCCCTATTCAGCAGCCGCAAGACGCGCTCGACTGCAAGATCGGATTCTCTACGCCGCTGTTATCGGCCTTCTCGTGATCGGAATCGTGACCGTCGCAATGTTCCTTGGCCGTTCCTAGCCGCAATTACATCAGTTAACGGCCCGGTCTAACTGCTCCCTTTTTTCGGTTCCGGTTCTGAAGGGTGTCCCTGTAACCACAGCGTCTATGTGCTTCCTGCTCGAGGGCTGCCACGACTTTGTTAAAACCTTTGATGTCGGCCGCGCTAACGCGACCGCTAACTGCGCGTTCCAAAACGGACAAATGGTGCCGAACGCGCTGCGCGAGTCTTCGTCCTTTCGCCGTCGGTCGCACCACAAATGTGCGCCGATCTGTTTTGCCGACTGCCCTGGTGATCAGTCCACGTTTTGCGAGGCGATCGAGGATACTGGTTAAAGTCGATCTCTTATGCGCGAGCCCGCCATGGAGATGAGCTACATTGGCTGGACCTGAACAAGCCAGAAGCGCCAGGATATGCGCTTCGCCCTGCGTCAGACCCGGCTCCTCTAAGTCGTCAAGATAAAGACCGATTCGGTGTGTCGCGCGGTGCACTGGGTGAACAAATCGCAATGGCATCGATTGAAAGCGGCTTTAGATCCGGCTCCATCCATGAAGCTCGCGCTTCCTCACTGAAAAGCCGATCGGCTGAATAGTAAGCGAGCGGAAAATCCTTTTCCAGCAATTGGGGATTTGCGTCCACGACGTCTTCCAATTTCTCTGCGCGCGCGACTGTCCGTGCCTGAGCGAGAAGATGCACCCAAAACAAAGTGATGGTGTCATGATATTTTTCTGATTGGCCGGCGGCAGCGGTTAATCGGCGCAAGGTCTGGCGCATCTTGTTGGCAGCGTCCTGCACCGACAACGATTCGGTGAGATACACCCAGGCCACATGCAGGTGTGAAGCGTGATGGAAGCCATCCTTAGGGATTTCGCCCCGTTCCAACGCACGCGTCAATTCCACATCAGTCAGGGAAGCCTCCTTTCGACACTGCCGAAGGCAGTCGAGACCTAGAATTCCGACGAGCGCGGCTCTTCATACTTTATTACGATATCGTATTATCCGATATCGTCAATATAGGGGCCGCGTTTGCCGTTAGCCGACGGCGACAGAGCGCCATGGCTACAACTTCGGGACTGCCGTTGCAGCTTCGTCTCGCTCAGAAGGACAGCCTCGCACTTTTTGTCGCGACGCAGACGTTTCTCTCCGCGGCAACTTGCATTCCGTTCAGCATGGGATTACCGACGTTGGTACTATGGCTGAAACATACGTTCCAATGATTAGTTCCGGCATCGCCGGACCACTTGGTGTCCTGCATCTTCCGCGGCTTTGGCAGAAAGTCTCGCTGGAAGAATCAGGGAAACTCGCTCCCGGCTACCCTGGTGTCGGTAAAGGTTTCGACGCAATGACCCTCGCCGCGCTCGGACTCGAAGAGCAGGCAGTACGTGATTACATCAGACAAAGTAAACCAACCTATCCGCAGTTCGAGGCGTGGGTGAAGGAAAACGCAAAATCATTGAATCGGGACGCCGTCGAAAAGCACAATGCTGCGGTGCGCGGCTACAATCACGACGACGAAACCCGCAAGGGAATCCTGGGTGCGTGCAACATTGCCGATGACGCTTCTTTGCCAAAAGACGCCGTGAACCTGAACAATCTGGACGATTGGTACGAGTTTCACCAAGCGGTACTGGCGTAGGGAGCGCACGCGTCTCGCGTGCCGGGCGATCTCCGGAGCGGCGTTTCTTGCCATACCGGCCGCGCCTTCAGCGTCGCCGCAGCTGCCGACCAAGGACAAAACAGTTGTGTACTCGGGTCCATCCATAATCGACTCGCTCCAAAACATTGATGCGGTCCGACAGGTTGCGCTCACGGTGAAACGCGGCCCCGGTACCCGGGAAAGAAATACCCGCCAGTTACCAAAGCAGAAGTCGAAGGCCATTCAGTGATTCACCCGCCGATTGACGGCCGCGCTTGCAACATGCGAGCATTGCTCGATTGATGGAAACGAGATCAACGCAAGCATTTCTCAACGCGGGTGCGACTGTTCAGCCCCGCCCCAAGACGCTGCCGCAGCAGTATTTTGTTTCGCAGGAGTTTTTCGCCAGAGAGTTGGAGAAGATTTTCGCGACGAATTGGGTGTTGGTGGGTCATCAAACCCAGCTCGCAGAACCGGGCGACTATTTCCTCGCCGAAGTAAATGGCGAAAGCTTGGTCGTCGCGAAGGATCAACGATCGACGATCCGCGCGTTTTACAACGTTTGCCGTCATCGCGGTGCGCGACTTTGCGAAGAGCAAAGTGGTCATGCTTCAGCGATTCGGTGTCCCTACCACGCCTGGACGTACGCCCTGGATGGTCGATTGCTCGGCGCGCCGCACATGGATGAAACGCCGGGATTTAACAAGACTGAATATCCGCTGAAGCCGGCGCGGCTTGGTCTTTGGGAAGGTTTTATTTTCCTGAATCTGGAAGACGCCTCGACAGAGCGAGGCGGCTACATGTCGCTGGAGAAATGGTTTGAGCCACTGGACGGAAAATTTTCGCGGTGGAACCTGGCCGGATTGCGCGCGGCCAAACGCATCGAGTACGACGTGCACGCAAATTGGAAGTTGATGTTTCAAAACTACTCGGAATGCTACCACTGCCTGGGCGTGCATCCGGAGTTGTCGAAAATTTCGCCCTACGACTCTGCAGAGAATGATCTGACCGACGGGCCGTTCCTGGGTGGCTTTATGCGGATTGCGAGCGGCAAAAGCCTGACGATGAGTGGAAATGCCTGCGCGCTGCCCGTTGGTGATTTCGGCGACGATGATTTCAAGTTCGTCTTCTATTACTCCATTTTCCCAAACATGCTGCTCAGTCTGCATCCGGATTACGCCATGGTGCATCAACTTCAACCGCAGTCGCCGCAACGAACACTGATCTTGTGCGATTGGTTCTTTAATCCGGAAGCGTTCAAACGTAGCGATTTCGATCCGAACGATGCCATTAAGTTTTGGGACATGGTCAACAAACAAGACTGGCACGTGTGTGAATTGAGTCAGCAAGGCATCGCGTCACGGGCTTACGAGTCGGGGCCGTATTCGGCACGCGAAAGCATTCCGGCAGCGTGGGACGACTACTACCTGCGGCAGGTGAGCTGAGCTGTATCCAAGGCTCTTTGAAATCCCGACTCTCTAAGCGCCTTTTCCAGCGTGGCCGATCGGAAGGCCATGCAACCCCCTATAGGTTGGCGAGGATTTTTGTGGCCATCGATTTCTCGGTATCGAGAACCTCCTTCGGAGCATGACCGTGAAATCCGATCGTGATCAGGATGTCGCCCTTCACAACATGTAACATTGCCATGCCCGTCTCGTTAGGACAGAAAATCGCTTGATCACCAAGCCCGTGCACCGGAGTCGATTTGCTCTTGTCGGCGGGCAGCATGGAAAACATCGTTTGAGTAAGGTGCGGCGGAGCGCCTTGCCCCGGATACAGAACGTCGAAATACAATCCTTTATCGCCCTCAATCGTACGATAACTCCACTCCGATTCGTAGTAGCCGTCAGCGCCATTCTTATTGTGGCCCTTTGCCTCTTTGACCGCGGCGTGTAAAATTTTCTCGACGTCAGGCTTGGTAACGACTTTTGGGACATCGATCTTGTCCCCAGCGCTCACGCAGCACACGCTGGCGTAAGTAACAGTCAAAATGGCGAAGCCAACGATCGTTCTTCTCATAAGATTCTTTCCCGGGAAGTTCGAGGCGAAGCATGATTGAACCTCGGCGTCGCATCAATCTTTGATTATGACAAATCCTTAGAGCTCTTGATGGGCAAGCCGGCTACTTTTAACCTTGGAGTTGAGGATCGCACGTCAAAGGATAAGACTGGTAAATAAATGCAACCGGACTGGATCGATACTGCAACGAAAGTCGTAGGCAAAGACACGATCAGCACTGGACCGATAGAGAGCCATCGACGCGCGCTGAAGCTTTGGCGGCGTGTCCAGCGATTGACCCCCATCCCCAGCCACGTGGTTTTGTGTTCAAGGCGCCCACTCGCGAGCGCTATGAAGAATGGCGGCGCGCGCAGCTGAACCCGCGTCTGTGGTGAGGAATTGTGGCTGAAACTGATCCGTTGCTGCGCGTTTGTTCGTTGCTGAACACCCATTCGGCCAAATATCTCGTAATCGGTGGACACGCCTGCATCTTGCATGGACTCATCCGGACGACCGAAGACGTAGATATTTTGCTGGAAGACTCTGAAGAGAATCTCAAGAGAGTGACCGCTGCTCTGTCGGAAATGGAAGACGGCGCAGCCAGGGAGCTCACGCCGCGCGATCTGTTGGAAAACGTTATAGTGAAAATTGCCGATGACGTAGAGGTGGACGTGAGCCGAAGCGCCTGGAGAATTTCGTTTAACGACGCGATCGGCTCTGCGCTCAAATGTTAAGATCGATGGCGTCGACGTGCCGTATGTCGATCTGAAAACATTGATCGCCACTAAAGAAACACCGCCGGAGCAGGATCGGGGCGGATGTCGTTAGGCTAAAGCGATTGTTGCAACAGAAGCAACCAGGCTAAGCGAGGCGAGCTCGTCGTCTTTCGTTCAGCTCGTCAGATCGTCGCACCGCGATGTGAGCGCCTTCGCCTCCCCGCAAGCTGTCGAACTCGCCGATTCAACGCTTCAACGCTTCAACGCTTCATTGATTAACGATTGAACCTCGAATTCCGGTTTTACCCCGGAAGACTTTCACGTACGACGAATCCATAGTTGTGCCGCTGTGCGCTGTCGAGAACGGACCGTATGCCGGTCGAAGCTTTAAAACGTTGAATCGTTGCAGCCTTGAAGCGAGCATGAGCTTATGCCGCCGCTTACTTACGCGAACTATCTCGATCTTGAGAAGCTGTTGACGCTTCAGAACCCGCGGTCAACGCCGCCCGAGCACGACGAGATGCTGTTCATCATCATTCATCAGACTTACGAACTCTGGTTCAAGCAGCTCCTGCATGAGTTCGAAAGGATAAAACGGGATTTTTCTGCCGGGGACCTCTTCGGGGCGATTCACGCGTTCAAACGCACGCGGACAATCATGAAGGTGTTGGTGGCGCAGCTGGACATTTTAGAAACAATGACGCCATCATCGTTTTCGAGCTTCCGCGATCGACTTGAGACTGCGTCAGGTTTTCAGTCGATCCAATTTCGTGAACTGGAATTTCTGCTCGGATACAAACGCGCCTCGACCCTGTCTTATGTGAAGCCTGATTTTCCAGGATACGATCGCATGAAGCAACGGCTGCATGAAGCGACGGTGGTGGATCGCTTCTATGATTTTCTCGAGACACGAGGTGCACAGATCCCGGCCGAGTTGAAGAATCGCGACCTGACGCAACCGAACGGACCAAACGAACTGGTGCAGAAAGAGATTCTGCGCCTTTACAAGACTTCGCCCGAATGCTCGATCCTGTTCGAATTGATGACCGATTTCGATGAAGGCCTGCAGGAGTGGCGTTATCGACACGTCAAACTCGTCGAGCGCACCATCGGCGCGAAGAAAGGCACGGGCGGATCGCCGGGTGTGCCGTTTTTGAAGGAATCACTATTCAGGCCGATCTTCCCCGATCTCTGGGCCATCCGGCACGAAATGTAACGCTAACGCGCCGTTGAAGCGTTGACCCGGGTTAAACCCTTAAAGCGGTCGGAATATTAGCTCCTTTAATCCTTCAACGCTTCATCGTTCCATCGCTCTCATCATCAAAGCCGAAGAAATTCGCGCACCGTCTCCGAAAACATTTGTTCTTTCTCTTTCTCGTGAAGCTTCATGGATTCGATCAGTTTACCCGGCTGCGTTTCGCCTAACGAGAAAGGGTAATCCGAACCGAAAGCGATTCGTTCAGCGCCGAACAATTTGAGAAGCAAGCCCAGAGCGTCGGCGTCATGAAGAAGTGAATCGACATAAAACCGCGCGGGCATTCCGTTATGCGCCAGATACTGGCGTGGACTTACGCTGTTTTCCGCCGCGACCACATCAGGTCGCACACGAAATGCGTGGTCAACCCGGCCAATGGTGAACGGAAACGAACCGCCGCCGTGAGCAAACGCGACGCGCAACTTTGGGAACCGCTCGAATACTCCTCCGAAAATCATCGAACAGATCGCAAGAGATGTTTCAGCCGGCATGGCGACCAGCCACGGCAGCCAATATTTCGGCATGCGCTCGCTGCCCAGCATATCCCATGGATGAACAAAGATCCCGGCATCGAGTTCTTCGGCGGTGCTCCAGACCGGCCGAAGCGCTGCGTCATCCAGGTTGAGAGTTTCTACCCGTCCGAAATCCGGATTCGCATCAACGTGCGTTCCGATCTCGACGCCTCGCAGGCCAAGTTCTTTGATGCAGCGTTCCAGCTCCGCTGCGGCAAGATCGGGATCCTGCATTGGAATTGTTCCAAGACCAGTGAATCTCGTCGGATGATCACGAACCACTTCGGCAATGTGATCGTTGAGCTGCCGGGAAAGATCGAGTCCATCTGCCGGTTTTGCCCAATAACTGAACATCACCGGAACGGTAGAAAGGACCTGCATCGAAACGCCTGCCTCCTCCATCTCTTCGATTCGACGTGTTGGCTCCCATACATTTTCGTTGATGTTCCGAAAAAAACGACCGCCCACCATCATGCGCGCGCAGCACGGCTTGTGATGATCCAGTCGCACAAAACCGCCATAGCCGTATTTGGAATCGAGGTCCGGCCACTCGCGCGGCAGAATATGGGTGTGCAGATCAATTTTCACCGGCTGGAATTGTAGGGCGTTTCTGTGAAACGCCAACGTTGAAAGGCGTCTGACACAGACGCCTACAATGTTGATGCTACAGCGCCTTTACAGGCTGCGCTTTTTCCACTTTTTTACCACACTTTTTGCAAGTCCGACGCGCGTCGTCGCTCCAGAATTCGAGCATTGCTTTGCTAAAATGGTCGACGATATCTGCGCAATCGAAGTGGATGTCTTCAACCAGCGCTCCGCAATTTTCGCAATAGAAAATCACGTGCTCCTTTTCACCGGGGGGCCTGCGGCGCTCCACAACTAAACCGATGGTATCGGGCGGACGCTGGGGCGAGTGCGGCACATTCGGCGGAATGAAAAATGTTTCGCCTTCGCGGATAATGTGATCGACCATGCGATCGCCTTCCCTGATACGCACCTTTATGTCGCCTTTGAGCTGATAAAAATATTCTTCCGAATCGACCAGGTGAAAATCGTTTCGCGCGTTGGGACCTTTGATGACCATCACAAAAAAATCGCGGCCGTCATAAAGATACCGGTTGCTTACTGGTGGCTTGAATTTGTCGGCGTTTTCTTCAATCCACTTCTCCAGGTTGATTGGCGATTGCACTTTGGTCATAGACATCAGCGTATTTGGCGCGCGCGAAGCGTCAAACACACGCCGGCCGGTGTAGAATCTGGTAACGGTTCAGCTCCACTACTCGTATCGGAAGGCGCGACGGAATCGTTCAGGTCCCTAACGAGCGCCTGTCGATTTGCCGATTGAGAAAGTCTTGACGCGAATTACGCTTGGCCGGTTCACGGCGTGGCTCTGCGAAGCGGCAGTTCTAAGTCGGTGAATGAACGTGGAAAAACAACCCGGCAAACGCGCCGTTCACAGTCAAGTTCATTTAACCCGGTGGGGCTGCCTGGTTGAGACGGTTTCAGGCCCCCAGGCCGATGATCGCCGGTCCGCTGTTCAGAGGCGGCCAACCGGCCTGTTAAAACCGACTTTAGAGTTGAATGAGTGACCGACCATTGAATAGTATCCGCCGTTTTGTGAATAAGCTCCCCCTGGTAAGAATTACAATGGCGCTCCTCGCGGGGCTGATCATTTCAAGCTGCGAAGAGTATCCAACTCCATATCAACCGGGCATGTATCCCCGCGCCGCTCCCGCAGGATGGTGGGACGACGAAGGCGCTACTGGAAAGCCGCGCATTGTTGTCCATATCGGAGAACAAAAAGCGTACTTCTACAAGGGCAAGACGTTAGTCGGCGAAACCACCGTCTCGACTGGTAAGCCCGGCTTTTCGACTCCGCCTGGACATTACACGGTGCTTTCGAAAAATGCAGACCACGTTTCCAGCGCATTTGGCGATTATGTCGATGAGTACGGCAACGTCGTTAGGTCAAACATTGACTCACGAAAGGATGCTCGTCCGAAGGGCACTCATTTCGACGGTGCGCGGATGCCGTATGCCATGTTCTTCAGAGGCGGCTACGCAATGCATCAGGGTTATGTTCCGCCATTCGCTGCATCCCACGGTTGTATTCGTTTGCCGGGAGAAATGGCGGTTAGGTTTTTCGAAAACGCTCCGGTAGGCACTGCGGTGACGGTCACTGAATAGGAGTTCCCCGCAGCCCTCGCGAACCGCCGGGGTTTTCGGTACGCCTCGACTATTCGCTGTAGCGGCATGCCCGGATCTGGCAGGCATGCTAATGTACCGCCAACATGCATCAGAGCGTCATCGGCGACGAAAGAATTTCCGCAGCAGGCCTAACGAAAGCGGAACTGCAACGCTATTCGCGACATCTCATTATGCCCGAAGTGACCGCCGACGGACAGAAACGGCTGAAGGCGTCGCGCGTTTTATGTATCGGCGCGGGCGGCCTCGGTTCCCCTGCTGCCCTTTATCTGGCAGCAGCAGGCGTGGGAAGACTTGGCCTCGTTGATTTCGATCGTGTCGATCTCACCAATCTGCAACGGCAGATTCTTCACGGAACAAAGGATATTGGCCGCAGTAAACTCGAATCGGCGCGTGACCGGCTGCGCGACATCAACCCGGACATCAACATCGAGTTGCACGAGTGTCGATTGTCCAGCGAAAACGCGGAGCGAATTGTATCTGATTACGACGTGATCGTAGATGGTTCGGATAATTTCGCGACACGTTATCTCTCAAACGACGTTTGTGTGTTTGCGCAGAAGCCGAATGTCTACGGCTCCGTATTCAGATTCGAAGGCCAAACCACTGTATTCGCGCCGCATTTAGGTGGGCCATGTTATCGTTGTCTTTTTCCGGAGCCACCGCCGCCGGAGTCGGTTCCGAACTGTGCACAAGCCGGTGTGCTCGGTGTTTTGCCCGGCATTATTGGCATGCTTCAGGCGATCGAGACGATCAAACTGATCGTGGGCGTCGGCGAATCATTGCTTGGACGCCTGCTGCATTTCGATGCGCTGAAGGTCGCATTTCGTGAGCTAAAGCTGCGGCGCGATCCGCGCTGTCCTGTTTGCGGCGAAAACCCAACAATCTTTGCGCCGATTGACTACGATCAATTTTGCGGCGCTCCCGACGAAGCGGGCGTCCCTGGAATATCGGTGCAAGAATTGAAAGAAAAGATGGATGCGCGTGAAGCGTTCGACCTGATCGATGTGCGTGAGCCATTCGAATTCGAGATCGCACGAATCGAAGGCGCGAAGTTGATCCCGCTCGGAGAAATCGCTGACCGCGCCAGCGAGTTGCGCCGCGGGCAGACCGTCATCGTTCATTGTCATAGCGGTCGCCGCAGTGCCGAAGCCGTACGACTGCTCAAGCACCGGGGCTTCGCAAATGTGTACAATCTGGAAGGAGGAATCGAGGCCTGGTCGGACGCCATCGATCCAACTGTACCGAAATACTGAGACACAACGGCTTTGCCCTGCCGCGCAAGTGGTCATTCCGAGCGAAGCGCAGCGGAGTCGAGGAACCCGCGGGATTACCGGACGCTGCGCAGCGGGACCCCTCAGCTTCGCTCGGGATGACCGGCCGACGATCGTTAATCGGATTTTTTCAGAACCGCAGCGAGTTCGTCCATAGAGGGCACGCTATGCCATTGCGCTAACAATTCTCCTTTGGGGCCAAACACAAACACGCCAAACTCCGCAGCTCCCGCAACCTGACCGAACTGCGAAGCGATTGTCCCGTCAAAATCAGTGACGACAAATATATCGCTTTTGGCATCGCGCGAGATTTTCAGTGCATCGTACCGCGCCTGAAGCCGTTGTGCTGCCTCCTTGACGCGATGCCGAACGAACGCCGTCGCCAGTCGGCGCCCGATTGCCATGTGTCTGCCGGTGAAATGAATGATGGTAATCATCCTGTAAGTCGGATTGCCGAGACAAAAATCCGGAACATGGTCGCCCACAGTTCGGGCCTGTTCGCGGGCAGCAGGGGTTGCCAATACGACGACGGTGACGTGTCCGTCAGCCGTCGAAAGTTTGTTGCCATCGAGATCGACTAAGCTAATCGAATAGTCGGAGCCGGTTGAAAGCGCCCCATGGCAAGCGATCGCTGCGAAGAGCAGTGTAGTGCCGACTGAGAAAAAAAGTGCACGCGTGCTCACAACAAGCAAATTGCCGAGAATGCGCCGCACTGACAACTCTCAGCCTCGCTGCTGCCATTCTTTTTCGCTGTGGTCCGTAAATGCGGTTGTGGGCTGGACTCAGCTCTTCCTGATTACTGTCTGCGGATTAACCGGGTGCGACCGTTTTGGCGATTCGCGTTACGCCCAACTGATGCAGGATGCCGACACGAAATCCGTGCAGGGCGACTTCGAACGCGCGGTAAACCTTTATGAAGCTGCTCTGGACGACAGCCCACGCGCGGCCGAGGTGCACTACAAACTCGCTTTGCTCTACGATGACAAACTCAACGATCCTGTCAGCGCGCTGCATCACTTCAAACGCTATCTCGCGCTAACTCCAAACGGCTCACACGCCAAAGACGTAAAGGATTCAATCAAGCGCGACGAGATCGCTGCACTGACAGCGTTGTCGGGCGATTCTGTTATCACGCGGGCGGAAGCGGCGCGGTTACGCAACGAAAATTTGGCGCTGCACAAACAACTGGAAGAGCGAGCGGTATCACGAACGGCGTTGGAGAAATTGGAAGCGAGTAACGCCAAAAAACCTGGATTAAAAAAGGGAGGCCAAACTTACGTCGTGCAATCGGGTGACACACTCTTCTCGATTTCGCGAAAGTTTTATAAATCGTCGAAACGTTGGAAGGCCATCCTTGAAGCGAACAAGAAAAGCGTCCGTGATCCAAAAGATCTTACCGTCGGTCAAACTCTCATCATTCCATAAGGTGTATCCGGGGCCGGATTGCTAACCTGGTTGAGATTGTTTTGCGACAGCTTCGGGGAGTGCGATGCGTCCTCGCCTCGCTTTTCCATTCGCCGCGCTTAATCGATCCTGATTAACTCACGTTGCCACGGCACCAGTAACGATGTTGCGCGCGCGGGATCAGCTGCGATCGCTTCGAGTGAGCCGCGAGATGCAATGAAAGATGCTTCCAAGCCAAGCTGCACAGCCGCTTTATCTCGCCGTTCGCGCAACTCATCCGCACGCTGGCGCATCTCGGGTGTCGGCCGAATACCAGAACGACGGCGCATCACCGGCCAGTCGGATTGCGGCGATTGCAAAGCCATCTCCGCCGCTTCGCGGAACGTCCGGCGCCGGCGCGCGGAGAACTGTTTGTAATCAGGGACGTGGCCTGACGCGAAATTTCCCGCCGCCTCCAGGAGCTCGCGGTTGTGTAAAATATGAAATGGAGGTCGATCCGCTAATTCCGCTTCTGTCTCCCGCCATTGCCAGAGCGCGCGAAGCACTGCTGCAGTCTTCGGATCGAGCGCGCCAACTCCAGCGATACGCCAATTTTCATCTTCCGTCCGTTCGCGGGCGGCCGAGGCTGACTCGATGGCGCGCGCGCAGGATTGTCGAAACCAATCGACGCGTTCAACTCGTTCCAGTTCGTGCTCCAATCTTGCGGCAAGCGCCAGCAAATAATGCACATCGTCGAGTGCATATTTCAGCATCCTCGGCGGCAATGGTCGCAACGCCCAGTTGGCCTTTTGGGAATGTTTGTGGAGCTCCACATCGAAGAAGCGCTTCACCAGCGCACCGAGACTGAATTCGCGGATCCCGAGTAATCGCGCCGCAATGACAGTATCGAAAATTTTGCTTGCCTTGAAATTCAGGCCGCGCCGCAGCATTCGCAGATCGTAATCGGCAGCATGCAAAACGATTTCTCTCGATTCCAATGCGCAGCGCAGCGGCTCGAGATCGAGATTGCTCAACGGATCAACGATAAAGTCGCCGACTGAGTCCACAGTCATTCCGAGCGAAGTCGAGGAATCCCGCAGCGTTACCTTCGAGGCAGTTCCACGGGATCCTTCGACGTTGCTCAGGATGACGCCTGCTGGCGCGCTGATCTGGAGCAGACAAAGTTTTTCCCGGTAAGAATGCAGGCTGTCTGCCTCGGTATCGAGCGCTATGCGATCAGCTGCATCGATTTGCCGGATCAAATCGGCCAACTGCTGCTCCGACGCGATCACATCGTGTGAAGCAGATCTTGCGAGCACCATCTCCCTCACCGCAATCCGCTCAACAGTAGTTCGGCATTGGTTTTGGTCGCGTGCAGATTATCGATGAGTTTTTCCATCGATTCGAGCGGCGGCAACGCGCCCATCGTCTTGCGCAGCATCAGCACCCGGTCCCATTCCTCTGGATGATAAAGTAATTCCTCGCGTCTGGTAGCCGAAAGCATCGGATGAATCGCCGGATAAATCCTCTTTTCCTGCAGCCCACGATCGAGATGCAATTCCATGTTTCCGGTGCCCTTGAACTCCTCGAAGATCAGTTCGTCCATCCGGCTGCCAGTCTCAGTCAACGCAGTGGCCAGCACAGTCAGGCTCCCGCCTTCTTCGGCATTGCGCGCCGACCCAAAAAACTTCTTCGGCTTGATCAACGCCTTCGCTTCGACACCGCCGGACATGATACGGCCTTTGCCCGGCTCCAAATTATTGTAGCCGCGTGAAAGCCGCGTCAGGCTGTCGAGCAACAACACCACATCGTGTTTCATTTCCACCAGACGTTTCGCACGCTCGAGCACCATCTCCGCCACTTGCACATGGCGCTGCACGCTTTCGTCGAAGTTTGAATGGTAAATCTCGCAGTCGATTTCCCGCTGCAAATCGGTGACTTCTTCCGGTCGCTCGTCTACCAACAGCAGGATAAGAACGATCTCCGGATAATTTGCGCGGATCGCCTTCGCAATCTCTTTTAGCAAGATGGTTTTGCCGACGCGCGGCGGCGCAACGATGAGACCGCGCTGTCCGCGGCCGAGTGGCGTTAGCAAATCCACTGCGCGTGCGCAAACCGAACTGGTGCTTGGATTCTCCAGGATGATTCTACCCTGCGGAAACTGCGGAGTTAGCTTATCGAACGCGGTACATTGTTTCCATTCTTCGACCGGTTGATTCTCCACGCTTGTCACTTTGTCGAGCGACAGGAATTTTTCGCGTTGGACCGGCAAGCGTATCGTGCCTTTAACTTTTTGCCCGGGCCGCAGATCGTATTGTTCAATGAGACTGCGCGGAACGGCCACATCCTCGGGAACGGGCAGAAAATTTAACTTCGGCCAGCGCAGCATTGCGAACGAATCGCTCACCTGATCGAGAAATCCTTCTGCGGAAACGATTGCGCCACCGCCTGCCGCCGCACGCACAATATCGAGAATGTGTTGATGCCTGGAGCGAGCGGGGTGTAGATGCAGATCTAAATCCCGCGCGAGAGCTCTCAGCTTTTTCTCCGAAAAATCCTGCAGCTCGTTCAGGTCAAGCGCGCGCAGCGTAGCCGCGGGCGTTGACCCCGGCGTTTGCATCTCCTTCTCCGGTGGAGTGGCAGCCGTATCTGCCGCACCTTCGCCTTCTGCCGCAATCTCCGCCTCTGAGCTCAGTATCTCTACTTTTTCGTCCATGTTTGTCCCTGCCACGATGCAACCAGCAACTGCGCCTGCTCCATGAGCGCGCTTCGACTCCCATTGTTCCAAACCACGTGGTCCGCACGTCTGATTTTTTCTTCGAGTGGCATTTGCGAGTTAATCATTTGTCTGGCTTCGGCGTTTTTTATCGACATGCGCTTTCGTAAACGCGCGAGTTGCACCTTCAGCGAAGAGGCCAGTACAACCACTTTGTCGCATAAGCTTTCACCGCCGGTCTCATAAAGAAGTGGAATATCAGCAAAGAAAAATTTGGGGGAATTGCGATGGCTTTTCGCCTCTGTCCGCCATTGGCGGCGAATGCGCGGATGGAGGATCCGCTCCAGCGCGCGTTTTCTGGTCGCGTCGGCGAATACTATTGCTCGAAGCTTGCTTCGATTCAAGTCTCCTCTGGGTGAAAACACTTTTGTGCCAAATTCACTCCGAATTTCCTTTTGCACGTGCGCCACATTCAAGAGCGCATGAGCCGCCTCGTCTGCGTCGAAAAACGTAGCGTTCGGCAGAAGCTCGCGAAGGCAATCGACGAAAGTGCTTTTACCCGTGGAAATTCCGCCAGTGATTCCAATTGCAGGCATGCCGGCAAACGTCAGCGGGGCGTGATGCCTTCGGCGAGGGCGACATGGAAATTTTGTTTCATTTTCGTGGTGCCGAAGGTCAGCTCTGCCGTGTAATCACCTGCGGGAACAAACCGTTCCGGCTTTTCCCCGCCATATTCTACCCTGACATCTTTCGTTGGCCGTAAATCCCAATTCAAACGAGTGAAACCTGGAGCGCCGGGCGCCTTTAGATTTGCCACTGGCTGTCCTTTTGCGGTGGTGACTGCGATTTTGATCTCGTCGCCTGTGAATTCGCGTACCCAAACTGTAAAGAATGCGCCTTCGGCGGGATTTTCACCGCGATAGACGCCTTTGCCATTTGAGTCCACAAATCCAGGCTGCAGATATCTTGCGGTAACGGAGCGCACGCTAAACAAATGCGCAGGAGTTGCAGCGATTTCCGGAATGAACTCGCGAAACGGAACGCTGTCATCAAGAATGGCAATGCTGCGTCCGTGCGTGGCGATTACCAAATCTGATGTGCGCGGATGAATCTGAATATCATCAACACGCACCGAAGGGATATCGCCAATGCGCACCCAGTGTTCACCTTGATCAAACGACGCGAACACGCCGAAATGCGTGCCGGCATAAAGGAGTTTGGGATTAACGGGATCTTCGCGGACCACTTCGACTGGATCGGCCAATGGCAGGTTGCCATTAACCGGCTGCCACGTTTTTCCCATATCGGCCGTTCGCAAAATCGACGGACGCTCGTCACCCGTTCGATAACCGTTGGTAGCAACATATGCGACGTTCGCGTCAAAGTGAGAGGGCTCGATACGCGACACCCATTGGCCACGCGCCGACTCAGGCAAATTGTCGGTCACCTCGGTCCATTTGCCGCCTTCATTTTCTGTCAGCCACAGCCGCCCATCATCAGTGCCCGCCCACAACAACCCGGCACGTTTAGGTGATTCCGCCAGCGAAAAAACCGTGCCGTAACTTTCCGCGCCGCTACCCGCGGCAACTGTATGTGTTGGTTCATTGCGCGTCAGATCGGGACTGATCACGGAATATTTTTCCATGTGGTCGGTCAGCCGGAACACGCGATCACCGCCCAGATAAATCATGCCCGGTTTATGCCGGCTCATGATCATCGGCGAGTTCCAATTGAAACGATACCGCGGCTGGCCTTCAGCAGGCTCAGGCCGCAAACGCCGAATCTCCCCGTTTTCTAAATTGATCCGGTGCACCTCGCCCTGCTGGCTCTCGGCGTAAAACGTGTTGGAATCCGTCGGATCGAACAGCACATAGAAGCCATCGCCACCTGCGAGCGCAATCCAGTCGCAGTTGCGAATCGCTTCCTTGCTTTGCACCGCGCTGGGTCCGACCCAGTTTTCGTTGTCTTGAAGGCCGCCGGCGATTCGGAAATATGGTTGCGTGTCGTCGAGTGAGATTCGATAAAATTCACCCGCGGGAATTTTGTTTAGGTGATCCCAATTTTTTCCACCAGCAAAGCTTTGGTAAACGCCGCCATCAGTTCCGAGCAATAAACGCAGGCAGACTTGAGGCTTTGGTGGCTTGTTCTTTTCCTCCGGCTTGGGTGGTCTTGGCGGTGGCACTGTGCCTGGCTGAATGGCCAACGCGTGATGATCGGGATGCGTTTTTTCAGTTAGATCCTCGCGAAAGTTTTTTCCGGCATCATCGGACACAAACAACGCGAACCCGAGCAGATACACGCGCTGGTTATTTGCCGGGTCGATACGAATCTGGCTGAAATAAAACGGGCGCGGATCCATCGCGCTCATGCGTGTCCACGTTTCGCCTCCGTCCTCCGAGCGAAAAACTCCGCCGCTCTTGCTGCGCAGATCGTCAAGCGCCCCCACCCCACCTTCATAACTTTGCACAACAGCCATGACGACTTTTGGATTGCTGGCGCTAACTGCCAGACCTATCCGACCAGTTTGACCCGGGAGACCTCCGGAAAGCTTCTTCCAGGTTCCGCCACCATCGGTGCTCTTAAAAATTCCACCGACATCTTCGCTTCCTGTGACGTTCGGGCCCGAAGTGAAACTCCAGGGTGTCCGTTGCCGCGCGTACAGCACCGCGTAAACAATCTGTGAATTGGCCGGATCGATCGCGACATCGCCACCGCCCGTGTGTGCATCATGCGGAGACTCCGCATGGAGGACTAATTTCCAAGTCTTGCCCCCATCAGTTGTTTTAAATAGCCCGCGTTCGCCGCCGTCTTTCCATAAGTTGCCCATGGCTGCGACGTAAGCGACTTCCGGTTTCTTCGGATCGACAACGATCCGCGCAATCGTGCGGCTTTCGTTTAGCCCGACGTTCTGCCACGTATCGCCAGCGTCGGTCGACCGATAGACGCCGTCACCCCATCCCGATGAATTCCGATCGTTGGCTTCGCCGGTCCCAACCCAAACGACATCGGAATCAGACGGCGCAACCGCGACCGCACCGATAGAGAGCATCGGTTGCTTGTCGAAGATAGGCTGGAAGGTCACGCCGTTGTCGTTGGTTTTGAAAACGCCGCCGTGTCCGAAGCCGACGTAAAATACAAATGGATTCCGCGGATCGATGGCGATATCGGACACGCGACCACCCATCACCGCCGGCCCGATCGAGCGCGCTTTCAGATTCTTAAAGAGCACATCACTAAGTCGCGGCGGTGTAGCGGAAGGAGTTGCTGTGGCAGTCGAAGACAAAACTGCCGGCGCAGTTGCCGAAGCCGTGGGTGACCCAATCGGATTCGCCGGAGTTTGCTCCTGCGCGCGCGAAACGGAAGCGACGTTAAACGAAACCAGCAATGAACCGGTCATCAAAAATCGAGCAATCATTTGCACGAGAGTCTAGCCAAGGCCGTCATGTTTGCGATGCCTGAAATCCGCTCCGGCAGAGGCTGCTGTGCCAGCCGCAAAATTCAATGACCGGACCGAATCTGCAATCTTTGCTGCGTAGTAAAGCCGCGTATCTTCCTGAGCTATGACGCAACAAGTTTTGAAAGAAAAAATTGGGCTTGTGTTTGGCGTAGCGAACAAACGCAGTATCGCCTGGGCAATCGCGAAAGCCTGGGCCGCGGCGGGAGCGCGATTGATTTTCAATTATCAAGGCGAACGGCTAAAAGAAAATGTCGAGGAGTTGACCAGCGAATTTGGAGAAAAGACTCCGCTGTTTCCGTGCGACGTGACCAGCGACGATGAGATTAAAGCATTTTTCGAGAACGTTCGCAGCCAGACTGACCGCGTCGATTTGATGCTGCACTCGCTGGCATACGCGCCGCGTGAGGCATTGGAAGGCGATTTCCTTAGCACCACTCGGGAAGCGTTCCGCGTCGCGCAGGACGTCAGCGCATACTCGTTAGTCGCGCTGGCGCGGGAAGCAGCGCCGCTGATGACCAATGGCGGCAGCATCGTCGCGATGACTTATTACGGTTCGGAGAAAGTCGTGCCGCATTACAACGTGATGGGCGTGGCCAAAGCCAGTCTAGAAGCCAGCACCCGTTATCTTGCTTACGATCTGGGCTCGAAAAAAATTCGTGTGAACTGCATTTCCGCCGGCCCGGTGCAGACGCTCGCTGCTCGCGGCATAAGCGGATTCACATCGATGTTAAAACACTATCAAGAACGCGCGCCGCTGAAGCGCAGTTGCGAACCTGCCGAGTTAGGCGCCACCGGAGTTTTTCTCGCCAGCGACGGCGCCGCAGCGATCACCGGCCAGGTAATCTACGTTGACGGCGGCTATCAGGTAATGGGCATGTGACTCTTCCGCTTCCTCTCCCTCTTATTCTTAATCGTGCTCGTGCTCCTGCTCGTAATCGATGGACAACATTCGAGCACGATTATGAGTCTGACACGAAATTCACTGACTCATGATCGCACGCATTTGGCACGGCTGGACAAAACCTGAAGACGCAAATGCATACGAAAAACTGCTGCGCGGTGAGATTTTTCCGGCAATTGCCGCGCAGAACATCGAAGGTTACCGCGGTGCCGAATTATTCGTTCGCAACGATGGGAACGAAGTGGAATTCGTCACGGTGCTGCGTTTCGATTCCACGGACGCCGTAAAGGAATTCGCCGGCCCCGAAGCAAATAAGCCAGTGATCTTCCCAACAGCCGAAGCGCTCATCGCGCGAATGACGCCGGCACAACATTATCGCGTCGCGATTTGATCTCGTTCTCGTGCGCCCGCTGCTAATCCATTAACACGAGTATGAGCATGAAGCTCGCATCAGACCTGCGCGATTTACTCGGCGCAGACCTTGTCGCTGATGATGCCGAAACTGTCGCGACGCACAGCGGTGACAAATGGTTCGCAGCGCATGCGCCACAAGCGATCGTGTTCCCGCGGTCGACGCCTGATGTGAGCAAGCTCCTCCAGTTCGCTTCACGCGAGAAAGTTCCGGTCACGGCGCGCGGAGGAGGCTTTGGTTATGTGGGCGGATGCGTGCCGTCGCGCGGTGGCGTTGCGCTCTCGTTGATGCGCATGAATCGAATTCAGGAAATCAATTTCGCCGACGCCGTTGCCGTGGTTGAACCAGGAGTGTTCACCGGTGAACTCAAAGCGGCCGTGCGCGCGCACAAGTTATTTTACCCACCTGACCCGGCGAGCATGAAGGATTGCACGATTGGCGGGAACGTCGCTACAAATGCAGGCGGCCCGCGCTGTTTGAAGTATGGAGTGACGCGCAATTATGTCATCGGTCTTGAAGTCGTGCTTGCCGCTGGCGATGTCCTGCGAACCGGCGGACGCGTGCACAAAAACAAAACCGGCTTCGATTTGGTCGGCCTTTTCGTCGGCTCGGAAGGAATGCTCGGGGTTGTCACCCAAGTCACACTACGTTTGCTGCCACTTCCGCCAGCACGCGCAACTTTGTCGGCGGCGTTCGCCACTGCGACACAAGCTGCTGAAGCTGTGCAGGCGATTTTCGCGGCGGGATTTTTGCCGGCAGCACTCGAAATCGCCGATCATTTCACGCTGGAAGCGGCGCGACGTGATTTGGGGGCAAAGATTGTGCCTGAGGGAAGTGCGCACTTGCTCGTCGATCTGGACGGACAGCAAGAGAGCGTGCGAAGCGAGGCCGCGGCCATTCGCGAGTTGATCGATCTCCGAAAACCAAACGCCATTCAGATAGCCAACGGCGAAGCCGATTGCGAAAAGCTATGGGCGTTGCGGCGCCAGTTCAGTAACTCGCTGCGCGCTACCGGCCTAACGAAACTGAACGAAGACGTAGTTGTTCCGCGCAGTCATCTCGTCGACCTGATGGAATTCGCAGGCAGGCTGCAAGCAAAGCACGGGTTCCCGATCGCCTGTTTCGGCCATGCTGGAGACGGCAATATCCACATCAACATCATGGCGGACCGCTACAATCGTGACGCCCATGTGCGCGAAAAAGTGGAACGCGCGCTCGACGATTTATTTGAACAAGTACTGGCGTGGGGCGGTGTGATCACGGGCGAACATGGAATCGGTCTGGCGAAAAAACGATGGTGGCCAAAGGCAACGAGCGAGGTAGCGCGCGATTTGCATCGTCGGCTGAAGCAAACGCTGGATCCAGATGACATTTTGAATCCAGGGAAATTCGTCTGAGCTAAAGGCGCAGACGTCTGGTTTTTACCAGCGTTTTAGTTTATTCACGTTGATTACGTGATAAACGGAATCGCCGTTGACTCCCGCCAATCCGCATCGACATTGCGCCACTACTTTTTGAGGCGCATCTAAACTCGCCGCGACTGACGCGCATCCGCGTCCTCGTGCACGATGAAGTAACAAAGACGCATGACGTCTTGTTTTGTGACGCCGCAACGAAACAAACCAATGAAACCAGGAAAATTTACTCACGCCATTGCGGTTCTACTTTCGTCCGCCGCCTCTCTTTTTGCACACGGCGCAGCGTCCAAGGGAGAACCTGCAAAAACAAAATTCAGCAAAAACACTGACAAGAAGGAGGCGGACGACCGGGTGCTCGACATCAGTTCACTCGGCTTCACGCCGGGAGAATTGGCATCAGAGAAAATGCAACCTGGACAGCGTTACCCTTGGAAAAGCAATATCGTGACGACTGTCTTCTGGATTGGTGAAAAACCTTCCGAAAACAACCCGGTCCCCAATCGGACGAGCTCATGGGACAAAGACTGGGCCAAAAATTACGGCGGAGTGGACGAACCTAATGCTACGCGGCGGAGCAATTATATGCCGGTGAGTTTCACACCAAAGCTCAATCCATTTTACTGCGCGCTCCCGTACAACGACAAAGCAAGAGAAGGCCATCGTCCGGAAGCGCCGCGCGTGGTCCCGTGGTTCCAGGAAGCTTATCAGGGGCCCGCGGTTTCCACATGTAAAGGTCATTGGGTCGCGATTCGCAAAGGGAATCGCGTCGCATACGCCCAATGGGAAGATGCGGGGCCGTTCCGCACCGATAACTGGCAGTACGTTTTCGGAAATGAACGGCCGAAACCAAACTTGAACAAAGGCGCCGGGCTCGATGTTTCGCCTGCCGTGCGCGATTTCCTTGGATTGAAACCAACGGATGTGACTGACTGGAGGTTCGTAGATTTCAAGGAAGTGCCACGCGGCCCGTGGTCAACGCACGGCGAAAACAATACGTTCGTCATCAACGATCGTGCCAAGGGCAAGACGCTGGTGGAACGACTCGGCACGATCGCGCGCTGAGTTCGTCCCTCTTTCAAACCAACGGCGTGAGTTTGCGCTGCTGAAGTCGCAGCGCTGCGTTTGGGAATCGAGTCAGGCATGAGTTTGATTGGACACCGCGGAGATGTACGGCGAAGGCGGTGCGGAAGAAGTTGTCGGTGAGGCGATTCAAGGACAACCATCTTGTCTTTGTATTGTTACGAAGGTTTATCCCCATAACGCGTCACGCAAAAAATTACCAGAATCCGCGAGCGCAGCCTCAAACGTCTCCGCATCAATTCAATTGATATCTGGTGGAAGAATTTTTCTTTCGGCGGTCTGGTTCAATCGCAGTTTACTGCCGCTTTCAAATCCGAAGTGAGCGGCGTCGTATTGATGTCTCTAATTTTTGGTTTGGCGCACGCACCGGGTTTCATTTTTCCGACATGCTGGGGAAGTGGAAGGACTCAGGTCAAATCCGTGCGCGCCCGATGCGAGTACCTACTCGATTGTGGTACTGGCAGTAAGTGGCATCACTTTCGGTTTCATCTGGGCACGAACAAGAATCTCTTGCCGTAATCCTCATTCACGCTCTCGGCGACCTGATGCCGAATTTCGCGGGATTCGTTCGAACGTGTTTCTGACGAATACTGGAAAGGTAGGGCGGCAGCGCCCTGCACGCCGTCTGCGATATGTGACCCGGCGCAACACATCACGGCTCCGACGGGAGTGTGAGCCTACCAATCACGCGGTTAAAATCCCAGGTTCGACAGTGCCGCGGAATATTCCGTGACAAATGTCGTCAGCTGCGGGTGAGAGGCTTCGAATTTTTCAACAGACTGTTTTAGTTTGTGCAAAACGTCGCTGTCTGGTCGCTCCTTCCTCGCAGCGACTTTATGCGCTGAAGCTTCGACGAACTGGCTAATCTTCTCGGCATCTTCCTCATGCGTCTGTGCAACCTCGGCAATCGCCGGTTTTAATTTCGCGAGCACGTCGAGAAGCTCGCCCTTTTTCTCCGGTGAAATATGATCGGCCGATTCAACTGCCGATTTGATTTTCTGGATGCGTTCGTCGGTCATGCCGGAAGTATGATGCGTTACGCATCGATTCACAATGCTCTCTGAAGATCTCTCAGCGATTCAACCGCCTGCGCATTAGTTATCGAATCCGCGCCGGCTTAATAGTCGTCGTTGGAAGGATTCCAGGGAGAGCTCCTATTCACCTGCCGATCTTCGTCGCGATCATCGCTGCCAAACGGGCGATGATATCTCTTCCACTTCATCTTCCACTTCCCGTCTTTGAATTTTCTCACTGGCATCCAGGTTTCATAACCGGGAGATCGTGGCGCGGTATACGCGAAGTCCACGTCGTAGGACCCAAGCGCTTCGAGCGTTCCCGTGTCCAAACGTCCCGTGGACGGAAGTCCGGCCCTCGATTGGAATGCTCGCAACGCGAACGCCGTCTCGCGTCCGTATTTCCCATCGACGCGGCCGCGGTAATATCCGCGACTCATCAGTTGGTATTGCACTCCCGCGATCGTCCGCCGGTTCATCCGAATCGGCGCTGATTGATAAAAGCTCGCGGAATATTGCGGATTGCTTTGAAGCGGATGATCCGGTTGGCTGAATGCGGGAACCGGGGAGCTCTGATTCGCAAGGCCGTTCGCGTCGCCGATTTTGTTAGCTCGTGCGACAGGTTGTGGAATCGGTCGCGATGCTGTGGCGATGGAATTCGAGCTCGATTTGACCGAGCGCAATGTCTCTTCATTGAGCTCGCCAGTTACTTGTAGCCCGTTGCGAATTTGATAACGGCGAATCGCCGATGTCGTTTCGGCGCTTTTGTCACCTGTGACGGCGCCATAATAAAAACCCTGATTTTTGAGAGTTTGTTGAAGCGTTCGAATCGTCTCGTCCGCATTTGCGAAACTGACCCCGCAAAAGATGACGCCAAGACATAGCAGCAGCCGTTTCATAATACGTCGAGTCAACTATTCGACCCGTTATTGAATTCGTATTCGCCGGTGTGAATGCGCGCGTCGCTGCATTCTTTCCAGAAAACGTCTCGCCCAGGCGATCTTTTAGCCGCTTCGCTTGAGGCGGGGCTTTCATGTTCATGCTACAGCAAGAAACGCGTTTCACAGAGACGCGCTACAGAAATGGACGGTAACCAGATGGTCGTTATTGGCAGAAATATGATGATTGTTGTCATTGCTGCCACCAACCGATTACCCGAAAATTCGACTTATGAATGCTCGTACCATCAATAAAGTAGAGTTCGTTTGTCGAATAGCACGATTCTGTTTCCTGGTTGCTCTTGGTCTGCTGGCGCTCCGTGCAATCTTCGCAACCACAACTCCGGCTGACACCGGCGCAAAATCAAAACCGAACGCTGTGACGGCCGATGCGAATTCGCTTAAACCGCCAGGCAAAGGACAGATCCCGGTAGCCTTTCTGATTTCCGATGGTGCTGTCGTGATCGATTTTTGCGGGCCGTGGGAAGTCTTCCAGGACGTCATGATTCCCGGCAGTGAAGAGATGCCATTCCGTTTATACACGGTAGGCGAAACCCGGAAACCAATCCGCACCAGCGGCGGAATGCAGATCGTTCCCGATTACACGATCGAAGATGCGCCACCACCAAAGGTGATTGTTATTCCGGCGCAGAGTCCACCGAGCGCAGCAGTGCTGGAATGGGTCAGGAAATCTTCAAAAACCACAGATGTGACCATGTCAGTCTGCACAGGCGCATTCGTTCTGGCGAAAACGGGACTGCTGAACGGGAAATCTGCGACCACGTATCACGGCGCGTTTGAACGCTTCGCCATGCAATTCCCGGAGATTCAAGTGAAGCGCGGCGCGCGATTTGTCGAGAATGGAAATCTGGCAACAGCCGGCGGTCTTTCTTCCGGGATCGATCTCGCGCTCCGCATAGTCGAACGCTATTACGGTCGCAACGTTGCGAAGAACACGGCCTATAACATGGAATATCAGGGAGAAGGCTGGATGAATCCTGATTCCAATAAGACTTACGCCACATCACCGGTGTCCACATCGGAGCATCCGCTTTGCACGGTGTGCGGAATGGACGTCGATCCAAAGGTTGCTCCGAAATCCGTGTTCAAAGGCGCGACTTATTATTTCTGCTCGGAAGATGACAAGAAAACCTTCGACACCGCTCCGGAAAGATTTGTCACTGCCACCGCGCGCCGACCGGCCACATCCGGCTCTTCGAATTGAAATCAAAACACGTACTTAAACCGAACAAATCATCATTCCAACCAGGGACACGGCGGGTGGTATTTGTGGCTGGGCCCGGCGTCGAAATCCTTGACCTTGTCGGACCGCTTCAGGTCTTTGCACGCGCATCGGAAATGCACGCCAGAGAGCATCCTGGAACGCCACCAATTTATTCGGTCGAAGTCGCGACTGTTTGTTCGCGTCGATCACTAATTGCCAACTGCGGACTGCACATCACTGCGGACAAAACGTTTCGCGAAATACCTGGAAATATCGACACACTGCTCGTAGCCGGTGGGGATGCCATTGAACAGAATGAAGTTAATCCGGAAGCGGTTCATTGGCTGAAAAAAATTTCCCCCCGAATCCGGCGAGTCGGCTCGGTGTGCACTGGCGCAATGCTCCTGGCCCGGGCCGGTTTACTCGATGGCCGGCGTGCCACTACTCATTGGAACTGGTGCCAGACCCTCATCAAACGCGCGCCGCATACGAGGGTAGAACCCGATCCGATATTTGTGCGTGACGAAAACGTTTACACGTCTGCCGGCGTCACAGCTGGAATGGATCTGGCGCTGGCACTGGTCGAGGAAGATCACGGTTCGCAACTCGCCCTGCAGGTTGCGCGCAACCTGGTGCTCTATTTGCGGCGGCCAGGCGGTCAGTCGCAATTCAGCGCTGCATTATCACTGCAACTGACCGATCGAAAACCTTTGCGCGAATTAGAGGCGTGGGTGCTCGATAACCTGCACAGACCCCTGACTGTTCCGTTACTGGCAGAGCGCGTCGCGATGAGTCCGCGCAATTTCGCGCGCATTTTTACAAAAGAAATGAAGACAACCCCGGCAAAATTTATCGAGCGTTTGCGAGTCGAAGCCGCGCGCCGCCGGCTGGAAGAAAGTCACAACAGCATGGAAATGATTGCAGGCGAATGCGGCTTCGGAAACGTCAACTCAATGCGCAACGTTTTTCAGCGCACCCTGAAAATCGCACCTGGCCAATACCGTCGTCACTTTCGCCACGTGAAAGCTCATCCGTCTAGGAAGATCTAATCTGGAAAGCGGAAAAGGTGGAACGCGTTGTCCTCAAGGCGTTGGCTCAGGCCCTGCATCGCCTTGTGGACAAGGCGATCCATCTTTTTTCGGAAATCTTCCAGATCTGCCGCAAACTATTTTGTGAAGTAATCCAGCGATCGCGCGATTGTGATTTCCTTCGGATTACAGCACCTGGCAGTGATTTCTATTTCGTTTTCTATTCCCTTTCCACCACCGGTTCGCAGAACAATTTTTGCGTTTTCCAAATCTTCAGCGGTAAATCCGTTTCTAAGGAGAACCTGTTTGGCCAGCGGCACCTCGTTCGTTTTCACCGCAATCATCAGCTGATCGCGATCGGCTTTGTTGGCGTGAATACTCGCCTGCGCTTCACCGGCTTTTTTCTGCAGCGAGACGGCGTCGTCAGCAGCGGGTTGAGCCATCGACGGGAGCGCAGTACCCATCAGCATCAATGAGATAACAATCAATAATGCTCCGCGACAAAGTCGATTCATACCGGACGAAGGACGATCCGGTTTTTTCAAACTGCCGTCAATGTTCGACGCGCAGCAGACTGATGTTACAAAATAAACCTCGACACTCGTTCGAAAATCTTTCAAGAATCCCGTTCAGTTTCCAGTCCACGTCAATTCGCTCCGTACCACTTCACGATACAACAAAGACATGAACACACGCTTCTACCTGACCATGCTTGCCGCCGTTCTCGGGTTGCTCGCGCCCTCCACACCGATGCTGCACGCGCAGGTAGTAGTTCCAAGAAAGCACGTCGAAGTGCCCGACGGTACACGTAAATGCATAAAGCCCCCGGAGCGCGCACCGCAACGATTCGAACTTTTCAGGCCGCTGACCTGCCTGGAGCCGGTTGTGAATGCCAGCGCCACGGCCGGTAACCAGGCTGAGAGTTTCATGAACGTCGACCCGACGAACCCAAACCGCATCGTAGCTACCTCGAACAACCCCAGCTCAGCCAGTATTTTCCGCGCGTATTCTACAGACGGCGGCACGACCTGGACACGCGGCACCGTCGCCACTGGTGTGGCGTGCTGCGACGGTCAGGCAGCGTGGGATTCGTTCGGCAACTTGTTCCTGGTTTACATCAACAACAGCGTTAACCAAATTAACGTCATCCTGAGCACCGACGGCGGCGCTACATTCAGTGCGCCAGTCACTGCGGGTACTGGTAGCATTGACCAACCCTCAATCGCTGTTGGCAACGGAAGCGTTTGGGTCGACTGGAATCAGAGCGGAAGCATGGTCGCGCGCGGCGCTCCGGTTACCGGCCTGGGTACGTGGGGACCATTTAACGCGCAACAAGCGATCCCATCCGCGACCGGCAGCTTCGGCGGTATCGCTGTCGGACCCGGCACGAACGGCGGCAAAGTCATCGTAACCTATCAGAGCCCGACTGGCGGAGAGGGTCCAGCGACGATCTATGTCAATGTCGACGCTGACGGTTTGGGACCAGGCGGTTTCGGCCCGCGCGTAACGGCCACGTCAACCAACGTCGGTGGCTTCGACTTTATTCCAGCTCAGGACGAACGCTCAGTCGATGCGGAAGCCGGCGTGGTTTGGGATGCAACAGGCGGACCCTTCAACGATCGGATTTATCTCGTTTACACAGATGAAACCGTTAATGAGAACAATGACACCGACATCATGATGCGCACATCGACCGACGACGGAACGACGTGGAGCGCAGCGGTGCGCGTGAATGATGACGCAACCACCAACAGTCAGTTCCTGCCTTATGTCGCTCTCGATTCTACATCGGGAATCGTGGCAGTAGGCTTTCACGATTGTCGCAATGATAACGGCGTACCCGGTCCAGGCGGGACGAACATGATTCCTAATGACGACGCTGAATATTACGGTACCTACACCACCGATGGTGGCGCCACATGGGCCCCGAACCGGCGGTTGAGCGGCGGGTTCTCGAACGCTACTGCTTCGGGCAACGGCATTGATTATGGTGACTACGTTGGGCTGTCCGCGTTCGGCGGCAAGCTCTATACATTATGGGCGGATAACGCTAACTGCGACGGCACCAATCCGAATGGAACTTTGCACCAGTTCGATCTTTACACGAACCCGCTCGCTTTCGCAGGCGGAACTCCAACGCCGACACCGACTGCGAGTCCAACAGCAACGGCAACCGCGACCCCAACCGCGACGGCAACTGCTACCGCGACACCAACTGCAACGGCCACAGCGACAGCAACAGCAACTGCAACTGCCACCGCTACTCCAACCCCTCGACCCACGCCTACGCCGAGGTTCCAACCAACGCCCAGACCTCGCCCCACTCCGCGTCCGCGTTCTTAACGGCGACAATCGTTTCGACACTGCGTTCCGCACGGCGGACAACGGGCGCGGCTATAGCACTGGATTTATCCGGTGCAATGGCGATCAGGCGATTCAACGGTTTGAGGAATCACACCAAACCCAGAACTGATTCCAACGGAAGATCCGGATCGAGATGATTCGAAGCCAGCCAGTCACGGTTGAACAGCGTTGATTGATATTTCTGGCCCGAATCGCAAAGGACCGTGACGATCGTTTGGCCGGGGCCGGATTCCATGGCGAATCGCACAGCGCCGGCAACGTTGATACCGGTCGATAAACCGAGGAACAAACCTTCTTGGCGGAGCAGCTGGTAAACTATCGTTAGGCCGGTCTGATCCGGGATGCGATAAGCGCGATCGACTTTGATGTTTTCGACATTCTTCGTGACGCGCCCCTGACCGATTCCTTCTGCGATCGAATCGCCATCATTTGTTTCCAGGTTTCCATTCGTAAACCACGACCACATCGCAGCGCCGTATGGATCGGCGCAAATAATCTGAATATTTGGGTTTTGTTCCTTCAGGTAAGTGCTCACGCCCGCGAGCGTTCCACCGGTGCCGACCGCAGCAACAAACGCAGTGATCACGCCTCCGGTTTCCTTCCAAATTTCAGGACCCGTGCCGCGATAATGCGCGTCGCGGTTAGCGGTATTATCGAACTGGTTCGCCCAGAACCAGTCGCGCTCCTCCGCGAGCCGACGGGCGATATGATTGTAATTTTCCGGATCCTTGTACGGTTTTTCCGGAACCGCTTTCACTTCCGCGCCGAGCGTTCGAAGCAAATGCATTTTCTCCGGCGACTGGTTATTCGGAATCACAATAAGGGTGCGATATCCCCTCGCCCGTCCGATCACCGTAAGGCCAATCCCGGTATTACCAGCCGTTCCCTCAACAATAGTTGCACCAGGCGTCAGCCGGCCTGCTTTCTCAGCGTCAGTAATGATTCCGTATGCCGCGCGATCTTTCACCGAGCCGCCCGGATTCATGAATTCCGCTTTTCCCAGGATTTCGCATCCGGTCAGCTCCGATAATCGCCTCAGTCGAATCAACGGCGTATTGCCAACGTATCCATCAATGCCCGAGTATCTCGCTTCCATCCTCATCCTCATCCTCGTGCTCGTCCTCTTCCCATTCTCATGCTCGTGCTCGATTTCTTCTAGCACTTAACCCTCCGGGTTTTAGATAGCGCGTATTTGCGCGCGAGAAAACCGGGGAGGGACAATCAATCAGAGATTCCTCGATTTCGCTCGGAATGACAGACTAATCAGGAAGGATTCGCAGCGTTACTTGTCATCCCAGGAAAGCCCTTCCGTCATCATCTTCACCTCACTCCCGCCGCTCGCCGGTTTCACGAAGATTGTGAGTTCAGCGTCTCCCCGCTTCCGCTTCAAGATTGCAGAGGCTGGCGTGACTAAATCGCTACCTTCTTTCGTCCAGCCCTGGGCCTTGAGATTCGCCGACAGTTCGGCGCAGGCGCTCTTCACATTGGCCTTGCTCTTGAATCCCAGTTGTTCAACAAGCCCCTTATACTCGACCTCGGTCGCATCTTTCGTTAGGGCTAAATCTCTGGCGCTTAGTTGATCCTTTGCCGGCTTGGCGGCTGATTTTTCGCTCAGCTCACTCATTGCCTCGCTCACAGCGGATTTGTCGGTTGCATCTTCTTCAGCCTGTTTGGGAGCTGCAACCTGAAATTCTTTTGGCGTCTCTCCGAGCGGCGCTACAAATTTCACATTCACTTCCCACGTCTCGCCGAAGATGTCCGCCGGCCCATCGGTAGCCAATTCTCCTTTTACCTGGCCATCCGCATACTCGAAGTCGTTTGTGTTGATCTTGCCGATCGAACTAAAGTTTTGATGCTTAAGCGCGTTATGCGCCACCTCGCACCCAAAGATATCGCCGTCTTCGTGCAGTGAAACGATCAACGCGCTTCCGAACTTGCCGAATCCCGCGTTGAAGTCGGGCTTCTTATCCTTGGAATGATCCTTCTCGGTGAACACCAGCACCATGGAAGGCTTATCGCCAAACGGCTCGCGCCAATGCGCGGATACATAAGCCAGCTTCGCGTCCTTGCCGTTCCCCTTGAAGATGCCGGTCACGGCTGGCTTAACATTAGCCGCGGGTCCGGGCTTTTTGGACGGCGGCAACGAATCTCCGGCACGAACCAGAGGTACGTCGAAATGGACATCCAATCCCGAGGGAAACATACCTTCGGTCTCGTTAGGCTGACTCGCTTTGCCGATCGCGCGGCCGTCCTGCACTTTGATTTCTCCCGTCGCAGCACTTCTATGCCTGCCCAGCGATACGTCAGTCGTAGCCGCGCCCCAACCTTTGAATTCCCCGGCCTTCGTGAACTCCAGTTTTACGTAAGGCCGCCTGAAATCAGTAGGCTCATCTTTCTTATCCGATTTTCTCGCCTCACTGATTTTTTCGTTTGAAATCGTTGGACCGCTGAGCACCACCGCGATCCCGTTCTCCCCGTCGACCGTAGTCTCGTAGGCTGCAGCATTTTTTAACGAATAGTTTTTACCTTTAACCATCAGTGTCCCCTCGCCGACGTTTGCCGGTTTCACCCCACTCTGCGCAAAAATTGTCACTGCCCCGCCGATGATAGCGATCGCTATTAAACAAGATAGTTTCTTAATCATAATGCGTGTATTGCGGCGGGAGATTTCAGCCGCAAAACGGTTAAGTGCAAGCAATTACATCCAGTTTTTTGAAAGACCTGCCCAACCAGGCGAGGTCGCCCCGCCTCGACGCCAATGAATCGCGCCACCTGATGCTCGTTTTGACCGGGGAGCGCGGGCGCCTCGCCCGCAATCCGAGGCGCCTCGCCTCGGACCTTCGCAATCGTTTATTCGCGTTGCCCAAAGGCAAGATGCCTGTGCTACGTAAACCCATTCATAATAATCAAGGAACGACGCCTCGTTGAATGGCTCTTCAGCAGTGCGCAACGCAAGTTCGTCTGAGTCAATCGGGGCGATGTGCTCAGAGATCCGAGGCGAGGCGCCTCGGATTGCGGGCGAGGCGCCCGCGCTCCCCGGTCATCCAATTCCATTCGACGCGTCATCAATCGCCCACGATAATGCGCGACTGTGTTGAAAAGATCATTCTACTTTCTTGTCGTTAGTCTCGGCAGCGCATTGTTGCCCGTCCTTTGCTTTGCCGAACCATTCAGCATTGAGCAGGTAATGAGTGCGCCGTTTCCGTATGGCCTAACGAGCGCTTCTCATGCGCCACGCGTGGCATGGGTGTTCGACAACAAAGGCGAACGCAACATCTGGATAGCAGACCCGCCCGATTTCGTATCGCGACAAATAACGCATTACAAAGGCGACGATGGCCAGGCAATCGCGAGCCTGAAACTGACGCCGGATGGAAAAACGCTCGTTTACGCGCGCGGCAGTGAGATCAACAAAGAGGGTACCTCGGCCAATCCGGCCAGCCTCACGAAAATGCCTAAACAGCAGGCATGGGCAGTGAACGTGAGCGGTCCCGCAGCTGCGGGACGTTTCCTCGGCGACGTCGGCTGCAACGAGGAAGGGTGCGAAGATCTGCAGATCTCACCTGATGGAAAATATGTTGTTTGGGCCGGGAAAAAACATCTCTGGATAGCACCAACCGACGGCAAAAGAAAGGCGGAGCAACTCGATGAGTTGGCAGGCGAAACCAACACACCGCGCTGGTCGCCGGACGGGAAACGGATCGCGTTTCGATCAAACCGCAAAGATCACTCGTTCGTCGCCGTGCTCGACCTGGCGACGAAGAAGATCACCTATCTGGCGCCGACTACGAATCGCGATGCGAATCCAGTTTGGTCACCCGACAGCAAACAACTCGCGTTTATCCGCCAGCCTGGTATCGAATTTAAGAGGCCGCTCATTCCTGAGTTGCCGCGACCGTGGGCACTTTGGATAGCAGACGCGCAGACCGGCGAAGGGCGCGAGTTGTTTCAGGGCGGCCATGCGATGGAAGATTCGCTGCCACTGTTCGCGTTTGAATCACTGAAGTTCACGGACGCAGGTCACATCATTTTCGCGAGCGAGAAAGATGGCAGGAACCATCTTTATTCGATCGCCGCTACTGGCGGAACTCCTCAGCTCCTTACGCCGGGTGACTTTGACGTGGAGGAAGTCGTGCTAAGCGCAGACAAACGCAGCATTCTTTTCACTTCGAACCAGAACGACGTCGATCGCCGGCACATCTGGCGCGTGAACGCGACAGGCGGCGAACCGCAAGCACTCACTGACGGTGAGACAATCGAATGGAACCCGCTGGAGACGAGCGATGGCAATACGGTGTTGTGTCTCGGCTCAACCGGGACATCGCCCGCCATGCCGTATCGCCTAACGAGCAGCGGGCGCGAGTTGATTGCTAAGCATACAATTCCTGCGGATTTCCCATCGGCGCAGTTAGTCACTCCCAGGCAGGTGTTGTTCAAAAGTGAGGATGGCTTGGAAATTCACGGCCAGTTGTTCACACCAAAGAACCAGACAGGACGCGGTCCTGCTCTGATCTTCACCCACGGCGGACCGATCCGGCAAATGCTGCTCGGGTTTCATTACATGGAGTATTACCACAACGCCTACGCGATGAATCAATACCTGGCCAGCAAAGGTTACACCGTGCTGTCGGTGAATTACCGGCTCGGGATTATGTATGGACGCGCCTTTCGCGAGCCGCCAAAATCGGTCTGGCGCGGCGCATCCGAATACCAGGACGTTGTCGCTGGTGCGAAATATCTGCAAACGCTCGACAACGTTGATCCGCAACGGCTCGGATTATGGGGCGGATCGTACGGTGGATTTCTGACCGCTATGGGTCTCGCGCGCAACTCCGACATCTTCAAAGCCGGCGTCGACTTCCACGGTGTACATGACTGGGCGGTCTTCCTTCCGATGTGGGCCGCAGAAGCCGAGGCGAAAGACGCCGACGTCGCGCCCGACATCAAGGAAGCGCGCGAACTGGCGTTCAAATCGTCGCCAGTCGCAAGCATCGCAAACTGGCGCTCCCCAGTGCTGTTCGTCCACGGCGACGACGATCGTAACGTGCCGTTCCAGCAAACCACCGACCTGGTCGAGAAATTGCGCAACCAAAAAGTCGTATTCGAAGAACTAATCTTCCCCGACGAAATTCACGATCTGCTCCGTTGGAACGATTGGGTCCGCGCCTACGGCGCTACGGCCGAATTCTTCGACCGCAAACTCGCTGCTTCTGGCGAACGGCAATAAGCCCGCTGGCGGAGATGTTCCGTTAT
>JAICUQ010000243.1 GCA_025935755.1 Chthoniobacterales bacterium | reverse complement strand
TACTCGTACTATTACGGCGACAACAACTACGAAGCGGCACTGAAGGAATTCGAAATTGCACAGCAGGCTTTGCCTAACGAGTCCGACGTTTATCTGGCGGTCGGAGCGATCCAGCGCCGGCAGGGTAAATGGGCTGAGTCCACCGCAAATCTCGAGAAGGCGGCGAGTTTAAATCCTAAAGACACTTGGCCTCTGCAAAATCTGGTCATGAATTATCAGATGCTGCGAAACTTCGATGCCGCTAACAAGACGGTCGATCGCGCGCTTCAAATCAATCCTCAAGCGACCGGCCTTTGGGAGATCAAGGCCAAACTTGCTTTGGGTGAGAAGGGGGATTTCGGCGCGTGTGAGCAAATACTGGAGAAAGTGAAATCATTTCCCATGAGCGATGAGGAGCGGCTAAAGATACTCGGCGGCCAAGCCAGTTTTCTTCTGTTGCAACGCAAGTACCAGCAGCTTTTGCAACTGAGCGAACAATTGAACGACGATTTGTTTTCGGCTGTTCCGGGCTCGCTGGCGCTAAAATATTTCTCGATCGGTATCGCTCGAAAAGGTTTGGGCGATGATGCATCGGCGCATATCGCTTTCCTCAAGGCAAAAGAAATTCTTGAAGAACAGGTGAACCAAAGACCGGACGATGCGGACTTACACGTTCAACTGGCAAAAACTCTGGCGTGGCTTGGCGAAAAGGATGCGGCAATCGCCGAAGCGCAACGAGCAATGGATTTGCGGCCGGAAAACAAAGACGCATTCGAAGGCCCACCAATCACCGAACAGGCCGCGCAGGTCTATACCATTCTGGGGGATAACGCTCGCGCCATCGAGTTGTTGGATGGACTGTTGAAGCGGCCCAGCGAAGTGACGTTGCAGGAGCTCAAAGTTAATCCTGCATGGGACCCGCTCCGGAACGATCCGGGATTCCAGGCGCTCTTCACCAAGTACGCGGATAAAGCGTAGTAGCATTGATGGTGCGGTCCCACTTCCCTTCCACCGCGCGATTGCTTTACCGATCGCTATTTCTCCTCCCGGCAGCCCTTGCCATCTCTGCGCACGCAGAGTGGAAAATTCTTTCATCCGAATCAGAACCTGGTCTCGCAGGAATTGAGCATCGACATGTTGCTGTGGAAGAGACTGCTGCCAGCCAACGGGTAGACTTCGACTTTGCCGTTTTTCCAGCCAAATCGACTGCCTTGCGTGTGATTGATAATCCTGACGGCCAAAGCCTCGCTGCAGTGATGAAGCGACAAAAATATGCATGCGGCGTCAACGGCGGTTATTTCGACACGGACTTTAAACCGATCGGATTGCGAATCGCGGATGGTGCGACTTTCTCGCCGTTGCGGCGGGCCCGTCTCATCACGGGAATCTTGCTGCAGTCGGATCGCGGCATCGATATCGTGCGCGCGGACGAATTTCCTCGCGCGAAAAGAATAATTGCTGCAATCCAAGCTGGACCATTTCTGGTTGCAGCGAATAAGCGCATTCGCGGTCTCAATGATTCGCAATGGGCGCGGCGAACCTTTGCAGCGATAGGTGCGAACGATCGTGCCTTGCTCGGCTTTTGCTCGGCGGTTTCACTTTCGGACTTAGCAGACATTCTCGCCACTCTACCCGTCGCTGCGGATTCTAGAATCCGTCGAGCGATGAATCTCGATGGTGGTTCCTCCAGCGCGTTCTGGTTCGCACGACAGGACGGCAGCGCGTTCTCAGTTCCGGGCCGAAAACCGGTCCGCGATTTCGTGGCCGTCGTTCCGAAATAAGACTGGTTTGTCATCCTGAGTGAAACGAAGGATCTCTGATTCATGAGGTGAGCGGTATCTATGAAATGATGTCGAGAGATGTTTGAAAGCCCGGCCTCATGCTTCACATTTCGTTGGAACGTTCGCTCAACATGACACGTACTATCTAAAGCCGTGAAAACATTTGGTGGATTCCGATCAGGCAACGAATTTTTCTATGGCGAGTTGCGCGGCGACAAAGTACACCGGCTGTCACAGCCATATTGGATTGCACTTGAGCCCACAGGCGAAACGCTGCCGCTCGCAAATTTGCAAATTGATGTGCCAGTCGCGCCATCGAAATTGATCGCGGTTGGATTAAATTACGCGGAGCACATCGCGGAAATGAAGCGCACTGAAATCGGCGCGCCGTTAATTTGGTTTAAAGCGCCGAGTTCGTTGTTGGCGCACACCGGCGTGATTGAAATCGCGTTTCCTGATCACAAAACCGACTTCGAAACTGAACTCGCCGTCGTGATCGGCTCGCCTGCAAAAAATGTCAGCGCAGACGATGCACTCAATCGCATTTTTGGTTACACCATCGCTCTCGATATCACCGATCGTGATTTGCAAAAACAGGAGAAGCAATTTGGTCGCTGCAAATCGTTCGACACCTACACACCGGTCGGACCCTTCGTTCATGCCGGTGCCGATGTGCGCGATGTGCCGATAAAGTTGTGGCAGAATCGCGAGCTGCGCCAACGCGCGCGGACGAACCAAATGATCCATTCCATTTCGCAGATCATTGCATTCGTTAGTCAATCTCTGACACTTTTGCCGGGCGACGTCATTCTCACTGGGACACCGGCTGGTGTCGGACCCATTCGAGCTGGAGATGAATTGGAAGCAAAAATCGGTGATTGGCCGCCATTGCGAAATACCGTCGCGAATGCGCAATGATTTTCCGCGTCGCAAGACCGAAAATCCCTAGGGAAGGATTTGAATCACTTGCTTACAACCTTGCAGTGTAGATATTCCGAAATATAGATGCGCCCTAGGCGCAAAAACTATCGCGGAAAAAAATGAAAAGTTTTGCTGGACTCCTGAACAAGTCCTCTGCGATAAGGAAAAACCTGTACAGAAATCGAACCGGTCATCAAACCCGTGCTTCAACTATGAAAACATTAATCACTACCTGTCTCTGTTCACTCGCGTTCGCGCTCGTTTCATTTGGACAAGCTCCGCCTGCGGCACAAGCTCCGCCGGCGAGTGGAGGCACGAGTCCGGCGGCTCAGGCACCGGGAAATCCCGCAGCGGCGGCGCAGCAGCCCGCTGCGCCGGGACAGCAACCTGCGACGAACTTGCCGCCGGGACAGCAACCACCACCGCCGCCGCCGGGAGAACCTGGTGTTGCAGGACAATCTCCAGCAGCCGGTCAACCTGGAGCGCCCGGGGCAGTGACCAGTCCCGCTGCGGCTGGTGCAACAAGTCCTGCTGCGGCTGCTGCGACCAGTCCTTCTCCGGCTGCTACAGCGAGTCCGGAAAAGCCTGCTGGAGTTCTGGGTAGTAACTGGCTGATCGATCAATTTCGCAAAGGCGGTCCG
>JAICUQ010000145.1 GCA_025935755.1 Chthoniobacterales bacterium | reverse complement strand
AGAGGCGAATCCTCGCGAAGCTATCCGCTAGGAAAGGTATTGAAGGCAGTGCGTTTATCCTTCGCTGGTGCAGTCTGTAGAGATCGGAGGAACGCCAGTAAGCCCGAACAGCATCACCAAGGATAGCGACACTCAACTTAATATAATCGCGCCGAACACCTTCCTGTGTCACGGGGACGGCTGCCCTGTGTCCGTGCAGACAACCCAGGAACGCCCAACACGAATTTCAACATCACCATCAGCGATTTCTGCTTCTGAGCCGCGATCGATACATTAAATAATTGAAGCGTTGAACCGTTAAAAGTATGTGCAGGAAGATAGACCCGCAGGTCTGTGTTCCCGGTGGACTTGCACTCCGCCGTGGTGAAGAGGGAAACGCGGGTTTCCGCGCCGGGCCAGTTTGATACTGCGCGACCGGTATTTGGCAGTTGAAATCGACAGCGAGGTAAGAATCACCAACAGCATAGCGAGCGCAGAGGAGTGCGCCCGCTACGTTTTGCGATCACAGCCGTTTGAAGTGCTTGGCCAAGCAGTCGACCGTGCATCATGAAAACGCGTTGCTTCGATCATATCGATCTGCGGGTGACAGACATGAAAAGGGCCAAAGAGTTTTACCGGAAATTTTTGCCAGAGCTTGGATTTGTTCACGAGAAACCCGGCGGATCCTACCATACTTTTTATTCCGCTATCGGCGGCAAACCGTCGGAATTTTTTGGCCTGAGTCCCGATAAAAATCATAAACCCAATCGCACGCGCATCGCGTTTTGGGCAGATACACGTGAAGAGGTGGATCGGATTGCGAAACTTGTGCGCGAAGCGGGCGGGAAGAAGCTCGAAGGGCCGGAGATTTGCAAGGGTTACAGTCCAGGATATTACGCCTTCTTTTTCGAAGATCCCGACGGCAACAAACTTGAACTTTGCTGCCGCGAGAAGCCGGTGTTTGCTGCCTAGATAAATGCCACCAGCGCAGCTTTGTAGCGTCCGCTGTCCCAGCGGATATCTGAGAAACCGGCAAGATTTTTGCGCTGAGGACAGCGCACACTACAGCAATCAGTTTTCTGATCTCAACTCAGTTCTTTGTGAGGACCGACACACTCGGCACCGGAGCGAGGGTCGATACTTTTAACAGGAACAGGGAGATCTACTGTCCATGCAAAGGCCGAACGTTGACGAGGACCTGACGTTGCTGACAAGCGTCGGAAAGACTGAAGCGATTGTCATCGATGTGCTCGACAATCCGACGACGGAAGAGGGCGTTCTGCTCAAGGTCATGACGCGCGGTTCGTTCGAGCAAGGCCAGCAGGTGTGGATACTTGATCGCGACGGATCGAAAGTCGGGGCCACTGTCGAAAAAGTGGTGAAGGAAACTATCGACAGAGAAGTAACGCTCTCCACCGTGTTGCCGGCGTAATTGTAGCCCCGAATGCTTTCGGGGCAGCAGGAGTCAGCGCCTCCGGCGACTGGTCAGTTCGCATGCAGGCTTGCTTTCGACTCGCCTTTTTACTGTCATTAACGCGTGGGCGTTACCCCTTGTGACGTTACTGCATTGACTGGAACCGATCCGACATCTGCCGGCCCGGCCGCGTTTGCTACCACCCATTGGAGCGTAGTGCTCGAGGCACGAGGTGAATTGCCGGCTGCGCAAGAAGCGTTAGAAAATCTTTGCCGCACGTACTGGCGGCCCATTTATAGCTTCGCCAGGCGAGAAGGTGCCAAGCCAGAAGAAGCGAAAGACATCACGCAGGGTTTTTTCGCGCTGATCTTGGCACGGAAGGATTTCAACTCTGTGCGCCAGGAGAAGGGGCGGTTGCGTTCCTTTCTTCTGACTTCGCTTAAGCATTTCATGGCGAACGAACGCCGTGACGCTGCAGCGCTCAAACGCGGAGGCGGTCGGACCCTGATTCCGCTCGACGGAATTGAATCTTACGAGGTCAGCGACGTCGACCGTAGTGATATGCTAGGCCCCGATCTGCTTTATGATCGCCGATGGGCGTTCACAGTGCTTGACCGGGTGTTCGCGCGATTGCGAGAGGAGTCGCTAAGGTCTCTCAATCCATCATTGTTGCAGCGCTTGAACACATTGCTTTCTGACGAACCGGAGCGGCCGTCGCAAGCGGAAATCGCGCGCGCGTTTGGCATGACCGAGAACGCGGTTAAACAGGCTTTCCACCGATTGCGACAGCGTTACCGCCAACTGTTGCGCGAGGAGGTCGCTCACACGGTGGCAACGCCCGCCGAGATTGAAGACGAGCTGCGCCACCTCATCGCCGCGCTGCGTTCATAACCTTCTGCGAATTTTCGTGCAGTATTTGAGTGAACGAATTCGGCGGGCTTGAAATGACCACCACGAGCAGATTCTGCTTCAAATGCGGCGCGACCGTTCCGCCGGATTCCCCTGAGGAATCGTGTGCTGCCTGTTTGTTGGAGATAGCTCTGGAGTGTGACGAACCAGAGATTGAACGAGATGGATCGTCTTCTCTGGGGACGATCGACGCGTTCGGCCTGCCCTCTAAAGCCTCGGTGCAGGTCGGAGAAGGCGTGTCAGTCTCCCCCTCATTGCTGGAATTCGCTGGCTACGAATTGCTAGAGCAAATCGGGCGTGGTGGTCAAGGCGTTGTATTTCGAGCTCGCCAGAAAGGTCTTAACCGCACAGTCGCGTTGAAAGTCATCAACCTTGGCCAGTGGTCCAGCAAAGCGCACGTGAAGCGTTTCCGTCGGGAAGCGGAAGCCGCAGCGAGGCTCGATCATGCGGGCATTGTTCCCATTCACGAAGTAGGCGAACGCGATGGGTCGTGCTATTTCAGCATGAAATTCGTTGAAGGCGGGCAGCTTGACGAAGTCGTTAGGCATTCCGCAATCTCCATCCGGCAAGCGGTAAAACTCATGGCGAAGGTAGCGCACATAGTGCACTACGCGCACGAACACGGCATTTTGCATCGCGATATCAAACCTGGAAACATTCTGCTCGATGCAAAAGGCGAACCACACCTGACGGACTTCGGGTTAGCGCGCTTACTGGAAACAGAAAGCAGCGTCACGCAGACTCTGGATGTACTGGGCACGCCCAGTTACATGGCGCCAGAACAAGCAGTGGGCAATAACGCGGCTGTCACCCGCGCAACGGATGTGTACGGACTTGGCGCAGTACTTTACCAACTTCTGACGGGCCAACCGCCGTTTGCTGGCGGTACCACGTACGAGACGATCAAGTTATTGCTCGACACAGAGCCGCGTCCGCCGCGTTCCCTCAATCGCAAAATCGACCGAGATCTCTCTACAATTTGCCTGAAGTCTATCGAGAAGGATCCAAAACGCCGGTACTTCTCTGCGTTCGCACTGGCCGAAGATCTGGAACGCTGGTTGAATCATGAGCCCATTCAGGCGCGGCGTATTGGACCGTTCACCCGCGGAAAGAAATGGGTGCGGCGGAATCCAACGACCGCGGTCATGGCGGCAATGTTGCTCGCGCTGGCGATCCCATTAGGAATAATCGTTTGGAACAGCGAAATTTCCCGCTCACCAATAACAACTGGAATCGCAGTTCTGCCATTTGAAAACTTGAGCGAGCGAAAAGACGACACCGCCTTTGCCGATGGCGTGCAAGACGACATTTTGACCAAGCTCGCAAAAATCGCGGACTTGAAAGTGATCAGCCGTACGAGTGTCATGGACTTCCGTGGCAAGCGAAATCTCCGCCAGATCGGAAACGATTTGCATATATCGCATGTTCTGGAAGGAAGCGTCCGCAAATTTGGCGCCCGCCTTCGTATCAACGCCCAATTGATCGACGCACGGTCTGACATCCACGTTTGGGCCGAGCAATACGATCGCGATTTGAATGACCTGTTCGCAATTCAAAGCGAGATCGCGCAGAAGGTTGCTCAGCAGCTTCACACCAAAATCTCACCTGCTGAGAAACTGGCGATCGAACGCAAACCCACGGGCGACCTGGTCGCGTTCGATTTGTATGCACGAGCACAAGACGCGGTGGGACATGGCGAGATGCAAGGTTGGCTCAAAGCCATCGATCTGCTCAACCACGCCGTTGCACGTGATCCGACTTTTTTTCACGCCTACTGCTTCCTGGCTTCCGCCCACGACGCTCTTTATTCATACGGGTTTGATCATTCAACTGAGCGCCTCGCCCTAGCGGAAAGAGCGATCCAATCAGCGGCGCAGCTCCAGCCCGATGCTGGTGAAACACACCTAGCCCGGGCAGAACATCTTTATTCGGGCTATCGCGACTATGATCGCGCGCTGGCTGAGTTGGAGGTTGCCCGTCAAAAATTGCCCAATGATGCAGACGTGTTTGAGCTCCTGGGATACATCCAGAGACGCCAGAATCGTTGGGAAGACTCTACGCGAAATCTCGAGCGAGCCGCCGACCTCGATCCGCGCAGCCGCGCCCCTTCAGAACAGCTTTCAGGCAATTACCTCTTATCACGTCATTACGCGGAGGCGAAACGGTGGCAAAGCCGAGCGCAAGAAATCGCGCCCGATGATCTCGTTGTCAAAGCACAGCTTCTGGCGCTTGATTTCCATTGCAAAGGCGATAGCGGGCCGCTGCATGAGTTGCTCGACGCTACTCGCGCGACAAACCCCGCTGCGATGCGAACCATCGCTGATAAGTGGCTGACGTGCGCACTAGCTGAACGCGACCCTTATGCAGCAAACGATGCCTTGGCGGCCTTCGGCGAGAATCCAGTCAGCTTAGCCGACGACTTTTCTCTCAATTATCAGTTAGTCGAGGCTTTGATTACACGCATGAAGAAGAATGAAACCAAAGCACACAACGCATTTGTTCGTGCACGTGCTGAGCAGGAGAAGAAGGTCCAGGCAGAGCCAAATAACGCCCATGCAGTTTGCCTTCTTGCATTGATCGATGCCGCATTAGGCCAGAGGGAAGACGCGCTAAATGAAGGGCGACGCGCGGTTAGACTTCTTCCCATGGAAAAGGACGCACTTGGCGGCGGAGAGATCATCAAGTACTTCACCATCGCTGCTGCGTGGGCCGGCGAAACAGATCTCGCCTGCGAACAGCTTGCAAGCCTTGTTCGACAACCCAGCCCCATTTGGTATGGAGAACTGAAATTGCTCCCGTTTTGGGATCCACTGCGTGGCGACCCGCGATTTGAAAAAATCCTGGCCTCGCTTGCACCGAAAGAAACGGCTTCGAAATAGAAGCTGTTTCTGCGTTTGGTACAGAATAACGCCCTGCGACCTGGTGAATTGCATCGGCCGCAACCAAGCGGCTGAACGCTTCATCTTCGAACAGATTCGGGAGCGAACGGAAATCAATTCCGCGTAACCCTGCGCTCATTTCCGTTCTGTACTCCCGTGAACGGCCAGAGGTGATTTTCTCACAAGGAGAATTCAAGCAAGGCTGAAACAAGAAAGAAAAACAAACATGCAACAAGACGAACGAAACATTGTGAAAACAAAGATAATTCTTATATCGGCGTTCCTCGCCATTGTGATCATGCCAGCCACAAGTAACGCTGAGAATCCCACGGCCATCGCAACGACCACGAACGTCACTGCGCCTGGCGGCACGTCGTATTCTTTCACGGTCCGTTATTCCGACGACGGAGCAATTGACGTTGGCACCCTCGACAACAATGACGTGCGCGTCTCCGGCCCGGGTGGTTTCAACGTTGCGGCCGCATTTGTGTCTGTAGACGTCAACACCAACGGAACACCGCGTATCGCGACATATTCGATTGCAGCGCCAGGCGGGAGTTGGGATTTCGCAGACAACGGCACATACAACGTAGTGATGCAGGCGTTTCAGGTGTTCGACGGCGTAGGCCACTCTGTAGCAGCCGGCAATATCGGCAGCTTCACCGTGATGGTAGCAACCCAAACTGGTCCTCCGTTCGTCACGACCAAATCCGGGACCAACGTGGCCAGTTTTTCAAGCAGGCTCAATGGCTCCGTCGATCCGCATGGGCTGACTACGATCGTATATTTCCAATATGGTGCGACGACACGCTACGGGTTGACTACACCGATCCAGAGTAAGACTGGGAACACATACCAAAACGTCACAGCTAACATCGGCAATTTAACTGCGAGCACCACGTATCATTTTCGGATCGCAGCCACCAATAGCAGCGGCACTCGATACGGCAGCGATAAGACCTTCACCACGCTAAGCGTGACAGGGCTTCCGGTCGCTATTACCAACCCGGCGACGAACGTGACAAGTTCTTCAGTTACGCTCAAGGGCTCAGTCGATCCTCATGGATTAACAACCAACGTGCATTTTCAGTACGGTACGACGACCAGCTATGGGCACATCACCGCGAATCAGGGCAAGACCGGGAACGTGTACCAAAATGTGGCTGCCAACATCAGCAGCCTAAATTCGCAGACGACTTATCATTTCCGAATCGTGGCAACCAATAGCCGCGGCACGAGGTACGGCAGCGACAGAACTTTCACGACACCTTAGCACCAATAGTGAATAAGCCCGATCTTAGCTAAGCCCTATCTGTTCCGTAGAACGGCACGCGGCCTCAGTGTTAGTGTTCACTCTCACTCTGATGAATCACGTTTATGTTCATCAGGAAGTGATCATGACACAATGGATTGATGAAGACAACAAGGGCTAAGCTGTCGAGTCGACTCGCGCCGAGAATAGCTTTCCAAAGACTCTTTACTTTTCGGGTCTTGGACTAAGCTCGGTTTTCCCGCTTCTGCCCTGCATGGTTGCATCGCGACTCGTAACAATCTGACTGGTTTGTAACCAGTTGAGATCTCGAATGTTTGCTGCGCGATCGGCATCGCAGCACGCGCTGAGCGCATTGTCCGAGCTTTGTCAGATTTATTGGAGACCAGTTTACGTTTTCTGCGACGCCAAGGGATCGCGTCGCGCGATGTACAGGATTTCACTCAGGGGTTTTTGCTGATTTAATCGAAAGCCGCGCCTAACTAGCGCCCACGGCTTGGAAATAGAAGCTGTTTCTCCGTTTGGCACAGAATCGCGCCCGGCGAGCTGGTGAATTACATCGGCCGCGATCAGGCGGCTGGACGGCTCACCTTCGAACAGAATCCCGAGTCGACGAAAATCAATTCTATGTAACCACGCGTTCGTTTCCGTTCTGTACTCCCGTAACGGCCAGAGTGATTTTCTCACAAGGAGAAATCAAGCAAGGCCAAAACAAGAAAGAAAAAGTATGAAAACAAGAACCGTAAAACAAACATGCAACAGAACATTGATCATAATGGCGGCCTTAACCGTTGCGTTTTCCTTTGCGTCGGCTCAAGCGCCCGAACGAACCATCCAGGGTGTGTGGCAAACCATGGTCACACCAATCAATTGTCAGACTGGCGACCCTGTAGGGACTCCTTTCCCAGGTCTGTTCACGTTTAATAAGGGCGGCACAATGTCAGAATACGGCGTTGGTCCGGGGTCGAGCCCTGTTCTGCGTAGCCCCGGTCACGGCGTTTGGGCGCGCGAACACGGCTGGCAGAACTACTCCTTCACGTTCATGTTTGATCGCTACAATGCGAACGGAGTTTTTATCGGATCGCAAAAGGTGACCGCTACAGTGGAACTCGGAGCCAGCGGCGACGAGCTTACCACAAACTCGTTAGGTGAAATTTTGGACGCGAATGGCAATGTGATTGCCACGTTCTGCGCCCGCACGGCCGCCACGCGGTTTGAACAATGACGAACCGCTCGAAGTGAGAGATGGCCTGTTAAGCTAAAAAAAGGCGTCTGGCGCGTTCAATCCGCGTCAAAGCTTTTTTTTGCCAACAAAGTTGTAGCCGCGGGCGCTGACCGCGGCAGCTAAAGTTCACTGCTCTTCAAGAGAATCGCTCCGGCGCATTTCATTTCTTCGAGCGCGCGGGCGATGTCGCCGGATCGAAGCTCAATGCCGCGACAGCCGTCGACGATCACATACGTATTTAGTCCGAGTTGCCGCGCGTCCAGAGCGCTGTATTTGACGCAGTAATCGAGTGCCAGGCCCATCAGGTAAATATTTTTAATGCCGTGCTTCTCCAGGTAGTGAGCCAACCCCGTGTGGCGACGATGCGCGTTATCGAAGAACGTGCTGTAACTGTCGATGTTTCGCTCGGTGCCCTTGTGAAAAATGTGAGCGATGCGGCTGGTGTCGAACGACGGGGCAAACTCAGAACCGTGCGTGTTTTGAACGCAATGCATTGGCCAGAGAATTTGCTCAATTCCATCCAGAATGATGCGGTCCCCAGGCTTTTTGCCTGGGTGATTTGAGGCAAAACTGCCATGGTCGGGAGGATGCCAATCTTTGGTCGCAACGACGAGATCGAAGCGTTGCTGCAATTCATCGGCAAGCGGGATCACCTCATCACCACGCGGTACTGCCAGGGCGCCGCCGGGCAGAAAGTCATTCTGAAGATCGACGAGGATCAGAACACTTTTCATGCATGAAGCTGTCATGTTGAGCGAAGTGAAACATCTCTGTGTGTATTCCCTTGCACAACCGGCACGTGATTAATTCGAGATTGAAAGCCTGGCCTCGTGGACTTCGTCCTCTGCGTTGCAGCTTCGCTTCGCTCAAAATGACTACACGATTAAAAATTATCAGTGTTTCGGTGTTGTAGCCAATGAGCCAAAAGCGCCGGAGCACTAGCGTACTCCAAAACCAAGCGCCAATGGAATAGGGAAATCGCGGCCACGTCGTGGAGTGCGGCGCTGCTGCGCCGCTTTCACCAATCAATTTCGTTTT
>JAICUQ010000001.1 GCA_025935755.1 Chthoniobacterales bacterium | reverse complement strand
GGGTCTTCGTTCGTTGAACCGAATTTTCTGTTGCCGGAAAATCCAGAAGTCAACGATTACCGCCCCGTCCTGAACGCCGACGCGACGACAGTGATTTTTGAAAGGAACCAGATCACGACGCCGAATGACATCAAGTTGTTCAGTGCAGATCTCGCCACCGGCAGTGTGCAACCTTTTGTAAAGTTCGCATCAACTCGACCGGACTGGTGTTGGAACAGGTCTGGCGGTGGGTTCACCAGCGGCCCGGTAGCGTTCAGCAATGATGACGGGATTTACCGCGTAGATCCCGGTGGACTACCAGTGTTGCTGGCGAACACCGCGGGGATGATCTACCCCTCATGGTATCCGGATTGCCAGCATCTTGCGGTTGACGTGACCGGAGCGCAGGTGACCGCGGAGATCGATGCGATCACCGGACAAACCATTCGCCCTGTGTTAGGAAACGCAACAGTCTGGGCCGGCTTTCCCAGCGTTAATCAAACGAGTCCCAACCTGGTCGCGTTCGCCGGTCAGTTCCACGGAGGCAGCTCTTATTATAATCAGGACCTTAATTATGTTTGGGTCACCGACACATCAACAGGCCGGCCCAGAGTGGCGCCGCTGGACCGCCACGCGCCGCGAGGACCTTCGTTTCAGCAAAGATTTCAAGCACGCGCAGGATGGTGGTCACCGGACGGTCAATGGTTTGCAGTCGAATCGAATCGCGCCTGCAACAACATCAATGGCCAGACGTATGCGATCTTTATTCAAGATGCCAGCGGTACTAGACCGGCCATGCAAGTTAGCGATTGCAGCAAATGGAACGTTCAGCACCCAAAATGGTTTCCACCAGGAAAGGATGGAAAGGTATTCCTGATCGCCGCAGTTCAGGCGATCGAATCAAACCAGCCTGCGTGCCCGCCCCCACCATTTAGAATTGCGAGTTTCGACGTGACCCAGTTGCTATCGGGCGGCAGTGTTTCTACCTCTTCGAATCAAGGCAGGTAACAGACCTGTGCTGGAGAGTTCATGATCGCTTAGGACTCATGCAGCGGCTTTGCCGGCAAAATGGAGGTGTTCGAGTATTTCGCCGCGGAACCGGAGGAAGGAATCGCCGGTGCGATCACGCGGTCTCGGCAGGTCGATATCGATCTCGCGGTCGATTCGGCCGGGCGCCTGAGTCATGATGACAATCCGATCGCTCATGTAGATGGCTTCATCGATGTCATGCGTCACGAGAAGCATGGTGGTCCGCCGATTTTCCCAGAGCCTCAGCACCTCGTCCTGCATCCGCATGCGAGTGAAAGCGTCAAGAGCGCCGAGCGGTTCATCAAGCAGGAGAACTTTCGGGTGATTGATTAGTGCGCGTGCAAGAGCAACACGCTGAGCCATTCCACCGGAAAGATGATGCGGATAAGCATTCGCAAACGCTTCGAGTCCGACCAACCGCATGAATTCGCCCACTTCATTTCGCTTTTCCCGTAACACGCCCCGAGCAACGAGACCGGCCTCGATATTGCCACGAACAGTCAGCCACGGAAACAGATTTGGATCTTGAAAAACCAGACCGCGTTCGGCGCTGGGTCCGACAATTTTTTCCTTGCCAACAAGCAGGTCACCCGAGTCGGGAAGATCCAGGCCGGCGACGAGTCGAAGCAGCGTCGATTTTCCACAACCGCTCGGTCCGACTAACGAGACTAGCTCAGCTGCAGCGATAGAAAACGATATCCCGCCGAGAGCCATTCGGCGTGTGGCCGGAGCGTCTGGCACCGGAAAACTTTTGCAGATGTCGCGAACGCGAACGCCTGAAGCCTCGGTAACAGTCGTCATCACCATTTGATTGTTCCCTTTTGCCAGACCAGAACTCGATCCCGCAGTTTAAACAACAAGGTCATCACCGTAGAAAAGAACGCGGCCATGATAATAATCGCAGCGAAGACTTTGCCGTATTCAGCCCAGCCCTGGGCCCAACTAACATACCAACCGAGACCCGACTTAACTCCCACAGACTCGGCAACTACAAGAGTTAGAAACGAGGCACCTAGTCCCATGAAAAGGCCAATAAAAATGTTTGGAACGGCGGCTGGTATGGCGACTCGAAAAATCAGATAAAGGCGTCGCGCCCCCAGTGTACGTGCGACATCAAGGTACGACGCTCGCGTGTTGGAAATCCCGGACGCAGTCAGCATTGTGACCGGGAACCACACCGCAAGCGCAATCAACCCCGCTGAAGACATGATGGCGGAAGGCGACACGACCATTGCGATGGGGATCCATGCTGTTGCCGGAATTGGCCCCAGCACTTTCAGTAACGGCATCCCCCAGTAGCGCACCGAACTCGACCAGCCGATGCACACACCGCTAACAAGCCCGACGATCACGCCGAGTATGTAGCCACTCAGGAGCAAAACGAGCGAGTGCCATGTGCTATCAAACAAAAGTTCCCGATCGCTAATCAAATTCCGTAACACCGCCGCGGGTCCTGGAAAATACGGCAGCGGAAGTAAGTGCAACCCGACAGTGATGACGTCCCAAACGCCGAGTAACAGAATGGCAGCCGTAAAGATCGGCCACATATGCCGCATCCATTTACGCAATGCAGGCCGAAATCTTTGCGCGATTGCGAGAACGATCGAAACGACAATGATTTCCCAAAAGAGCAGCATGTACGAACGCGTTTCGACAGGCGGCGCTTTTTGCGCAATCAGCAAGTGAGTTCCAAACGTGATCAAGCTGGCGCCCGGCACAGCCAGCTGCATCCACCAGGGCAATGACGGAGGATCGGGGGTAGGCGCTGTGTTCGCGTTCATTCCTCGTCTAGTCGATCTCATTCCGTGGAGCGAAGAATGTCGGATCGATTGTTCCTGTTTGTCCACATCCGACAGAGATGTCTGACCGCCTGGCCTGATCCTTTGCATTTCGTTTCAGCGCTGCGTTTGACATGACAGCGCGATAATCGATTTGTCCTGCCTTCGGCTTATTTCTGCGCAGCTACTGTGTTCTTTTCAACGCAAGGAGCGTCAGGGTCAGCAAGGTTAGGCGCATCCTGATCTGGTTGATCGAACATCTTTCTTTGGCAGCAAGAACCCCCGTTCTCTCTCTGGATCAAGGACGCGATCAGCCGGATATCGTCTGCCGGTGAGACTTGCGCGCCAGCGATTTTTTCTACCTCCAATGTTTTAAGCCACTCTTCCGTTACCCCGGGCAAATGCATGAAGGCGCGTTTGGCGAGTGCGTTGGTGTCTGTTTCCGGAGAAAGCATTTTCGCGGCTTGCATCTGCCGGCCGATGGTTTGAACGGATTCCTCCGCCAAATGGATACTGGGTATGTAGCGCAAGCGCGCGAGTGCAACTGTGTTTAGTTCAGGAGTCGAGGCGAGATATTTTTTCTCGACTGCGAGCACTGCCGCGGCTTTGGGATTCGTCTCAACCCATTTGGCGCCTTTCAACAGAGCGCGTGTTGCCCTTGCCGCGGTGTCAGGATTTGCGTCCACCCATTTGCCGTTCGCGAGTACCTCGCAGCAGTATTCATCCTTGTAAGGCGCGTCCATTATTGAGTCGGCAACGTTCCTCACCTTGCCTTCTGCAATCAGAAGGCTGCCGATTGGCTCCGCATTTGCCACTGCATCGATTTCGCCTTTGTCGATCGCCAGGCCCAATTCCCCCGCCGGATAAACCTTCCAAGTGATATCTTTTGCCGCATCGATGCCGTGCGTTCCAAAAACACGGTTCGCGAAGACGAACGGCGGCGTCCCCATCCCGGGCACGCCAACTCGTTTTCCTTTCAGGTCCTCAATGGTATGAATATTGGTTTTCACGCCTGCTTGAACGCGCAAACATCCACGATGAATTCCTGCCAGGAATCGCACATCCAAGCCCTGTTCGATCGGCTTGAGGAAGAGCATCACCAGATGATGAGTGATGTCGAAGTTTCCAAGCGCTAATGCGTCCTTGTAAGTGGACCAGTTGCACTTGACCAGTTCGGGTTCGAGTCCCTCCTCCTTGAAAAAGCCTTTCTCGTATGCGGCGAAGATCGGAGCTTCGCAGGTTAAGCCGATGTAACCGACGCGCACTTTATTAGAATTCTGAACAGTCGAGCCGGACTTTTTGTTGCAGCCGGGCGCCAGCACAAGGCTCAAGGTGATCGCAATGGCGAAGAGCTTCGAGGTCATCCTAGTGTTCGAAGGTTTTGGAAATAGCGCGATAAGTTTTCCCTATGCAAGCAGAGTCGCCTCCGGCAATCAAGCCCGAACAGTTGCCAGGTCAAGCTACTGATTGCATTCCCTGGTTCCGACGAACAATATTGGCTTCCCATGTCGGAGCCGTTGGACATTCGTCATCTCCGGTATTTCCTCGCGGTCGCCGAGGCGGGAAGCTTTAGCCGTGCGGCTGACCGGCTCGGAATTTCCCAACCAAATGTTTCGCAGCAAATGCGGGATTTGGAAGCCGGCCTTCGCGTGCCTTTATTCCAGCGGCGTGGAAAACGGATCCTGCTCACTCCCAGGGGTTTGATTTTTCAAGAGCATGCCCGGGCGCTCCTTCATCAATTGGAAAATCTTCTCCATGAGTTAAATGGCGAACCTGGAGAATTGCGCGGCGCGCTGCGGCTCGGGGTTATTCCGGTGCTAAATGTTCCATTGGTCCCGCAACTTCTTGGCGCATTTGTAGCCGATCATCCCGCAATCAGCGTCACGGTTGAAGAAATTTCGTCCACCGAGATTGAGACGGGCCTCGAAGAAGGCCGGATGGATGTTGGACTTGGTTTTCTAACCCGGCATTCTCCGAATTTGCGCTACGAGCGCCTTTGCACGGATCAGTTTGCGCTGATCGTAGCGTCGAAGCACCCATGGGCTAACCGGCGCGTCATTGATTTCTCAAAATTACATCAGCAACGTCTGCTTCAGTTGCCCGACAGCTTCGTGATGCGCAGGATGTCGGACGAAATTTGTCGCAAACATATGGTCCGACCGCATGTGATTGCCGAGATCAACGCGATCGAAACGCTTCTTCGCTCCCTTGGTCCATCGCAAGCTGCCGCGCTGATGCCAAATATCGCGTTGCGTGGTCGTGAGAATCTGAAGTTAAGAGCCATCCAGTTGCGTGGCAAAAACCTCGGATTGGATATCGGTTTGTTGCGGCTGGGGGATTCGGCAGCAAACACGGCGGTTGCAGCATTCACGAGCCTCGCCAAGGCGACGGTTCCGAAACTGGTGAAACTCTGACAGCCTTCCAAAGGCTTCTGTCATTCTGAGCGAAGCAAGAATCTCTGATTATCTCCTTGGCGAAACCTGGTCGCACCGGCCAGACATGCTTCGCTCAACATGACAGATACAATCATCGCGAATCGGGGTGACGCAGGTAAAGCGCTTTGCCGCCCATATCTATGACGGCAAAATTCGTAGCCAAATAATCCTGTCCTAGCACACCTGCGTTGGATTCTTCTTTTGATTTCGAGAGCAGGACATCGCCCGAGACATGCGCCACGACCACTTCGGCATTTGCCAGGTGGAAATTTCCGATCGCCAGCTCCTTTACCCCGGTGCGATTCACCCCTTCGACGATATTGCCGGCCCCTCCCGCGCCATAACCGGCGAGCGCCGTTACCCCGGTTCCAGATTTCACAGCGACTTGCGTGTCGATCAGCGTAGTGGCCGAGCCGGTGTCGACTATCAGCCGGGTGGCATGTCCGTTCAGCGCGCCTTCAACATCGAAATGACTATTGGCATTAAGCCGCATCGGAATTTTGGTAAAACCGTGAGCGGCAAGGAAACTGGCGAGACTCTGGCTCACAGAAGCGCTGGCGCCGTTCGGGTTGATGTAAAGCATCTGCCTTGTGCAATCGATGATCATCCCGAACTTCATCATCTCACGCGAGCCGAGCACGCCGTTCACGTGCGCCATCGTTTTGGAATCCGACAGATGCGATCCAGTCGCGGCGTTGTTGTGCTCCGGATTCATCCCCGATAAATCGGCGATTGCCACAGGAACATTTGTCACGACGCAATTGCCCATCGCGATGCTTTTCACTTTGCTTATCCCATAACGTTCCCAAGCGCGCCCGAACAAACCGCCGACACTCTCGCCGGTTTTGTCCACCGTAAGACCGAACGTATTCACGCTGTTGCGATCGATGAGCGTGATGGGCGAGCCGGTGTCGACCATTAGCGCGCCGCGCCGGTTATTTATGGAAACCGGAACCATCAGATGATTGCCATAACGCCGCTCCAGCTTTGCGCCGGCAAGTCCCTGGCTGGCCAGCGCAGCAGTGAGTGACCCGCCAGCTTGCTGTGCCCGTGCGCAAAATGGCGTCACCGTTGCGAGCAAAAGTATTGGGATCAACTTGTTCATGCGGCAGTTTTAGAGCAAAGCCTTCGCATCGTCGAGCCCAACGAATGCCTGTAGTACAGCAATAGAAACGAAAATAAGGAAGCTGTTGAAACAGCTTCGGTTTGTCGGCGAAGCCTAACACCGGCTTGAAAGCGGTTGTTAATGAGATTCGTCGGGTCAATGCCGGGGGATGCCGGGGACCCGCGCTTAACGCCGGGCTTCAGCCCGGTGAATAATCTACAGCGGTAGCACAAGCCGTTTCAACGGCTTCCCGTCGCATACTTTTCGGCTCCGAGGAAGTGCAGCGAGACGTATGGCTCATTACCAACGACCCAGCTGTCATGCGGCACCGGCGGAACATAAAAAACGTCGCCGGGTTTCAGCTCAATTATGCGACTGTCATCGAAGGCAATCGTTGCGGTTCCGGAAAGTACGAGCCCGACGTGTTCAACAGGACAGCGTGTCGCACCGACAGTGGGACCGACGTGGTCGCTCCATTTCCAACCGGGTTGATAGGTTGCGCGACCAATTGTGATTCCGCCGAGGCGAACCACCTCGAATTTGCCTTTGTCCATCACCCGCACGTCATCCGGCATATCGAAGGACTTCAAAATGACCGATAACTGCTCGCTGCTCATGGTCATTCAACATCGAAAAGCTGCTCGTGAATGCAACCTTGGGATCAATTATGGATTGGAAAAAATGCTTCGAGGCCAGGCGATTTAGTGCCGGAACGATAAAGATACCCGGTAAATCGGGGATAATTGTCAGGGTCAGACTGCCACCGGTAAGTAGCGTCATACTCATTCTCGTCAAAACGAAAATGCATTCTTAAGACCGGAATACGATCTGGGCCTGCGACAGTATCGAAACGAGCAGTGCACTTATCAGTCTTGCCCGCGATTGTGCGGGTCACTTCCAGAACTCCTCCTTCGTCCCGAAGCGTTACGTGTCCATCGTACGTTGCAGTAGAATCCGCCTTGCGGCCGATGAGGTCATACTCGCCAGCCATGTAGCTGCGCAAGAATTCATCATCAAGCGGCTTGCTGTCAGCATCTGCACACAGCAAAGAATCGCCCAATAACATCAGCGTCAAAATCACCAGACAAGTCTTCATGATAGGTAACGGAGCATTGCGATCAGCAGCGCTATCTCAGCTTCGCTTAAAAAGTAATATTCCAGCTATGGCACACCAGCCGAACCAGGCAGCGAAAAGAGCTCTTTGTACCAGCCCATGGAACGGTTTCAGGTACACCCAAACCGGAGCGACAAATGGGCTTAAATTCAACGCAATCGCGCCCCATATCAGTAAAAAGAAGATCCACGAGAACACCACAAGATGTTTCACACTCGGGTCGTGTCTCCACGCGAGAGCGAACGCGAGCGGTGCCTGATATCCAATTAGTTCCGACATTCCGAAAATGTTATGAGCCGGATGGGGGTAGGCGAAGACCGCTATTCCTGCAGCAGACACCGCCATGAACCCTATTGAATACGCAGCCAATGGGGAATGATGGGCGGCTACTGACGCATCGCGAACCCCCCAGGCGAACACCAAAATGCAAACGGCAACACAACCTAGCATCACCGCAAAGGCGATTCTCGCCGGTGAACCAGTTTCTCCGATCTCGCTCACTGTTTGATGCACATGACTATAATTCGGAACCAGAAGCGCCAATCCCACTATACCGATGCCAAGAATGGCTGCGGCCAGAGGACCGAAGAGTAAGCGATAATTTGGTGTCACGTATCTAATGAAAAATCTGCTTTGGTGGTTAGGCGAAACGCATCAGTAATACGAGTGAGATCACGGCCAACGCGATGCCGATCACTTCAAAGTAGTTCAGCGATTCCCGGAAGACTAAAACTCCGATCCCCGTAAGGAGCAGCACCAGCGAGACAGAGTACAGGACGCTAATGGTGGCCAGCTTCAGGTGTTTCATGACAAACACCCAACCAAACGCCGTCGAGGCGTAGAGTGCAAAGCCGAGGTAAAACCAACTCGTTCGCAGCGACTGGTCGCGTCCGCTGGCGAGCTTGAGAAAGTAATCCCCCAAGACGCCAATCACGCTAAACGCAATGGTGATGATCACAGCGAGCGTTTTTGTTCCCATTTTCGGCTCTCTATTACATCAAAAACTCGCGCATGGATTCGGTCATCCTTTGTCCGCTGATTACCTAACTCGCTGTATTTAAACCATAACACGGATCCGAACCAGAGTTGCCGAAGACGAGAACTTCCAAGCCGCCTAACGATAAGAAAAATCCAATAAATCGTCGCAACTTACTCGGTACCGATCTGTTGGTTAAAGTTCTCGTTCCTGGATGAGGACCGGCATCCATACCACGCGCACGGTGGTTGGTATGATCATCGCTGACCATTTGCCGGGTGTGAAAACCCACCGGTTGAACGCGAATGTGCTGGCCTTGTCGAGAATGGGCGAACCTGCCGACTTCATTATCGTCGTCCGGCTCACTCGACCTGTTTTCAAATCAATGTCGAGGCGATACAATCCTTCGCCGCGGAAGTTTCGAGACCAGGTGGTAGGGTCGCTTGATCGCGCCCGTAAGGGGTATCGCGGCGCACACGCCCAAATTACGTCATGCGCACATAAGGCGTTTGGTTGGCGTTTGCCACGAGCATCTATGGCATAACCCTTATCGATGGGCATCGCAATGTAGGGCACTGGTTCACTGCCTTTTGCGGTGAACCCGATCAGTGTGATCGCGATTATGGTCGTCAGCGCTTTCATTCGTCGTCTTTCGATTTAATGGTCGTGACCTAACGAGAAAGAGCGCTGCCAGGGCCAGGTGTTGAACGCTCTGCATCAGAAAAGCAATTTGTACGTATTGCCGCCTGACCTTCCGCTACGGGGGATGAAGATCGCGTCACATGCCAATCCTAGCGGGACTGTCGCAGCGACAACAACTAAATTGCTAGAGACAACTGCGAAAGCCGATCACGTGACTGTCCGGCGAATTATGCCGGCGCACCGCCGAGAGCACCCGGCAGCGGCGGGGCGACATCGGGAGCGACCACCTGTTTCGGTGGTTTATCGGGAGCCGGTTTTTTAGCGGGTGATCCACCGACGGGCGGCGGCGGATTGATCAAGCGGCCGTGATCAATGATCTCTCTGATTTGAGAACCATCCAATGTCTCGTATTCAAGCAAAGCTTTTGCGATCGTTTCGAGTTTTTCGCGATGTGTCGTGAGGGTGTGCTTGGCGAGCTGATACGCATCGTCGATGAGTCTGCGTACTTCCTGGTCGATTTGTTCCGCAGTCGCTTCGCTATAGTCGCGGTTGCGCGTCAGCTCGCGTCCCAGGAAGACATACTCTTCGTGTTCGCCGTATTCGACCATGCCCATTTTTTCGCTCATGCCCCATTCGCAAACCATCCGCCGCGCAATAGCCGTGGCGCCTCTGATGTCGCCACGCGCGCCGTTAGTGATATCGCCAAAGACAATTTCTTCCGCGACGCGACCGCCCATGGCGACAGCGAGACTGGCCAGCAATTCGTTTTTGCGATTGGTGTACTTGTCTTCCTCTGGCAACCACATGGTGGAACCAAGCGACGGTCCCCGCGGGATAATCGTCACCTTGTGCAACGGCTCTGTGTGCGGGAGAAGCACGAGCAACAGCGCGTGACCCGCTTCGTGGTACGCGGTATTTTGTTTTTCTTTCTCGCTCAAAGCGAGGCTTCGCCGTTCTTTGCCCCAGCGAACCTTATCGCGCGCCTCCTCCAACTCAGCGAGTGTGATGCCTTTCAATCCGCGGCGTGCAGCCAGTAATGCAGCCTCATTGATGACATTGGCCAGTTCCGCACCGGAATAGCCGGGCGTGCCGCGTGCGATCACCGCAAGATCGACGCCCTCGGCGAGCTTCACTTTCTTCGCGTGCACGCGCAAAATTTCTTCGCGGCCTTTGACGTCGGGCAAATTGACGGTGATCTGACGATCAAAGCGACCTGGTCGCAACAACGCGGGATCGAGAACGTCCGGCCGGTTCGTAGCTGCAATGATGATCACTCCTTCCTGCGTATCGAAGCCGTCCATCTCCACGAGGAGCGCATTTAAGGTTTGCTCACGCTCATCGTGTCCGCCACCCACGCCGTGGCCTCGATGGCGACCAACCGCGTCGATTTCGTCGATGAAAATAATGCACGGCGCAGATTTCTTTCCTTGCTCAAACATGTCCCGAACGCGCGAGGCGCCGACGCCGACGAACATCTCCACGAAATCCGAGCCGCTGATCGAGAAAAACGGCACATCCGCTTCGCCCGCGATCGCGCGCGCCAAAAGAGTCTTGCCGGTGCCGGGGGGGCCGACCATCAACACGCCCTTGGGGATACGTCCACCTAGTTTCTGAAATTTTTTCGGATCGCGCAAGAATTCAACAAGTTCCTGGACTTCATCCTTGGCTTCCTCCACGCCGGCAACGTCGCGGAACGTAATCTTGTTCTTATCGCGGGCGAGCATGCGTGCCTTGGATTTGCCGAAATTTAGTGCACCCTTGCCGGCCATGCGGATCTGCTGGCGGAAAAGGAAATACAAGACCAGAAGGAACAGCGCAATTGGCAGAAAACCGACCACGGTTTGCGCAAGCATGTTTGATTCTGTCTTGATGGCGGGCTGCATGCCGGCATCGGCCAGCTTCTTCTGCAGATCATTAGTGAAATTCAAATAGACGGTTGTGCGGAACGGCATCGGTTGGGAAGGCGCCGCTCCTGCGCCCTGCCGAATGTACGCGCCCCGCAGTGTCTGTGTCGGCCGACCATCCTCGACCACCAACTGGAGAGGGTAGTTCTTATCGCTAACGATTTGCTTGTTCTCCAGCAACTCAAGAAAACGATTATACGGCACGTCTTCGACCGGTTGCATACCGCCCCGATAAAAGAGCATCGCCATCGCGATGAGACTGAACGCGATAACGATGAGAACGACGCCGCGCCAGTTAAAATTCGGTTCGTTCCCGCGCTGTTTGTTCTCTCTTTGCGAGTTGCGATCAAATTGAGGCATAAACGAAATTACGTGAGCAGAAAGTTACCATGAACGACCAGGCAAAGCAAAGGAGCGGGCCAAGTTGCCGTATTAATGTTCGTGAATTGCCAGTCATATGGTTGGGTCATCATCATGGAAGCAATCAGCCATCAGACTTGGGGGTTTCTCCGCATCATCCTTAAGTGGTCGTTCAGTTAGTTTCCTTTGCCGGCTCCGGTGTTCGAAATGACTTCGCTGGAGACGAAGATCCGTCGCTTACCTCCGCGCCTCCCGCGGCTTCAGTTGCCCCAGCATTTACGGAATACCGTGTATCTGATTAGCAGCTAACTAGGTTAATTGCCGCAACGCTTTCTCCAGTTCGGTCAACCCGTCGATTTCAGCGATGGTGCGCTGCAACGAACGCATTGCAGTGTTGACATGCTCGAGGAAATGTTTGTGACCTTTGACCAACCCCAGAAATCCGTAAGCGCCTAACGCTTGCATCAGGCGTTGCATCGCGCAGAGCCGCAACTTGAGATCGAAATCGCCGTTGATCGCCATGCCGTGTTCGAACTGACGCCCGCGATAGTATGCGGCCAACTCCAAGCGTTCGTTTTCCGCAAGATCGACGTACGGATCATAAAGCAGCGACGCGAGATCGTATTCGGCAAGACCGGGTCGCATTCCCTGGAAGTCGATCAGGTGCGCCTGACCGTTTCTGATGATGATATTCTGGGATTGAAAATCGCGGTGCACCAGCACTCTTGGAAAAGATGCCAGGTGGTTCGCGATCTCCTCCAGAGCAGGCAAAGCGGTCAGATGCGCAACCTTCGTCTTTTCGATTTTGAACAACCGGCCAAGACAGTTCTCGAAAAAGTAGTTCTGTTCCCACAGATAAAGGTCAGAATTGAATTCGGCCGGTAAATGCTGCTTCATCTCGACGCAAAGCGATTCGGGTAAAGCATGGAGCGCGGCGATTTGATCGAGAGCCGATTCGTAGAACGCGCGGCGCACAAGCCAGCTTTCATCCCGATAACTGTAGAGGTCGCGCTCGCCAAGGTCTTCCAGCCAAATCAAACCTTCGTCAGCGTCGTGAAAATAGATCTCCGGGACACGGATCCCATGTTCGGAAAGAAACGTGGCAATGTTTACGTAGTGCCGATTCTCCTCCCGTTCTCGATTGTATTTTACCAGGATGAGCGCCTGCTCTGCCGAGCAGCGAATTCGATAAAATTTGCGGTCCGACCCACCTTTTTGAATCGCTGCGACTTTGATCTGGGCGACATCCAACCGCGGAAAGTGCTTCCGGGTTCGTCGAACAAGCAGGTGGGTTCTCATAGGTTAGATGTCGACGTCGCGATGAATGCCCATGACCTTTTTTCGGGAGCGGATAATACAGGCCCTCAAGCAGCTTTGGGAAGCAATTTCTGCTTCCGGCCACAAAATGGTGTCGTGCAAAATCGCATCCGCGCCCACCCGGCAGTTCCGTCCCACAACGGTGCAACCGCCTAATTGCGCGGTCGCATCTACGTTGGCGCTGCTCGCTACGCGCTCGGGCCATTCGGGCGCGTTGACGAAATCCGGTTTCCAATCTTCCCGCAAAATTGTGCGGTGCACTTCGAGATATTCGGTGCGTGAAGAGATGTTGAACCATTTTCCATCATTCATTGCCACGCCGCCGACTCTGGCGCCCTGGCCTATCCACTCTGCAATGATCGGGATAAAAGAGATCTTTTTGTGCTTAGGAATCCTCTGGAAAATCGCCGAGTTCCAAACCGCGATATTGGCGAAATCAAAATTTCCTTTGACGCCGTAGCGGTTGCTGATGTCAACGACACGTTCATCGTGTAAAGCCACTGCGGCGGCCAGGCCGGTATGGCGCAAAGCGAGCGTGACATCGTTTTTGCGACGGAAATGTTCGTCGATCAAAGATTGCAGTTCGACATTGGTTAAAATGTCGCCGCTATAGGTCAGGAAAGCCTTACCGCTGAGATGCTCTTCAGCGTTCTTAATACCGCCGCCCGTTTCGAGCAGATCCGGCTCGTGAATGAGCGTCACGGGAAAGCCCGCATACTCGCGTGAGGCCAAAAACTTTTCGAACAATTCCGGATGCCTGTGCGTGTTAATTACGAATCTGTTCACTCCTGCGCCTATCAAATGATCGAGAGCGAAGGTAACAAGCGGCTTTTGAAAGATTGGGATGAGCGGCTTCGGCAATTCTTCTGTCAATGGACGCAATCGCGTGCCAAGACCTGCTGCCAATACAAACGCTTGAGTGATTTCGCTCACGGATAAAATCGAGAGATTTCTTCCGCCTACGCTAAAATTACGGCGCGACGGGCGAGTTCATTCACAATCACCAGATGTGCGCACGCTTTTATCGCAGATAAAGCGTCCGCGTGCCGAAATCGATGATGCCGTGATGGCGTCGCAGCGTCTCTGCACCGAGCAGTCCCGCAACGGGCGGCGATCCTTCCAGCAATCCGTCGTGGATAAGTCCTTCCAGGTCTATCACGCCGACTTGCCTGCTGGAAATGTTCACTGAGCCGACAGTTAGCTTGCGAATGTTCGCCACGCGCACGCCGCGTTCTTTCAGGTTCACCGCGGAAGAGCTATATGGCGTCTCGCGAGTGGCAATTCGCATCCGCCGGACGAAGGAGCGATGCAACAGCGTGGTGAATGAACCCGTATCGACCATCAGTTTTGCCGGTTGTCCGTTAACCGAACCGTTCACATAGAGGTTGTAACCGTCGCTGACCTGAATCGGAACTGCGCGCAACCCTCGCCGACTGAAACCGGGGAAGCTGCCGATCACATTTGGGTCGCTTTTCAAAATCAGTAACTGCTTTTCACAGTCGAGAACCGCCTGTGTCGGAAAAAGGATATCGGCTCCGATGATCCCGTCGATCTGCGGTTCATGCGCCATTCGCGCAGCGCGCGCAGAACCGCCCAGATCCACCGTGACCACGGGCTCATCAACAAGGGTTAGTCCGCCGATTCGAAGTTCACGCGCGATCGCCACATTGTTAAATGCGCCATTGATTTGGACGCGTGCGGGCAAACTTGATTCGGCAGTCGTCGGTTTGAGGCGAAAATACTTGCGGCGATTCAGCGCAATTGCACTCACCGGGGCGCCGCTATCAACCGTCAACCAGGCGGGTTTGCCGTTGATGAAGGCCCGCAGCAGCAGGTGATTTTGTCGCGAGCGGACGAGCGGCAAGGCTTCGAATTGCGGCGCTGTTCGTCCTAGAGCGCTTTGCGGCGTGGCAGCCGCTTCGACGATGAAAGCCAGGGCCGCGCAGCAAAGCCACAGGAGGCGTCGAGTACGCGGCAGATGATTCCAGGTCATCGGTGGCGGGCAGACTACACGCTTCCTTTTTCCCCGTAAAATAATTTGAGGAGTTTTTTGGCATTGCGCCCCACACACGGTTGATGATTAACTCTGCGCCAATCCAAAGGATTCAATATGACTAGCGCAGTGACCGAAGCACCTGTAGCCCAGGAGAAACTCGTTAGGGGATTGGGGTTATTAGACTCCACAATGCTTGTGGCCGGCTCCATGATCGGCTCGGGAATTTTCATTGTCTCGTCGATCATTGCCCGCCAGGTCGGATCGCCGGGGTGGTTACTCGTCGTTTGGATTGTAACGGGATTGCTGACTCTGACAGCCGCACTGTCATACGGCGAACTCGCGGCGATGATGCCGAAGGCCGGTGGCCAATACGTGTACCTTCGCGAAGCATTCTCTCCGCTGTGGGGATTCCTTTACGGATGGACGCTCTTTCTTGTGATTCAGACCGGCACGATTGCGGCTGTCGCGGTTGCATTTGCACGTTTCAGTGGCGTGCTTGTGCCGTGGGTGTCGGAAAGCAATTACATCATCGCTCCAATCCGGTTTGGGGGATACGCACTTTCACTTTCGACAGCACAGCTTGTCGGCCTGGTGCTCATTGGATTTCTGACATTCTCGAATACGCGCGGGTTGGAAGTAGGAAAGCTTATTCAAAATGTTTTTACGACCGCGAAGACCGGTGCGTTGTTCGCGCTGATCGTGCTCGGCATCATAGTCGGGTTGAAGTCCGGTCGAGGCGCGGAAAACTTCAGGGACTTCTGGGCGGTGCGAGGAGATCTGCAGGAAGTCGGGGCAGGTATAACAGCTGCGACTGTATTTGGACTCTTTGTAGGAATCTGCGTAGCACAGACGAATTCTTTGTTTTCCGCGGATGCATGGAATAACATCACCTTTACCGCCGGGGAAGTCGTCAATCCGCGGCGTAATGTGCCGCTTTCCCTGGCCTTGGGCACGTTTCTGGTAATTGGCCTCTATTTGTTCGCAAATGTCGCTTACCTGATGACGCTCCCATTCAACGCAATCCAGAATGCGCCTAGCGATCGCGTCGCTACGGAAACCGCAAACGTAATCTTTCCCGGCGCGGGAGCGACAATCATGGCGATCGCGATCATGATTTCGACGTTCGGTTGTAATAATGGACTGATCTTTGCCGGTGCTCGCGCGTATTATGCCATGGCCAAGGACGGCTTGTTCTTTCGACGGGTGGCCGACTTGAACAAATTCAGCGTCCCGGCTTGGGGACTTCTTATCCAGGGCATCTGGGCCGGCGTCCTCGTTCTGCCGCGAACGGTCAAAACAGATGCCGCGGGCAACGTCACCGGTTACGGCAATCTTTACGGGAATTTACTCGACTATGTGATTTCAGCGGCGTTGATCTTCTACGTATTAACAATCCTTGGCATCTTTGTACTGCGTCGTAAACAGCCGCATGCGGAACGCCCGTATCGAGCATTCGGCTATCCGATTGTCCCCGCTCTCTACATCATTGGAGCGACGGTAATTCTTGTTGTGCTCTTCGTTTACCAAACCGCGACGACATGGCCAGGACTAATCATCGTGTTAACCGGCGTCCCGGTTTATTTCTTCTGGAAATTCTTCGGCAAAAAATCAACGTCGGCTTGACTTCGCGGGGCGATCCCGATTAGCACAGCGCAAGACTAACTTCCTCCATGAATTTGTTTCGACGAAAAACCGTCACGCAGCTCCAAGCTGAGGCGTTAACAGACCAACGCTTGAAGCGCGCGCTCAGTGCGACGAACCTGACAATGCTCGGCATTGGCGCCATCATTGGTACTGGCATTTTCGTGCTAACTGGCACGGTCGCGGCGCAGAACGCCGGGCCTGCCGTGGTCTTATCGTTCGTTCTGGCTGGGGTAGCTTCGATATTCGCCGCGCTTTGCTACAGCGAGTTCGCCTCGTTGGTGCCGATGGCTGGCAGCGCGTACACCTATGGTTACGCGACGCTCGGCGAGTTGTTCGCGTGGATCATCGGCTGGGATTTGATCCTGGAGTATGCTTTGGGCGCGGTCACTGTCTCCATCGGTTGGTCCGGCTACGTCGTCTCATTTCTGCGAGACATTGGCATTCACCTTCCGGCCGAATTGTCGGCGGCGCGCGGCACGCTAATTACCCTGGCGGATGGAACCCAGGTCACAGCCATGTTGAATCTGCCGGCCGTAATCATCGTCGCGATTGTTACTACTCTGTTGGTAGTCGGCATCCGCGAATCGGCGAACGTCAATAATGTTATTGTATTTGTGAAGGTGGCTGTCGTGCTGCTGTTCATCGTTGGCGCAGCTCATGCAATAAATCCAGCGAATTGGCATCCCTTCATCCCGCCAAACACCGGGATCCGTGAGAATTTCGGTTGGTCTGGCGTGGTATCAGGCGCCGGGATCGTGTTCTTCGCTTACATCGGTTTCGATGCCGTCAGTACCGCCGCGCAGGAAGCCAAAAACCCGCAGCACGACATGCCTATTGGCATCATTGGCTCGCTATTGGTCTGCACAGTGCTCTACATCCTCGTCGCCGGGATCGCGACTGGCGTGATGTCCTACCACGACTTGGACGTTCCGGATCCGATCGCGGTCGCGGCGGATCATGTCGGCCTCGGGTGGATGTCCTCACTGATTAAGCTCGGCGCCATCGCCGGCCTTAGCTCGGTCATTCTGGTGATGCTGCTAGGCCAGTCCCGCATTTTTTGGACGATGGCCGATGATGGTTTGCTGCCACCGTTCGTCAGCCGCGTGCACCCACGTTTCCGCACTCCATGGATTACCTCAATCCTAACCGGGATCGGCGTTGCGATCGTCTCGGCTCTATTTACAGTACGCGAAGCCGGTAGCCTTGTTTCCATCGGCACCTTGTTAGCTTTCGTGATCGTCTCGATTGGCGTGCTGGTGCTGCGAATACGCGAACCTGAGTTGCCGCGCACATTTAAAACGCCGCTGGTATGGATCGTCGCCCCGTTGGGCGCGCTATCCGCTCTTTACCTGATGTGGTTTCTACCGTGGCGAACTTGGGAACGCCTCATTATTTGGTTCTTGATTGGCATGGTTATTTACTTCCTTTACGGCGTCCGCCGTAGCAAGCTCGCGAAGCCGCGTGTGTAGCACGCCTCGAACGTTAAAACGTTCACGACTGAACAGGGAAACAGGTTCAGGATCCGGCTAAAGACCAATTGGCTTCGCGCGGCCACGACAGACTCGTTGCACTGAATTTCGCAAGAAAACGCGTGCGCCTCGCCAGCTTTTCGGTGTCGATCTGCTCAAACTCCCGCCTCGCGGATGCAACCTCGGATAGCGAAATATCGAGCTTGCGTAGAATGTCTTGCTCGTCCGGGCTGAGATCCTCGATTTTGTCAGCGGTCGTTACGCGCTTTTGAAAATCCGATGTCGCGTTTGCCAGCGAAGTCCGGTTCGATACCCGGAATACATCGAGGAGCTGTTGGTACCCGACGTGAAAGGGAATAGTCGCCAAAGCCACCTCAGTGAGTTCCACGCTTCCCTGCGGCGGTATTCCAACCTGACCCGATGTTGCGACGGTGTGCCAGGTATAGAATGGCTGAAAATAACCGATCTCCACACGATATGCGTTGTGAAAACCGGATATCGTCACATGGTGCATCGCGCTCATCGGTTCAACGGCAATGGTCGTTTCCAAGGTACCGTCTCCGCTGATCACTCGAAGATGGACTTGTCGATCCGCGGGCATCGCCTTCTGGAAGATGGAACGCCAGTCAATATTCCAGCTGGTGAAGATGGTGCGTGCGTCACGCGCAATAGCGAACAGGAACGGCTCCGCGGGCGCACGGGCGAAGCCAACGCGATCGCGGCCATTGGGAATTGATCCGTCATCGCTAACATGCACGACCGGGTCTTTGGAGATTTTGAAACCGTGGCGGGCTTGCGATGTTTCCGCGTTGCGTTTTGTTTTTCTTTTCGTCATTCTTGGACCATCGTCGCGCAAATCAGTTAAACGCCAACCGCGATTGGCGCACAATCCCAAACTCAGTGAACAAATGAGCGCAAAAATAGTGGAGCTCGACGAGCTTTCCAGTCGTTGCGAAAAGCTTCGATCGAGCGGGCAGAAGATTGTCGCTACGAATGGATGTTTTGATCTGCTGCATATTGGGCATGTACGGTATTTGCAGTCCGCGCGAGCGCTCGGCGATGTCTTGATCGTGGGCGTGAACGGAGACCATTCCGTTCATGAATTAAAAGGAGCAGGGCGCCCTCTCATGACTCAGCGTGATCGGGCGGAGATCCTTGCCGCTCTCGAATCCGTGGATCTGGTCACGGTTTTCCCAGAGGTCCGAGCAACGAGGTTCCTTTCTGCTGTACGTCCCGCGGTTTATGCCAAAGGCGGCGATTACACTGCTGAGACGCTGGATCAAGAGGAGGGCAGGGTCCTGAAGGATGCGGGAACGGCGATTCGCCTCATTCCATTTGAAAAAGGGTATTCAACCTCGGGACTGATTCAGCAAATTTGCACGAGCAGGAGTGGACAAACGAAATGACTCAGACGAAACGGCTGCCAATTGGAATTCTCGGATCGGGCAAGGGAAGCAATTGCCGGGCGATTCTCGAGCGCATCCAGTCAGGCGATCTCGCCGCAGAAGCACGGCTGGTCGTGTCAGATGTGTTGGACGCTCCAATCCTTGATTTAGCTCGGGAGTTTGGTGTTGCGAACGCCTATCTGCCGCCAGGTAGATTTCGCACGCGCTTGGAACCGGAGAGGGAAGAGCAGCTGGTGCAAATGTTACGCGATGCCGGTGTGGAACTTGTCGTTCTTGCTGGTTTCATGCGGGTTTTGCATGAACCAATGTTGAAGGCTTTTCCTCGGGGCATCATAAATATCCATCCCTCACTACTACCTAAATTTCCTGGACTTGAAGCGTGGAAGCAGGCTCTCACCGCAGGGGAAACAGCGACCGGGTGCACGGTGCACTATGTCGATGAGCAAATCGATCACGGCAAAATCCTCGCACAGAAAGAGGTGATCATTTTGCCTAACGATACTGCAGAAAGCCTGCATGCTCGGATTCAAGAGCTTGAACATGATTTATACCCGTCCATTATCGGGGAATTTTGCAAGAAATACAACGAGTCGAAGAAGCAAGTTGGATCCTGAGTAGAGGAATAGCCGATGCAGGTGCCGGGCTACGACTGTTCAGGCTTCGGCTCACGCTTTAGCAGTTCTTCCAATGCGATAGCCGGCTTCTTCTGCCTGTACAAAATCGAGTACACCTGATCGGTGATTGGTGTGGTGCCGTTCAATCGTCGCGCACATTCCCATGCGCTTCGCGCAGTCGGAATACCTTCCGCGATCATCTTCATGGAGGCTGTGATTTGCGCTAGCGGTTCACCTTCCCCGAGTCGTTTCCCGACCCTGTAATTGCGGCTAACCTCGCTATAGGACGTCAACATCAGATCGCCGGCGCCGCTCAGACCATAAAAAGCGTGCGCGGTTCCACCCATGGCTACTCCGAATCGGACGAGCTCAGCTAACGAGCGCACCACCAACGCTGCTTTGGCATTGTCGCCGAGTCCAAGGCCATCGCTGATTCCCGCCGCGATAGCGAACACGTTTTTCATCGCACCGCCCAGCTCAATCGAAACGACGTCGCCGCTGGTGTAAATGCGGAAGCGCGGGCTCCCCAGCGCACTCTGTAAAGTTGCAGCGCACTCGGCGTCCTCAGAGGCAATCACGGTCGCGGTGGGAAGATCTCTGGCGACCTCGGTAGCCAGATTGGGACCGGATAACACTGCGATTTTATTCTCCGGAAAAGTCTCGCGCAGTATTTCGGTCATTCTCATGCCGGTACCGTGTTCAATCCCTTTTGTGCAACTCAGCAAGATGGCAGCATCAAGGGGGATCGTTTTTGCCAACTGCGCCGCAATGTTACGCAACGCAGTCGACGGCGTTGCAACTACAATCAGGTCGGCCCCGGCACAATCACCAACGTCCGAAGTGATGTGTACAGACTCCGGCAACCGTATCCCAGGAAGATAATTGCTGTTCTCGCGCGTCTTTTGCATGCTTCCAATCCGATCGGCGTTGTGGCCCCAGAGCACAATCTTTCGACCGTCCTTTCCCCACAAACCAGCTAATGCCGTTCCCCAACCGCCGGCACCCATGATGGCCGTTTTGAGTATCCTCATTTTCGGGTAAACCGCGGTTCTGTGCCGCGCATTAGCCGGGAAAGATTGGAACGATGACGCCATACTACAACTGCCGCGACGCACGCGGAAGAATAGACGAGAGGTCTAACTTTGTTTTGCTCATGCGACCTAACGAGTATAACAACGAAAGGTAACACGATTGCGGCTACGACCGATGCGAGCGAGACGTACCGGGTCATCCAGAACACGATTACCCAAATGGCAATGGCTATGATTGTCGCCGGCGGTGTCAATGCCAAAAGCGCCCCGGCGGATGTCGCCACGCCTTTTCCCCCCTTGAACTTCAGCCAGGGCGGATACAAGTGGCCGAGGACGCTGAATATCGCGGCGAAAATTCCAAATATCTCGGGTGAATTCCACTCAGGAGGCCGTCCCGGAGCGAGCAGCATCGAGATGTTGACTGCGCCGAAGCCTTTTAAAACGTCGAGGGCGAATACCGGATAACCATATCGTTTACCGAGCACCCGCACTACGTTCGTGGCGCCGACATTGCCGCTGCCGGTTTGCCGGATATCAATTCCGGCAAGTCTACCAGCTAGATAGCCGAAAGGAATAGATCCTAGTAGGTAGCTAGCGAATAAGAGCGCCACTGATATGACCATAAGACTCGAACTCCGTTATGGTTTTCTTTGCATGTGAGCAATACAATTACTTACTGTTGAGCCAAATATGTAACATGGAAATGTCGGCAGGGGTGATTCCACTGATTCGGGCCGCCTGGCCCAGGGATGTTGGTCGAACGTTGGATAGCTTCTGGCGTGTTTCCGACCTTAGCCCACGGATTCTGTTGTAATCGAGGCCATCTGGAATCTTTTGATTTTTTTTGCGCTCGAGTCGTTCGTTGTGCTCTGACTGCCGTGCCGCATAGCCTTCGTACTTGAAGTCTGTTTGGAGGAGTTCCCACATGGATACACTTACAGAGTCCAGTAGTTCAGGAGGCAAATTTCTCAGCTCGAAATCCGTCCGCTTCAGAAGCCGAGACAGAGGTATCCCGTTTAGCTTGGTTCGCTTGGCAATGATGCGGGCGTGGTCAAGCAGGTGTATTTTCTGTCGAAAACTGTTGAATCGGCCTTCATTGACTAATCCGAGGGAAAATGCACGGCTGGTTAGGCGTTGATCGGCGTTATCATGCCTCAGCGACAATCGATCTTCGGCACGACTGGTGAACATGCGGTACGGTTCTTCCGTGCCCTTGCTCACCAGGTCGTCGATTAGAACGCCGATATACGCGTCTTTTCGACTTAACACGAATGGTTCCCGGTCTTGAACCTTTAGAGCGGCGTTAACTCCCGCGATCAATCCTTGGGCCGCGGCTTCTTCATATCCCGACGTGCCATTAACCTGCCCGGCAAAGTAGAGCCCGTTAATGAGTTTCGTCTCTAAGGTCGGCAAAAGCTGTGTTGGCGGAAAGTAATCGTATTCGACCGCATAACCAGGGCGCATGATTTCCGCTTTCTGCAATCCGGGGATTGAATGCACGAAGGCGAGCTGAACTTCGTAGGAGAGGCTGGTGGAGATTCCGTTTATGTAGTACTCGCTGGTATGGCGTCCCTCCGGCTCGAGAAAGAGCTGATGCGCCGGTTTATCAGGGAACTTCACGACCTTGTCTTCGATCGAAGGGCAATAGCGTGGACCGACCCCATGAATTCGTCCCGCGTATAACGCCGATTTTTCCAAATTAGCCCGAATGATTTCATGAGTCTCTTCGGTCGTGTGCGTGATCCAACAGGGTGACTGTTCCACGTGGAACCGTCCACTTTCCCACCGGTTCAACGTGAAAGTTTCCCCGTCCGTATTGCCGATCTCCTCCGGTTGAAAAGAGAACCCTGACGGTGGTTCATCTCCGAGTTGGATTGAGCAATCCGTAAATTGGATCGATCTCTCGTTTATTCGGCAGGGCGTACCCGTTTTGAATCGCCCGACTTCGAAACCAATTTCTTGAAGGTTTGCGCTTAAACCAGAACTGGTATCCGCCATCCGGCCCCCGGGTTTACTGTTTTCGCCGACGTGAAGTAACGCTCGCAGGAATGTACCAGCAGTGATCACAACGGCTCGAGCCGAGATCGTGATACCGATATCAGTTTCGACGCCGACCACTTCTCCGCTCTTCTCCAGGATGCGCGAGACTGTCCCTTGCTTAACATCGAGATTCTGCGCTTGCTCGAGAACAGCCTTCATGCGGAACTGGTACGCCTTTTTGTCGCATTGAACTCGAGGTGCCCGCACCGAAGGTCCCTTTCCGCGGTTAAGCATCCGAAACTGTATTCCCGTCGCATCGGCGTTAATTCCCATCGCCCCGCCCAGGGCGTCGATCTCGCGAACCATGTGTCCTTTGGCCAGTCCGCCCACCGCAGGGTTGCACGACATCTGCCCGATTGTATCCAAGTTCTGAGTCAGCATCAATGTGCGCGAGCCCATGCGGGCCGCGGCCAGGGCCGCCTCGATGCCGGCATGTCCGCTGCCAACCACAAGCACGTCGTAAACCGTAGATAATTTAAACATATATTACTTCACAACAAAGATTTATCGTCTAAATACATGAGGGTTGATGGGACTCTTCGCCGTGTTCTGAGGAATAAACCACGGGCATTTGTATAGCCCGACGTGCGACACGGCCTAACACGATTAAAAGCAACACCGTCGTCACGAACGCGCCGCCCCAAACCCAATACTCGAGCATTCGTGGGTAACTCTTGCCGCGCATAATGCGGATGGCGAGTTGGCCGAGCGTTCCGAGGTAAGCATAAAAAAACAGGCCGGGCATACGCCCGATGGAGGCCCAAAACATGTAGGTGCTAAACCGAATTCTCGTCAGCCCATAGAAATAATTCAACAGGCTGGTGGGAAACAGCGGATGCAATTGGCTCAAGAGAATGATCTTCCAGCTTTCGCGTTCGACAGCAGGACCAAGTGCCCTCAGTGTCGCGTTAGCTGAAAGCCTCTGCTGAAACCATCGCCGGGCGACGAATCGACTCAGTGCAAATGAGATCGCCGTCGAAATGATGTTACCTGCTAACACCACCAAAAATCCCCACCACAATCCAAAGAAGAAGCCGCCTCCTACAGCGAGGATGCCTCCCGGGAGCAAAAGGATATTGCAACCCGCAAACAGCAAGGGATAGCAAATCCCGGCCCAAGCGCCCCAGCCGATCACACGCTCCTGCAAAGCTGCAACAAAACCGACGACGGGAAATAAGTGTAAGAGCGCGAGCGCGAGCGCAACGGCGCAAACGACCGCTGCAGCTTGCCAGAGAATTAATCGGCGCGCATTTGGCACATTGACAGTGTGCCCACGCGATCCGCTCTGTGCAAATGTTCACGGTGTCACGTAAAACGCTCGAACAGTGCACAAAATAGACCCGCGCTTCAAAAATGCTCGCCGATTATCTTGCTACCGGCTCGAAGCTTCTGCACTCCGATCACGGCGAATACCCAGGCTATCGAAAATCGTGCGGGTAGCATCTGAGCGATTGAGAGTATAGAAATGGATACCGCGAACACGTTCGGCGATAAGCTCATGGCATTGCTCCAACGCATATTGAATACCAACGGTCCTGACCGTCTCGGGATTATCCTGGCAAGAGTTGAGAGCACGTAACAGCTTGGCAGGAAAACGTGCGCCGCCGGCCAGTTCAGCCATGCGCTTGAGACCGCTGATGGAGGTAATGGGCATAATGCCCGCGATAATCGGAATGTGAACGCCCGCGAGTGCGCATCGTTCGCGGAAGTCGAAGAAGTCTCGATTGTCGAAAAATAATTGTGTGACGATGTAATGAGCGCCAGCATCGACTTTTGCTTTGAAATAGTCCATCTCACGCAATCTATTTGGGGTGGCAGGATGGCCTTCGGGAAAACCAGCAACTCCAATCCCGAAACCCCGCGCGTCAGGATGGGCGCCGGATTCGTTGAACCGGCGTACAAATTTCACGAGGTCAATTGCGTGTTGGAATGAATCGCGCGATTTATCGTAAGCCATTGCAGTCGGTCGATCGCCGCCAAGAGCGAGAATGTTCGCAATGGCCGATCTCGCGTATCGGGCCAGAATCGTTTCGATTTCCTCTTCATTGTGGCAGACACAGGTAAGATGCGGTACCGGGTCGAGTTTCGTTGTGTGTTGAATGCGCTCGACGAGATCATGGGTCAGTTCGCGGGTTGAGCCACCGGCGCCGTAAGTCACGCTGACAAAATCGGGCATGTAAGACTCGAGATCACGAATCGTTTTGTAGAGCATCTCGGCGGCGTCTCGCGTTTTGGGAGGAAAGAATTCGAACGAAAACGTGGGAGAACCTCCCTGCATGATATCGTCGATGTGCATCGGTCGATCGACACTTTCGTTCCAGCCGCAAGTTGACGTCAAATGTCAACATCTCCGCTCACGAGGTGCTTACTCTGAAATCGATGTTTGGGTCAACGTTTCGTGCAGTGTCGATCGCAGACTAACTCTTTAGTTCTTCGCGTTCAGCGAGTTTTGTCTTTTCCGTGCCTTCACATTTTCAGTAACAGATGTACATGTTCTGAACAACTTTTGGTAACACAATCGTGTCGACTCTGCTTTGCATGCATATCCCTGGGCCATTCGCGATAGTGCGGCAGTGCATTCCCGAGCAGAAACAATGTACATCAACGAAGGCCGTTACAGAGATGCTATCCGCGAATTTTCGTGCTTGGTGGACGCGCAGCCACTCAGGTGGAGGGATACCGCGGGCGTATTGAGGCGGAACTTTTGCTGGGCCGTTATTCCGACGCTGTCGGCGACTACGCCCGAGTGACGGCTTTCGTCCTGCCGTTCATCCGGATGCTGAAGCCACGATCACCGCAAGCTACGCCGCCAGACTTGCAGTTGCCCCTAACGACCTTCCCGCTCTGACAGGCGCGAGTTTCGCGCGGTGGTGGTTTTTCGATTATTCTGCGGCGATCCATCTGCTCAACGACTTGCTCGCGGTCCGACCAAATGACGTTTATGGAAATCTGTTCCGCGGATCGAACCGTCTCCTGAAGGGTGCGGCGCGTGCAGAAGGGATAGCAGATCTTGACTCGGCGATCGGTCTTGCACCGGAGTCCCCGATGTGCGCTTCATCGTAGCAGACGCGTACACATACGGGAAGGTGGTTGACCCGCAGCGGGCTTTCTCGGAAACCTCATTTGCTTTGGCAGGAGGTCCGAATACGCCGCGAGTTCATGCGATTCTTGCCAATGCATTATATGGCTTTCGGCAACCAGTCGGCTGCCGCTGCTGAGATCCGCACGCACATACAGCTTGCGACAACCGGGTTAGTTCAAGGTTCCGGTCACGGCCGGACAGACGCTCTCGATGCTGACAAGCGGCCGTGATTCTTATGACACGATTCTTGTCTTAATAGCACCTGACGGTACGCCGGTTCTGGGGAGCGGTGACTACAAACAGTACTTTGCAGGATTCCAGTGGGTGGCTCCGACGAGCGGCATGTACCGAGTCTGGGTCACTTTGTTTGAAAGCGTGAACGCGGCTCATCTAGTCGTATCCCGAAGATGATGTCGAACCAAACAGCGGATCATGGCGAACGTTTCTCGGAGTGATGAAGTAGGCGTTCGATTCTCGCCGAAGATGATTGCCTTCGCGGCTGCCCCGCGTCTACGAAGCTTGAGACCGATGGACCGCCGCTATTTCGGCGACCGCGTGTCCTCGTGGGTTTTTATTACGCGCCTTTGCTTTTCCACAACCCGACGCAGCTCGCGCTCCATGGTCTTGAAGGCGTCATGGATCACTTTCTTGAGCGGTTCGTGGGTGCCGTTGTCCATCTGCCTTTCATCGGCCACAAGCTCATGCCGCGGTGCCACGGTCACGTCGATCCGACAGCGGTATGGATTTCCCTTGTTATGATTGTGATTTGTCTGCTCGATCGCGACATCGCACCGGTTGATATGGTCACAAAATCGTTCAAGTCGTGCTGAATATTCCAAAACGAGATTGTCGATCTGATCAGATTTTTCCAGACCCCGATACGATATCTTAACAGGCAGTTGCATAATTATTTAAATATTACTGTGGGATTTGGGGGCGAGGGAACAAAAAATCTTCGCTCCGCCATTTGATCAAATTGGTTGCAAAGAGCGGAAATGCCCGGTGAGTCTGGCCGCCTCCACCTTCACCAAATCGGATTTAACGTGTTCCACGATTCGCTGCCGTATGCCGGCAGGCAATAGATCTACAATTGCCGCGTGGATTTCGGCAGGCGCTGCGAATGACCAGCCATCTTTCCCATTCTCCGATACGATTTTCGCGATCTGGTCGGCTAACTCTTTTTGGATCCGCCGGTCCATTTCCGTTGCCCACTGCGTGCGCTCGGCAATTGATGCCGGTCCGCGGCGCGCGCCCGCGCCCTCCGTCACGGGAAAACGTCCGGCCAAATCGCTCAGCTTATCGCCGAGTCTTCCGTGCGCGTCAGTGATGTCGAATGCCTGCACGAGCTGCAGGCTCGGTCCCCGGGTGGGCGTTTCGCTAACGCGATAGGCTTTCAAGCTGCCGCGATCAGTGACGATCACAAGAGAACTCGGTGTCATGGCAAATCACTGGCGGCGCTCACGGCCCGCGCACATCTCAGCTATCCTATAAGTAGAATCGTCAGCCGTTGCAACCTCGCGCTGCACGAACATCTGTGCGACATCTGCAGAGGAGCAGAGTTAGCCACTGTGTGTTGCGCGTTCTTCCTCCGCCGTAAACCGCGGCAATTCCACCTGGCGTTTTTTCCAGGATTCTTCCCGCGCCTGCGCTTGTGTGCCCCCGACGAGTTGCAGCAAGCAACAAGCGCGTCCGCTGAGTTCAACATCATCGCCGGACGCAAATGTTTTCGGCTCTGCCACAAAACCCGATGGTTCACTGGTGTCGAGAATCAATCGCCATTCGAGGTGTTCCTGGCCGGGCAGGACAAAGGGGATCGCCTCATGATGGGCGTTTATCAACAACAGGAAGGTATCGTCACGCACCGGTTGGCCTTCGAAGTTGAGCACATCGGTCGCATCCCCGCTCAGCAGCATCCCAAGACACCGCACGAATGGCGATGTCCATTCTTCTTCCGTCATCTGGTTGCCACCAGGATTAAACCACATCACATCTCGAATCTCCGATCCGCGGATGCGGCGGCCTTTGAGAAACTTCGGACGCCGAAAGACGGGATGTTCGTTTCTGAGCTGTATCAATCTTCGCGTGAACTCAAGAAACTGATTCTGTTTTTCATCACGATCCCAGTTGAACCAACTAATCTCGTTGTCCTGACAATAAGTATTGTTGTTGCCATTTTGGGTCCGGCCCCACTCATCTCCGCCGCAGAGCATCGGCACGCCCTGAGAGAGAAACAGGGTCATGAGAAAATTGCGCCGCTGACGGTCGCGCAACGCGTTGATCTGTGGATCATCGGTTGGACCTTCGGTCCCGCAATTCCATGACTGATTGTTATTGTCGCCATCGCGGTTTCCATCCGCGTTCAGCTCATTGTGCTTTTCGTTATAGCTGACCAAATCGTTCAGTGTGAATCCATCGTGTGCTGTAACGAAATTGATGCTCGCATAAGGGCGTCTTCCCTGATGTTCATAAAGATCCGGGCTTCCAGTGAGTCGGTACGCCATCTCATTGATGTGACCTTCATCGCCTTTCCAGAAACTACGAACAGAGTCGCGATATTTGCCGTTCCATTCGGACCAGGGCGCGGGAAAGTTGCCCACCTGGTAGCCACCTTCTCCGACATCCCATGGTTCTGCGATCAACTTCACCTGTGAGAGCACCGGATCCTGCTGAATAACTTGGAAGAACGGATGCTGCGTGCTGAACCCCGAAGGAGTGCGCGCCAGCTCGGTTGCGAGGTCGAATCGAAATCCGTCGACGTGCATCTCTTGCACCCAATACCGCAAACTGTCGGTCACCAATTGCAATGTCCGTGGATGAAGCAGGTTTAAGCTATTACCGGTGCCGGTGAAATCGAGATAGAATCGCGGGTTTTCAGGGTGCAGCCAGTAATAGGACAGATTGTCAATTCCGCGGAAACAGAGCGTCGGACCGAGGTGATTTCCTTCGCCGGTGTGATTGTAAACGACGTCAAGAATAACTTCTATTCCCGCCGCGTGGAGGCTGCGCACCATTCCCTTGAACTCCGCGACCTGTTGGCCCATTTGACCGCTGCCGGAATACTCTCCATGCGGCGCAAAAAAACCGATGGTGTTGTAGCCCCAGTAGTTCGTTAGGCCGTTATCGATCAGGAATTTGTCATCAGTGTGCGCGTGCACGGGAAGTAATTCCACCGCAGTAACGCCAAGTTTTTTGAAATAATCGATTGCAGGCGCGCTACCGAGACCTGCATAGGTGCCTCGCAATTGTTCAGGCAAGTCGCGCCAGAGTTTACTGAAACCTTTCACGTGCACTTCATAGATCACCGATTCGTGCAACGGAATGTCCGGTCTTCCGTCGCTTTGCCAGTCGAATCCGGAATCGATCACGACTGATTTCGGGACGCCCCACGCATTGTCGCGAAAATCCTGAGTCAAATCTTCCTTCTCGCCGCCGATTACATAACCGAACATTTCATCTGCCCAGCTCACCGCCCCAACAATTGCTTTTGCGTACGGATCAATGAGCAGCTTTGAACTGTTGAAACGCAGGCCCCTCTCCGGCTCATAAGGTCCTGATACCCGAAACCCGTACACTTGTCCTGGCTGCGCATCGGGTAAAAAGACATGCCACACGCCGTCAGTACGTTCTTTGAGTGGAATTCGAACGTCTTCTTTGGCGTGGTCTACACCATCGAAAAGGCAAAGATCAACCCCGGTGGCGTGCTCTGAGAAGATGGCAAAGTTCACGCCGAGACCCGTCCACGTTGCTCCCAACGGATACGGCTTACCGAGAAACGTTCGTACGGGAGTCATAAAGGCGCCGCGCACTTATCCGGCATTGAGCCGATCTTAGCAATGAGTAATGGAAGATCGGGCGCGATCCGCACACAGCGGACGTGAACAGGGCTGGAGGGGAATTGCTGGCGGCGATCTCTGCGCAACAGAAAGGTACGGGGGTGCGAGGAAATACTCGAACGGACGAGACAGGATGAAGACCAGAAGTGTGCGGCTGCACGCGGCGTTTCGGCTGGCTTCGACATTATGATTCACGGAATTCGAAACGGACGTGGCTGGATCGGCGCGTTTCATCGCTGGCAAGATTGGACCGCGGGTGTATCGCAGTCACAGACGAAGAGGTTGAAGAATTGTGGGGCGTCACACCAGATGGCACCACAATCGAAATTCGTCCCTAGAGCTCCTCAAGTGCCACCCGCGCCTGTTCCACATCCGATGGCCGCAGAATGATCAGGCCTTTTTCCATTTCATGGCCGGCGGCCAGATAAGTGTATTCGATGTTTATTTTCGCATCGGCGAGGCGGTCCGAGATTTTGGCCAAAATACCGGGTTGATTGGCGGTCTCGATTGTGAGTACGTCGCTTTCAAGCGCGAGCACTCCTGCTTCGCCCAAGAGCATTAGTGCTTTCGTGGGATCACTCACCACCATCCGAACGACAGTGTGATCGACCGTATCGGATGTGGCCAATGCGTAAATGTTGATGCCGGCATTGGCGAGCGCGTCACACACGCGGGCCAGTGCGCCCGGACGATTAGCAAGGAAAACGGCGAGTTGCGTGGCTGTTTCGACCGAGAGCTTGGGATGTGTGTTCATGCTGCTTGCAAACTGATACCTTCAAGCATTCCTGACAACTGAGGAAAGCTGTGTCGAACATCGAAACCGCAAGCGAACGTCGAAGCTATCACTGGAACTGAAGTATTTGTGCGATGTTGGCATCCGTGTTCTGAAGTAGGAAAGTTGAAGACGCTTTGCACGGATGGCTACGCTCACCCAGAGTGGTTCTGTTAGGCTTGCACGACCAACGCGCACCATCGGTTTCGTAACTGCGTGCTCGATCGTCATCGCCAATATCATTGGCACCGGCATTTTCACGAGTCTGGGTTTTCAGCTGACTAATATTCAATCAGGGTTCGCTCTGTTGATGCTCTGGGTCATCGGTGGAATTGCCGCACTCTGCGGGGCGCTCTGTTACGGTGAACTCGCTGCTGCTCTTCCGCGATCAGGTGGCGAATATCATTTTCTTTCGAAAATTTATCATCCTGCGCTCGGCTTCATGGCGGGATTCGTATCCGCCACCGTGGGATTTGCGGCGCCGGTTGCACTCGCTGCGATGGCGTTTGGACATTACTTCAATGGAGTTTTCAACGCCGGTTCACCAGTGGTGCTGTCGTTTGTGGTTGTGTGGATCGTCACGGCCTTTCATCTCAGAAATCTGCGACTCGGTAGCTTGTTCCAGAATGCCTCGACGTTTGTGAAATTGCTCCTCATTGCCGCGCTGATCGGAGCAGGGTTCTTTGTGTCGTCACGACAGCAGATTAGTTTCCTGCCGGCCGCTGGCGACAAAGGGGCGATCCTCAACGGCGCCTTCGCGGTCGCCTTGGTTTATGTGATGTATTCGTACTCCGGTTGGAATGCTTCAGCGTACATCAGCAGCGAGATCAAGAGACCGGAGAAAGTCGTACCGCGCTCATTATTGGTGGGCACCAGTCTGGTGATCGTGATTTACGTACTGCTGAACGCTATCTTTCTCGCTACGACGCCATCGGAAGAAATGAAAGGCCAACTCGAAGTCGCATTAATCGCGGGTAAGCATATTTTTGGCGAAAACGGGGGGCGATTCGCTGGCGCGATCATCTGTCTCGGTCTGGTTGCCGCGATCAGTGCAATGACGTGGATTGGACCACGTGTAACGATGTCGATGGGTGAGGATCATTGGTTGCTGCGATGGCTTGGCCGGAAGAATGAACACGGGATCCCAATGAATGCGGTTCTCCTGCAACTGCTCTTTGTGAATCTTCTTCTATTAACTCAGCGCTTCCAGGACGTCGTTCGTTACACGCAGTTCAGTTTGCTGCTTTGCTCGTTGCTGGCTGTGCTCGGCGTGATCGTGCTTCGTTTCAGGAACCCTGAAATGAGGCGACCGTACCGGGTTTGGCTGTACCCCATACCTCCGATTGTGTTTTCGATAATCACGATTTGGATGATGTTCTATTTGTTGCGCTCGCACACTGCGGAATCGCTGGCAGGTCTGGCCACGGCGTTGTCGGGCGTGCTGTTGTATTTCTGTGCCGGCACGCGCCGTGATGTTTTATGATCAAAACAAATTGGGCTGCTTTCGCATTAATTGTCGCACTGGTGACTCAGCCGGCTGTTTCTGCGCAGCAGCATCCCGAAGGCGTGCCGCGCGCCATTCCGGTGAACACAGGGCCAAACGATGTTGCGCGCTTCCTCGCGGGAATGCCGGTGCCGGAGGATTCAGCGCTCGCGCCGCTCACGCGCGATCCAGCGTGGCAGGCGCACGCAGCATTCTTTGAAGAGCAATTTTCAAAAATAAATCTCAGGCAGCTCCAAAAATTGCACGCATGGCAGGCGACATATCTCCCCGAATCGCTTCAACCGGTTCCCGTAGTGTTTTACATGTTTAGCGGTCCGGATTTCTTATACGTTGATCAATTTTTTCCCAAGGCCGCCGTGTATGTTCTCTGCGGAAAAGAATCTCTGGGGCCGCCGCCGGACCCCCTGCACATCACGAATCTGGCGGGTGCACTGGGAAATCTGGAAAATGCGATGAAGTCTTCGCTGAACACGACGTACTTCATTACAAAGGATATGAAGATCGATCTGCACGAGCAAAATCTGAATGGGGTCCTGCCGATTCTGTACACTTGCATCGCGCGCGCAGACAAATCGATTACAAGCGTCTCGTTCGGATCTCTCAACAGTGCTGGTGTGTTTGAGGAATCTGCGCCGGAGAAGAAGGGAGGCAGTACTCCCGGAGTGAGGATTCGTTACACCGACAACCAATCAGGCGACGCGCAGACGCTGTATTATTTCACGACCGACGTTTCTGATAGCGGCATCAAAGCAGCTCCGGGTTTCCTGAAATTCTGCCAGCGCCTCGGCACCGGTGCGAGTTTTCTAAAATCTCCATCGTACCTGTTGTTTGAAAGCAGTTTTAACACGATCCGCAATTTCATTTCCGATCACAGCAACATGATCGTGCAGGATGATTCAGGGATTCCGCTCGCGTACTTCGATCCTAACAAGTGGAACCTGCGTTTTTTCGGCGTTTATCTGGGCCCGATCGATCTGTTCAAACAATATGATCAGCCACACCTGCGTGAGCTTTACCAGCAAACGAATCCGCCGGCGCTCGAATTCGGGTTCGGTTATCGCTGGAATTATAAGGAAGCTAACCTGATCGTCGCGACACGAAAATAAAATGTTTCATCTGGAGAGAAGTCGACCTGCAACGCAGCCCCGAAACTGTTCGGGGCGAGGCCAGGCCTTCAAATCCCGTCGCCAAAACTGTCGGTGACTCCCGGGATTATTCGACTTTTCCCGCGCCTGCGGGATCCGCTCAGGGAAACTTTAGAACCGGCGGAACCACGAGTAAGGAAAAGCGTCGCCTGGGCAATCGGTGGGCCAGCGCGGCGGATTGATGTCCCGGTGTGGCTTCACCGGTATCGTGCCTCTCTCGGTTTTGCCGCAACGGTTTCTCAAATAGCGGATGAGTTCCTCGCACGCGTCGAGCTGTGCGCGGGTCGGCTGGTCCCGGTTGAAATCGCCCACAAGACAAATTCCGAGCGAGATATTGTTCAGATAATCGCTATGCACATGGCCGCCATTGATCTGGCGCCGCCACCGATCACCAACTTCGACCTGTCCATTGCCGGTTGAGGTCCCGTTGCCGATCACAAAATGATAAGCGAGACCGTTCTGCATCCGCCGAACATGTTTGTGGTAATAGTCGAACACCCGGGCGTTTCCCTGCCGAGTACCGCTATTGTGTACCACAATGAACTGCCACCTGCGTCGTTTCACCGGCGCACGCCGGATCGCATCGATGACCGAACTCGTTAGGTAACGATAGCTGACCGGGCGGCTCCACGGCCAAAAACCTCGCCGCGGCGGCGGCGATGGCGGAGGCTCCAATCCCTGGTCCTCCTCGATGCCGGATTTTTCGATGACAACCTGAGGCGGTCCGCCGGCTGAAACGGGACGCGTGGTCCCGGGCTGTGGCGAGGGGATTGCCGTTGGCAGCGCAATTGCCCGTGGCGGCGGCGCCGGCGTTTCGGATCCGGCGCGCGCTTCTTCTATTTGGGGCGTCGGCGTCTTGCGCGGCCTGGGGGTTTCTTCTTTTACCGCCGACTTCGACTTCGCGGTTTTTGTCGTTTTGCTCGAGGCCTTTTTACCGTCGGATTTGGTCTTTCCTGTTTTTGGTCTCGGCGTGGGAGTGTGCCGGTGCTTCCCTTTTGGCGTTGGAGATTTTTTCGGTTTTGGAGTGGACGCCGAGCGCGTCCCGGTTTCCTCGGATTGATCGCGCCGTTTTTCTTCACTGACTTCGGCGCGCAGCAGACCGGTGATCAATGCGCCAAATGCAAGCGCGGTTGCGAGCCAAATGCGAAAGCGCAGCACTGCAACGGAGAGTAACAGAGTGCGCGATGCGATCAACGGTTAGCGCATTGATTTATGAAAAAATTTAAGAGCAAGGCGCTGACTTTTGACTTCCGGGTTCGGTCAACTTCGATCGACTCGAGCGATCAGCTGACTGGTGCCGCCGGCGCGGGCGTGAGAGGCTCGACCACACGCATCTTCTCGCGTTGACGCCGGATGATGGCGTTCAGTTTGCCTCCAAGTAATAGGAGTAGACAAGTGAGATACATCCATGTGAGCAGTACAATGATCGATGCCAGCGCGAGATAAGTCGGGTTGTAACGATCATATCGAACTACGTACAGCTGGAAAAGCTTCGTTGCGATGATCCAGAAGACCGCAAAGAAAATCGCGCCGGGCAATGCCTGACGGATCGTCAAATAGTTTTCCGGCGTCAAAAGATAAAGCGCAAGGGCGAGCCCGACCAGCGCCACGCCAGTCAACGGAAGATTCAGCCGCGCGATCCATGCCTGGAGCGGAAATGAGAGTTGCCAATTTACTTCTGCAATCCCGGCAAGCTTTTCGCCAAAAACGACGGCATTAAAACTAAATACGATGACAATCCCAAACCAAAAAAGCATGAAAAATGAGATGATATATTTGGACCACCAATGACGGTCTTCCTGGACTCCGTGCATCTGACTGAGTGCGCGTGAAACTGTGGCGATGAAAATCGTCCCGAAATAAATTCCGAGAATGATGCCGGCATTCGCGAGCAGTCCGCTTGTGCCCGTCACCACGACGCTCGCTATGGCAGAATCCAGAATGTCCTGCACTTTTGGATCCGGCGGCATGAAGCTCCGTAACAGCACATACATCCGGTGTAATTTGGTCGGATCCGTGCCGAACAGACCCAGTAGATGCCAGAGAAACAAGGTTCCGGGAGCTAGCGCAAAAAGAAGCAGATAGGCCATCTGCGCGGCGAGCCCGGTCGTGTTATCCGTTGCAGTTTCCCAGATCAGCCGGCGCGCAACACTCCAAATAAATCTGAGATATTTCATCTCCGGAGGAGTTTACTTTGCGGGTCACAAATATCCATTAAAGTCTCCGCAGTCGCGGGCTTTCGCGAGTGACTTCCATCTGCTTCTGGCTTTGATCGTAGTTCGAGTCCCCTGATGAAGAAGAAAATATTGATCCTGACCGCCGGCTTCGGAGAGGGTCACAACACCGCTGCGAGAGCGGTGCGCGACGGGCTGGCTCGTATCGCTGCGGACCGGGCGACGGTGGAATTGCGCGACCTGTTCGCCGAAGCATACGGTTGGCTCAACGAGCTGGTGCGGCGGAGTTATCTCGCGCTGATAGATTACGCCCCGCATGCCTGGGGAGTGGTCTATCGCTGGCTGGATCGAAAGACAAATTACGACACGGAATTCCGGCGACTGACCCGGTTGAAGGCGCAGTTTGCTCCCGTGCTGGACCGTTTTCAGCCAGACATTGTAGTCTGTTCTTTCCCCTCGTATGCCAATGTGCTGCACGAGATTTTAGGAGCCAACAGAGTCTGTAAATGTGTAGTCATTGTCACAGACTCAATCACTATCAACGCATCCTGGTATCGTAGTCCTGCCGATTATTTCATTGTTGCAAACGAGCAAAGCGCGGACGTGCTGCGGACCAACGGTGTCGCACCCGATAAAATCAGGGTGTTTGGGTTTCCGGTGAGTCCAAAATTTGCAGATTTCACTGAAGACCGCCCATTGCCTTCCGCGAGCTCCAATCGGCGGGTTTTGTACATGATCAATGTCGCCAAGCGGGGCGCACCGGAACTGGTCCGCATTCTCGCAAAGCTTGATCTGGATCTTACCGTCACAATCGGGCGCAATGATGAGCTCCGGTCCGAGATCGAAGCAGCCGCAGATGGTCACCGAATCAACATTGTTGGCTGGACAAACGAACTTCCTCGTATGATGCACGAAAACCATTTGCTCATTGGCAAAGCCGGTGGCGCCACAGTCCAGGAAGCGGTTGCTGCGAAATGTCCCATGATTATCAATCACGTCGTTGCTGGCCAGGAGGAGGGCAATGCGCAACTAATCGTCGAAACGAATTCAGGCGTGATTGCGCACTCGCCACGAGAGGTTGTCAATCAGGTGCGGCGCGCGTTCGATGACGATGCGAAACAATGGCGGGAATGGGCTGGCAATATCAGCAAGCTCAGCCGCCCACGCGCCGCGCTCGACATCTCGGAATTTCTGATGACGCTGTAGAATGTTCTTAACAACGCTTTCCACTGTTTCCGGCAAAACGGTTGAAACGGGTGGGTGTTGGTCAGGCGATTTACGCCCGCTTTAACCCGCTGTGTTAACCAGACCAAATCTCTCGGCCAGCGGCAAACGTTCGCACAACTTGCATTTTCGGCGAAAGCACAACGAAATCGGCGTGCGCTCCGATAGCCAGACGACCTTTCGTTTCCAGGCCGATCGCGCGCGCAGGATTTTGAGTCGCCATGGCGACGGCTTCATTTAAAGGAACCTCAACGTCGCGCACCATCGTGCGGACCACATCGATCATTCGCGCCGCACTGCCGGCAAGCGCTGAACGGTCAGCGAGAAGGCAGGCTCCATCTTCCACGACGCAATCCTTGCCCGAGAGCGAAAACGCGGATCCTTCCGGCAATCCAGCACCGGCGGTTGCATCAGTGATCAGACAGATCCCCTGTGGACCTTTCGCGCGATACAACAATTTCATTAGAGTGGGTGAAACGTGATGGCCGTCGGCGATTAGTTCACAACTGACTGCCGATTCGCTCAGTGCAAACTCAAGCAAACCGGCGACGCGATGAACGCCACGACGCCGTCCGCTCGACATGCAGTTAAATGTGTGCGTTACGCTGCGCATGCCACGATTAAATCCGGCCTGGGCATCTTCGTCCCAGGCGTCGCTATGTCCGCCGCTCACGCTGATTCCATGCTCGTGTAGTGCCTCTATTGCATTCAGCGCTCCCGGCAGTTCAGGCGCGATCGTGACACGCTTCAGAACGTTCCCGTATCCGAGCAGATGCCGCACTGCAGCAGGTGAAGGATCCTGAATGAATTCGGTGCGTTGCGCTCCTGCTTTTCGTTTCGAGATGAATGGTCCTTCGACATGAATGCCGGCAATCGCACTAATCGTTGATCGAATTTTGCGAGAGCCTTCCAACACTTTCACGATCTGGTCGAGTGGCGCTGTCACTGTCGTGAGGAGAAGCGAGGTCGTTCCGCCAGTCGCGTGGAAATCGCAAATCGCCTTAAATGCGTCTGCCGATGCTTCCATCGTATCGCGGCCGACCGCGCCGTGCACATGGAGATCGATGAAACCGGGCGCAAGATAATTTCCATTCAGATCGATGACCTCATCTCTTCGATCGGTCGACGATCGCGCGTTTATTGCAGCGATTTTTCCGTCTGCTACGACAACATCAATCCCCTCGCGAATTTCATCGGGGAAAATCAAACGCGCGTTAGTAAAGATCATTCTCGTGATGCAGGCAATCCTGCCTGCACGACAATGTAGGCTCAACCGAAATAGTCAGTGCTGTCCTCGCTCTCGACGCAGAGACGGTTGTTTGCCTCACTCGACGCTCTTGCTCTAGAGCGGTATAAAGGCCATCCTGTTCGGGCGATGAACTACGATTATGACGTCGTGATCATCGGAGGCGCGTTTTCCGGCGCGGCAACCGCGCTCATGCTGAAACGTAAACTTCCCGAAGCGCGTGTTTTGATCATCGAAAAGACAACCGCATTCGATCGCAAGGTGGGCGAATCGACGACTGAAGTGAGCAGTTGTTACATGACGCGGATTTTGGGGTTGACGCATTATCTTGGACATCATCACCTTCCAAAACAGGGATTGCGTCTCTGGTTTTCGAACCGGCCCGATCAACCGTTTATTGATTGCGTCGAGATCGGCACACGTTACCAGAGTCGGCTGCCCGGGTTTCAAGTCGATCGCGCCAAACTCGATTCGCACATGCTCGAGCTGGCTTGCCGTTCCGGATGCGATTTATGGCGTCCCGCAAAAGTTACAAGTTTCGAGTTGAATGGCGCCAACGGACAAAAAGTTAGCGTTGTGACCAATGGAGGGCGGGGCTCCGCGACGCCGGGCAAAGCGGGCTCGCAGGATCCACAATCAGGCGAACGTACCGCTACCTGCCGTTGGATCATTGACGCAACAGGCCGGGCGGCCATGTTCGCGCGAAAGCTCGGACATTTTCGTCTGAATACCGAGCACCCCATCAACGCGGTCTGGGCGCGGTTCAGCGGCGTTAAAGAATGGGACAGCTACGAATGGCGGGAACGATTTCCCGATTACGCGAATGATTGTCGCACTGGGCGCGAATGGGCAACCAATCATCTTTTCGGACGCGGCTGGTGGGTCTGGATCATTCCGTTGCAGGGCGGCGATGTCAGTGCCGGTATTGTTTACGACAGCCGCATTTTCAAATTTCCAGAGGGACCGAGTCTGGGCCAACGACTGCACGCGCACATTTTGCAACATCCCGTCGGGCGTGAGATTTTCGGCGCAGCGAAAGTAATCGAAGGCGACGTGCATGCGCTCTCGGCGCTGCCGTACTACAGCGAAAAAGTTTGCGATGACGGCTGGGCCATGGTGGGCGATGCGGCCGGGTTTATTGATCCGCTTTATAGTCCGGGTCTCGATTTTTGTTCCTACACTTCCTATTACGTGGCGCGTTTTGTTGCGCGTAGTCTGGCAGGCGAGGATGTCGCCGAGAGCGTTCGCCATTACAACGAACAATACCCGGTTGCTTACCGTTCGTGGTTCGAGAGTCTATACAAGGACAAGTACTTTTACATGGGCGACGCAGAGTTGATGTCCACAGCGTTGCTGCTCGACGTAAGCAGTTATTACACAGGTTTGGTAAGAGCAGTCTATCGCGACCCGGAACGCGAATTTCTCCATTTACCGTTCAGCGGGCACGGCGGTAAGTTCGTGCGAAAAATAATGAATTTTTACAGCCGCCGCCTAACGACTATAGCCAACCGCAGATGGGCGACTGGCTACTATGGCAGGCGAAACGCCGGCTGGCGCGAACTTTACGACGGTTTCGTTCCCGACGCGCGGCTGCGTAAGCAATTCTCACGCGGGCTGCGTCGGTGGCTAAAGTGCGAGATAGTTAATGTCGCGTTGATGCTGCGGCGACCGACAACCCCTGCAGCCGGGGTCGTCGATCCCGGCACAACTTCAGCCGCTACTGCTTCGACGAGCTTCGGCAGCTAGTCTCGATCGGTTAATCGTCGGAATTCCTGACAGCGTCGGAATAGGTTACGGAATTCGCACGTCCGAACGCCAGAAGTTGCGTCACGCGATTCGTCTAAGTTGTTTTCGAGACATCACTTCGACCTTTCTTAGGTAAGTCGCGCTTCTGGCACTGCGTGTGCTGAGTAACTGTCTAGCTGCGGCACTGACCGTTCTGCCGCACCCAGCCGAGATTATTCCTATGAAAACGCTCATCAGTGCAGCGTTTGGCTGCGCTTTCATGTTACTTGTTCCAACTGCTAGCTACGCGACCAGCGCGCAATGGGATCTCAATCCGTTGTCGGGGGACTGGAATACGCCTGCCAATTGGACGCCAAATCAAGTGCCTAATGGTGCCAATGACATTGCGACATTCGGCCTTTCGAACACTACGAATGTTTCGATTTCCGCGAATACCGAGGTCGACAGCATCGTCTTCGCGCCGGCGGCGACGAATCCGTACTCCATCACCGTCAACCCGAATGTTACGCTCACTCTTAGCGGTAGCGGGGTTGTGAACAACTCCGGGAGCGGACAGACTTTCCATATAGCTGGGGCGCAAATGATTTTCACGAACTCCGCTAGCGCGGGGGATGCAACTATTGAGCCTGATGGCGGATCTATAAACTTTTCCAACCACTCGACTGCAGGTAATGCGCTTATCCTTCCCTTCGCTGGCGAAGACGCCGTAAATTTTTTCGACAACTCCACTGCGGGTAGCGCGCAGATCGACACCACCAATGCGGTGGGCGAATTCGTAAGTTTTCACGACAATTCCACGGCTGGTGCTGCCACCATACGCCTCGGAGAGTTTAGCGTGGTAAGTTTCCTGGATCACTCCAGTGCAGATAACGCGATTATCGTCGTCGGACCCACGTTAGGTTTCCCGAACCTCATCCAGTTTTCCGATTTTTCGACTGCTGGTAATGCCGATATCAGCGGCGCCGGAGTAGATATAATTTTTTCCGGCTCTTCGAAGGGCGGTATAGCGGCCATTGGACTTTTTTTCGACTTTGCTGAAGAGGTCGCTAGCACGCTTGACATTAGTGGTCACAACGCTCCGGGCGTCACGATCGGCTCATTAGCGGGGGATGAAAGTGCTTCCGTTGAGCTAGGAGCCAACAATTTGACCGTTGGCACCAATAACCTTAGCACCACTTTTGCCGGCACAATTCAGGGCATGCGCGGCTCATTGACAAAGGTCGGTACCGGAACGCTCATTCTGTCTGGTAACAGCACGTACACTGGCGACACAAAGGTCAATCGTGGTGTGCTACAGGTGGATGGCTCTACTACAAGCAACACACTGGTAAACCGTCAGGGCACGCTTACTGGCACAGGGACAATCCATGGTACTCTTAGCAATCAGGGTACCGTCAGCCCAGGCAGTCCGACAGGCACATTGACGGTCAGCAGTTTCACGCAAGCGAACTACGCCACGCTCATGATCCAGATTGCGAACACCCATGAGTTCGGTGCTTTGAACGTGCTTGGCACTGCTAATCTGGGTGGGCAACTCAGCGTCGTGCTTCTGAACGGCTTTGTCCCAGGCGTTGGCGACTCGTTTACGTTTTTAACTGCAGGCGCTGTGAACGGGACATTGTTGATGCGTAACCGCAACATCGATGACCTGGCCGAGCATTGGGAGATTAGTTATTTTCCCACCTATGCCCTTCTCACTGTAGCGGCAGGCAATGTTTCCGTTCCCGACGCCGGTTCCACTGTGTTCCTCCTAGTGCTCGGATTGGTGGGGTTGCTGATGTATCGCAGGTCCGTGGTGCGTCCGAATGTGTGAAAAACTGCTGCCAACGCGCACGTTACAATGCTTAAGCGAGGGAACCGACTTATCGTTCTTCGTCTCTTGTGAACTCAACGGGGACGCTGACCTCCGACACTGTTCCTGGTTTGAATTTCCAGGTACGAAGTGTCCTGAGAACTGACTTATCCAAGAGCAAACTTCCTGTGCTCTCCGCCATTGAAGTGTCGCGAACCCTGCCAGTAAGAGGATCAACCGACACGACGCAAACTCCACTGCCTGCAATGCGCCGGGAACGGGCTTCCTCTGGATATTCGGGGCGCGGTGCATAGGTGGTAACTGGTTTGGCAACGGCCGTGGTTGGGCCTTCAGAAGGGACGCGATGGACTTGCAGTGGTTTGATAGAAACATGGTTCGCGGGCCTTTTGCTCTCGTCCAACTCTTTCTCCAGTGTAACTCCGGAACGCGCAACGGAGGTAACACCTGTCCAGCGGGTAGCGGCGTGCGGTGATTCCGTTACGGCTGGATGCGCATGGTTTGCTTCTGTATTCTCGTCCGGTTGCTGCCTCGTAACGATGCTATGCGGCTGGACATGAATCTTTCTGGACCACGGGAGTACCTCTGGCTGGTCGGCGTTGGTCTGTTGTTCGTGTTCAATGTCGTTGTACGCCAACGCAAAATATAAAGTACTTTCCTGCGATACGAATGAGATAGGTATGTAACTACCGTGTCCCATTCGTTCAGCATAATCTTCTCCAACGCTTTGCTGCCCATCTTGCGTGTGAGCGCTCTCGAACGGTGACGACACCTCCCCTGTCAGCTCCTGTTCGCTGCGCCCGAAGGCCGGCGTGACGAAAACATTTTGCGATGCCAAATCTATTGTCAGGTCTGAGTTCGCGCCAAACGACCACGGGGGCAGTGATGCCTCTACCTGCGGCGAAGGGGTAGCAGTTACTGCCGTGTTAGGAGAGGCGGTCGGAGCCGCAGCCGCAGCCTCGCCTACCACCTGCGCAGTTCCATTCTTTTCAATGTTGCCCTGGAACAGACTGGTAACTTTCATCCAAGTCTCAGAGTCCCGCGGCAAAAACCATACACCGAAACCGAATCCGAGGACGAACGCGCTCGTAGCGATCGCCAGCGATTTTCTCTCACGACAGCACCACTGAAAGATACCGTTGCAGATCGCGGCTGCTGTTCGTATCAACCAGACGAATGGCTTTAAGATAACGGTCAAGGTGTTCCTAAGCGCCCGACCGAGAGCGAAGAAAGCGATCGCCCAATCCGACGAAGAGCGGAGTACAGCGGGACGGGGCGCCTGCTGCTCATATGGCGACAGCCCGCAAAGTCGACGATAAGCCAGACTGATTTGTTTGATTTTTTCCTCAGCTTTCTTCTGTAGCCTGAGGTCATTCGTGAATCGATCCGGGTGCCACACCTTTGTCTGATCGCGGTAAGCCTGTTTTATCTCTTCCAAAGATGCGCCTGGCTCCACCTCAAGGGTCCGGCAATCGATGTGGTATGCGCTTAGGGGTACAAGACGAAGTCCTTCCATAGTCATCCCGCCTGGCTCACCAGTTGCGTAACGAAATTCTCCGTCGGTTTGGATTCATAAACTTTCAAAACCTCATGTCTCTTCTTCTACTACGGAACCGACCGGTGATCGGTGCCAGAAAGCGGTCGGGGATGCGATTCGGCCGACGCTACCGTTCTCAGCCGTTGGGATGTTGCCGTTAGGCAGCGGTCGGACTAACTGCGAACCCAAGTTATGTCTCAGTCGCAACTGCTCCAACCGGCAGCGGTTCTTCTGCGCTCTCTTGATCCTGTTCGCCTTCTTCTTGCCCGAGCGGCCAGATATGAAAACCTCCTGAGTCACCCGGCAGCTCCCATACTCCCCAGATCCCTTTGCCCTCGCGGAAGCCGCGGTAGCAAACGTCGTGTCTACGGATGTATGTCTTGATCCAGTTGCACTCACCATTCGTGCGGTCGAATCGCCCAATCACAACGAAATTGCCGATATCATCGTTTCCGTCGCCTGAAACTTCGTAATCAGCGAAAGTCAGAACGAGATGCATGCCGTGTTTGCGGGTGCTGCGTCCGTAATTGTAGAAGCCTGTCCATGGGTCCCGAAGGAAAATCCATTTGTAGAAAGTACTTACCGGAGATTCGAAGTCGTCAATCTCAAGAGCGCCAGCTCATGTCATGCAGGCCGGCCGATCACGATTCTATTAGGGGCTGAGCAGCATTCCGTACCAGTGCAGAACTGTTTCGCCGAAAAACATCCAGCTCAATGCGCCAAATGCCAAATATGGTCCAAAGGGGAGCTTGGCTGACCAAACAGGTTTTCCGGCGACGAGCGTCACTAATCCGATCACCGAACCGAGCAGCGATCCGGCGAAAAGGCTGAACAAAACTGCGCGCCACCCAAGAAATGCGCCGATGGCCGCCAGAAATTTCAAGTCGCCCCGTCCCATCGCCTCGCGGGGAATGACCAGCTCGCGCGTGACGCCAGAAATATGGGTGAGATCATCGAGCATCAGCACGTTGCCGTCGGCGTTCACCCGATCGTAGTGGAAAGCCAGTGTCAGGCTGCCATACTCGCGATCATCAATCCTCACCTGGTCGCATTTGAGAAGCAGGCGATCTTTTTCTCGCGCGAAGTATTCGCTCCAGAGACTTTCTTCAGTGCCTACAGTGAAATGAGCATCATCGTCGTCGCGTTTTGCCCAGGTGAATGGGGTGGGCGTTTCGAATTCAATACGTTTCCTGCCGAAAGCAATTTTTCCTGCTTCCAGCACGATCCAGAGGATGACGTAACCAAGCGCCGCGGCCAGCGCGGCGCGAACACCGGCTGCAAGGCGCGAATTTGTCTGCATCAAGGCGGGAACAACGATGCTGCAACCTATGCCCGCGATTGTTCCGCCGATGGTTACACGGTCCGGAATAATGAAATGCTCAAAATCGATGAACGTTCCGATGATCAACAATGACACGAAGATCCAGTACGCAATCGCCACCTGCCACGGGAACCGTTCCCAGATCGCTAGGAACAAAAGTGCGGTAACGAGTTCGACAGCGAAATAGCGAAACGGAATTTTTGCGCTGCAGTTCGCGCATCGGCCTCGGAGCGCGAGCCAGCTGAGCAGCGGAAGATTGTGATGCCATGGAATCGGTTGTTTGCACTGCGGACAAAACGAGCGGCGTGGGCGGCTAATGGAGAGATCAACCGGCCAACGGTAGATGCAAACGTTCAGAAACGAGCCCACCGCTGCGCCCAGCACGAACGCAAATACGCTAAGAACGAGATTCTGGGGCGAATGCTGCACGTGGTTAACTGGCGATCCGTTTCGATGCGCGGCGCTCCATCAACCATGCGATCCAGATGCAACTTTCGTATAACAAGCACATCGGCAGTGCCATGGCGATCAAAGTCAAAATATCTGGCGTCGGCGTGATCACTGTTGCCAGCACAAAGATAAGCACAATCGCATACGGGCGCGTTCGCGCCATAAACCGGTATGTGACCAGACCGAATCGGACCAACGCAAGTACCACCACAGGCAATTCGAACGCCAGACCAAAGCCGATGGTGAATCGCGTCACGAACGAGTAGTACTGTTGTACCGTCCAAGTCGGCGCCCAGCCAAGCGATTCGGTGTCTCGGAAAAAGAAAAGAATCGTTTTCGGCAGCAACCAGAAATAACAGACGAGGACGCCGAAAAGAAAGAGCGCGAAGCTTACGGCGATTGCTGGAAATAGAAAACGTTTCTCTACTGCGGTGAGCGCCGGCAAAACGAATTCTGCCAGGAAATACAGAAGCAGCGGGAAAGACAAAATGATGCCGGCGTAAAACGCCAGATGAAATGAAATCACGATTGAATCAGTGATCCCGAGCGCCTTGAGCGTTCCGACTTGTGACCCCAGATGGTTGAGCGGCGCCTGGATAATCCGCACCAGCGTGCCGCGAAACGCGAAACAGATGATCATCGCTATACCAAGAGCGAGAGCCATCTTCACAATAGTCCACCGGAGATCTTCCAGATGCTCTAGAAACGGCTTTGACGTTTCAGTCTCCGGGGGATCACGGAATTTGAAGATGTCTCGCAGCGCCATCGAATTACTTTCGTCCAAACGTCCAGGCGTTTTTCATTAACACCCGGTTTTCGACGGGTGAAGCCAACTGAAAGAAACACGAACTATTTCAATGGTTTTGGACTCAGCTTGAAGTGGTTGAACTGCCTTGCCGGCCGCTCTGGTTTTCGCACCCGGGTGAAGCTGCGTGTCAATGAGAACGGCACACCGGTTACTCATGATGCGGCGCGATGGATAGAAGACCGCGAGAGGCGAGCCTGGCGCAAATACCAAGTGTATTGGCGTCCCGAATTTCATTCTCCGCAATCATGCGGCGAATCTCTTCGCTGGTGAATGCTCGGCAATCAAGAATCGATTCGCCTTCCTCCCGGTCCGGGCCGTCTGCGCATGGTTGAACCGGACGGGCCAAAAAGAAATACCCGCGCTCATCCGTAAATCCCGGTGACGAAAAAAAATAGCCTAACGAAACAAGCTCGCCGCGTGCTGCCAATTCGTAGCCGGTTTCTTCTCTGAGCTCTCGCAGGGCCACATTTTTGATGTTCTCCGGGTCGGTATCGTGATTGTCGATCTGCCCCGATGCCATTTCCCAAATCGCTTGTTCGATCGGAATCCTTTCCTGGCGAATAAGGATGATTTTCCCGTCGCGTGTCATTGCCGCGATTACGACCGCCGGTTTGCGATGCACAATTGTCCAGGACCTGGGATCCGGACGGCCTGGTGTTTGCACACGATCGATCACAACTTCGAGGTTGCGATCAGCAAACTGCTGCTCGCTTGAAATCGTCTCCCAATGACCGCCGTTCATCCGGCAATTGTAGCGGTCGCTTTCTTCAGCGGCAAACGTCCTGCCAAAAGGTTCGCTTCGACTCCGGGGAGCCCACCCGCCCTCGCGCGCTGTTTGCCGCGCCCTCGCGTCAAACCTCCGACGGCGAGCAACCGAGGCCGAGCATCGAAAGAAAGTTCACGATGGCGAGGCGGCGTCGCCAGCACGCGAGGGCGCGTGCCCTCGCCGGAATCACATCAGCTTTGTCCGTCGCCCAGAAACTCGCCGCGTAAACCGGGCACTAGAGTCGCTGCTCTGGATCAGCCGATTCGTGCAGTTCGCGTCGCCTTGACAGAAACGTATTTTGCATCCTGCAAAGCGAACTTCCGGATTTCGACAGTCACATCTTGAATCGAAAAGGTCCTGAGTAAATGCGCAGCCAGATAGTCCGCTAATGTTTCGATAAGGTTTACAGATTGTTCACGCGCGAAACGTTGCGTCTCCTCGGCGATGGCCGAATAGTTGACGGCCTTATCGATGTCATCGGCCAAATCCTGCGCCTTTTGGTACGGCGTAAAAGAGATAGAAATGGTCAACCGTTGTAAACCTTTGCGCTCGTGCTCTAACACGCCAATAACCGTGAAAACTTCGAGCTGTTCGATGTGGACTTGGTCGGGGGACGAATGCGAATCATTGGCCACGCCCGAACCTTAACCACGAAACCGGATTCGCCAATCGCGCGTAACAGGGTGAATGGCCGAAGCGATTCGCGTGATTCGCGGGCTTCGAGTAAAATTGTTGCAAATGGAAACGGTTTGGCGCGTATTCGCTTATCTAAAGCGCTATCCCGGTTTGGCTGCCGGGACGCTCGCGTGCGCGATCCTGGGCACGCTGATGGTGATCGTCTTTCCAGGCGTAACCAAATGGATCATCGACGATGTGGTGTATGCCAACCGGCCGGACAAATTGCTACCGCTTCTTTTGCTCGCCACCGCGGCTTTTGTTGTTCAGCACCTTTTTAACGCGCTCCGGATCATCCTGAATAACACGTTCGAGCAGAAAGTGATTTTCGATCTGCGCAGCGATTTGTATTCACACATTCAATTGCTGCCGCTGCGCTGGTTTGATAACCGGGCCACGGGCGACCTGATGACGCGCGTGATTGAAGACGTCAACTCGGTCGAGCGGGTGCTGATCGATGGAATCGAGCAAGGCGTCGTCGCGGTTTTACAGATCATCATTGTGATGGCGGTGATGTTTTATCTGAACCCGATGCTCGCATTGCTCGCGCTGGTGCCTTTGCCGCTCCTGATTGCGGGCGCGCTCGGTTACACGTTAACCGCGCACCGCCGTTATCGATTACAGCGGCGCGCTGCCTCAAACATCAACGCCTTGTTGCACGACAATCTTGCCGGGATTCGGCAGATCAAGAGTTTCGCCCGCGAACGCGAGGAACACTCGCGTTTCAATGGCGCCAGCGATCAATTGCGGCACGCCACGCTGGTGGTGATGCGGACGTGGGCGATTTACTCGCCCTCGATGTCGATGTTCGAAGCGATCGGCGCGTTGCTCGTGCTGGGATTCGGCAGTCATGCCGTTTTGAATGGGACGTTACAGATCGGCGACCTCGTCGCGATCCTGATGCTCACGGCATTTCTTTATGATCCGATCAGCCGGCTGCATCAGCTAAATCAATTGGTCCAGGCCGGGCGCGCAGCGGGCGAGCGCGTGTTCGAGATCCTCGACGAAAACGTCGAACCAGGTTTTCAAGCGCCGCTACGTGTCGCCGCTTCACAAGCGCAGACACGTTTGCGCAGTCCAAAAGAGCGAATCATCGGCGACATTCGGTACGAAAACGTGGGCTTCAGTTATGCCGAAGGATTACCCGCGCTAAAGCACGTTTCGTTTCACGCGCCGCCGGGCACGACAACTGCGCTGGTCGGCGCGACTGGCGCGGGGAAATCGACGCTGGTGAATTTACTGGTCCGCTTTTACGAATACGATTCCGGCCAGATTTACGTCGATGACAAGCCGATTCGCGAATACGACCTGCCCACGTTGCGCGAAGCGATTGGGGTGGTGACGCAGGAAAGCTTTCTGTTCAACGGATCCATTCGTGAAAATCTGTTGATGGGGAAGCCAGGCGCGGCCGACGCCGAATTGTGGCGCGCGATCGACGCGGCGAACGCCCGGCAGTTCATCGAACGTTTGCCGCAGGGCGTGGAGAGCGTTGTCGGTGAGCGCGGTGTTAAATTGAGTGTGGGCGAGAAGCAGCGGCTTTCGATTGCACGCGCGCTGCTCAAAGATCCACCGATTTTGATTCTTGATGAGGCAACTGCGAGTGTGGATACGGCGACGGAAAGGTTGATCCAGGAGGCGCTGGAACATCTGATGGCGAATCGAACGTCCATTGTAATTGCGCACCGGCTTTCCACGATCGTGCACGCGGACCAAATTCTCGTGCTCGATCACGGCCGAGTCATCGAGCGCGGCTCACACGATGAATTGCTCGCGCTGGATCAAAAATACGCGCAGCTGTGCCGGCAGAGCTTTTTGGAGTCGTCGCCCCAGCGGGAACCAGAACCGCAGCAGGGAATTCTCGCATCAGAAGTACCGGAACAAGAAGAAGAGCGATTGCCGGTTTAAATGTTACGGAAACGCCGGCGATTCGATGCCTGACTTACGACAGGTCGCGCAGTAAGAGATCCTGGTATTTTCGTTCGAGATCGTCATAGCGCTTCTGACTGTCGGCGAGGGCGCGGCGTTCTTCCTGCAGCGTCTGTTCAAGATCGCGAATTCGTTCCTGAAGACGGACAGACATCTTCGCAACACCTGGTCCGACGGGATCGTCGAGTTGAATTTGGAATTGATTTTCATCGGCTCCGGACTGGGCGGTCTCCCACAGGTCGGGCATTTCGCGGATCTGTCTGCGAATACCATCGCAAGTGTTAATCACGACTGCTTCGCCGTCGATTTCGCCGAGCCGAATAAACTCCCGCAATGCACCCAGGGTGGTCGGTCCGTAATAATGCTCGCTCGTTAGTTCAACCAGCCAGTCCATGCCGAGCTGAGGAAGCATCGGCGCTTTGGTCCAAGTCTGTCCATCACTGGAAAGAGTATCATGCGGCGCGACCTGCGCCGCAGCAGCCCAACGCGTGATCTGCTCGAACTGCACCGGCCCGAACGTGCTACCGTCCTCGTGTTTGCGAAGAAACCACTTTTGGTTCACCGGAATTTTCTTGTCGATCAGGGCGACGGCGAGGCGGACGCGGCAGGTGATGTCGTCGGGATCGTGATCGTTTGGCCGGCCTGCAATTTACGGCCGTCTTCAATGTTGTTGGCTTTCTGCAGATCGTCCACGGTCACTTTGTACATCTTTGCGATGGAAGTGAGAGTTTCACCGCGTGCAACCGTATGTGTGTTACCTCCCGCAGCGGAATGCGGTACAGGTGCAGCAGGAGCTGTCCCGGTTGCGGGCGCAGGCGAAGCTTCTCCTATCATCACACCGGGCCGGGAATGCGAGAGTTGTTGCTCCAGTTTGAGAATCTCCTGAGAAAGCGCATCGATTTTGGCGTTCTGTTCGTCAATCTTTTTTGCCAACGCTTCGAGCTGCGTGGGTTCAGTCCCTTTTTTCTCAGGCGACGCGGGGGTTTCCGCGAGCGCAATGCAAAGCGCGAAAGAGCTCATCGCGCACAAAATGCCGGCTGCCTTCATCGCTGCGGAAATGTTGCCATCGGCGCATTTGTCTGACAAGCGGGTTCGACAGTTCGAGCGATTGTTTTTTCAAACTGTTAACGAATGCACTGTAGCCATTTAAGAAGCCTATTGACGCTGCGCCCCTTGCGTTTCGAACTTTTGCTCGTACGTTTTTTCATGCCTGAGCGCATTCAAAAGCCGGTAGAACCGGCTCCGTGGGGACCAAAACAAGGCGACAGCGGTGGCCCGCGTTCGCCCGATGTTTCGCGACCGGACACGAAGGATTTGTTAAAGAAAATGCGCAAGGTGGATCCCAACCAATCCAAGCGCTATCGCCAGCGCACGGGTCAGTAATGGACCATTCGGAGTTGGGATTTGACCAGAATTTCTCTGGTGCAGCGGATGACTTTCCTTCGCTGCTGCGGCGCAAAGGGCTGCTTGGCCCGGCTGCCCCGGGTCCGATGGTGCAAAACCCGGCGCAACAACAGATGTGGCAACCGACCCAGGCGACGACGATTCTTGCCTTCAAATTTTCCGGCGGCGTTCTGGTTGCAGGAGATCGCCGTGCGACTGCGGGTAACACCGTTGTCTATGATCGCGCGGACAAAGTTCTGGAGATTGATAGCAATTCGATAATGGCCATCGCCGGTGTGCCTGCCACCGCGTGGGAGATGGCACGCGTGCTTGAGCATTCACTGCAATTTTTTCGGCGAACTCAGCTGCAGGAAATGAGCGTCGACGGCAAAGTGCGGGCGCTCTCGAAGTTGTTGCGCGACAATTTCGGGTTCGTCATGCAAGGCATCGGTGTCGTAGTCCCGATCTTTGCGACTTATGACGGAAATTCGAAGCCCGAAGCGCGTCTCTACTTTTACGACGCGATGGGCGCGCAATTTGAAGCCACCGATTACGCGGCAACTGGATCCGGTTCCCCTGCGGTCCGCGGCATTCTTTATTATGAAAACACATGGGGCGGGAAGCCGCTGCACAACCTGAGTGAAGACGAAGCAGTGTCCCTCGCGCTGCGCGCCCTAGATACTGCTGCTGAATCAGATACAGCGACAGCAGGCGTGGATCGGAGCGGAAAAATTTATCCCATAATCAAGATTGTGTCGCGCAAAGGCATCACCACTTTGCCGCAAAATAAGATCGCGGCCGTGTTCAAGGAAATGGTGGCATGATTGAGGAGCCGTATCGTTGGGTTGAAGCGATCGCCAACCGGCGCGAGTACATCGAAGGACAGCTCGCCCCTGGTAGTCCCATCGCGGCGCTGGGTTACGGCGAAGGCATCCTGTTTGTCACGCTTGGACAGACGCGCCAGAAACTTTTCGAGATTTACGATCGTATTGCGATGGGAGCGATCGGCCATCCCGGCGATATCGAGCGTTTACGAATGGCCGCCATTGAACTGGCGAGCACCGAGGGTTTCACGCGCTCGGCGGCGGATGTTTCGCTGCGGCGGCTCGCGCATTATTCGCTCAGCCCGGTCATGAAGAGCGCTTTCGAGCAGGTCTACGGTGCTCCGTATCTGGCGCGCATGCTTTTCGCGGAGGTAGGCGCGCGTCCCGAGGACGATTTGTTTTTGCGAGTTGAATACGACGGCGAGATCGCAAGCAACGGTGCGACGTATTCGCGAGCGCGACAAGATTTTGCCGTGCTCAGCGGGACGCGCCAATCGGTCGAATTCATGGAAGCATTTCTCAAAGCCGAGCACAAACCGGATGCCAGCTTGGAAACGGCAGTGAACTCGGCACTCGACGCATGGAGTGTTGGTCACATGTTGTTGCAAGCGGGCGAGACGAAAGAGTTGCCGGCGCGCGATGCCATCGCGCAACATCGCCAGGAACAACTCGCGATTGCTGCGGTAGAAGCCGCAGTGCTGCAGCGCGATGGCAGCACACCGATTCGATATCGCCCGCTGGCAGATAAGGAATTGCGCTCCATCATTTCTCAGTGATTAAATGATGAACTCAATTTTTCTCACGGGAATCACGAATGAAACAAGCCTTGAGGAATGTGGTGGCGGTCGCCGGCTTGTTGCTGATGATTGTCTCGCTTGTCTGGATTTCCTTGCACCAGGAGAAGCGACCGGCGGTTTATAAAGGATCAAGGGCTACTCAGCCACAGGGACGCAAGCCATTCGCAGTCGTGGTTCTTGACCCTGGACACGGTGGTCAGGATTCCGGAGCGATGTGTGGCGGCGTCGTAGAAAAAGATCTGACGCTGGACGTAGCGCGCCGCGTCGATCGGCTCCTGGATGCTCGAGGGATTGCCACATTGATGACCCGGCTCGGGGACAGCTATGTCTCGCTGGCCGACCGGGCTGCGTTCGGGAATCGGGCGAACGACAGCATTTTTATCAGTATTCATTTTAATGAAGACAACAAACCAGTCGCCAGTGGTGTTGAAACGTATTATGCGGCGCATCAGGTCGGCTACAGTTCTACTCTCGCTTCGTGGCTGCCATTTTTTTCGCGGCCGCCATCTAATTCACCGAGGCCGGAAAGCCAAAGTCTCGCCAGTTTCATTCAGGAAGCATTGGTGGCGCGAACCCGATCCATCGATCGCGGGACGCAAGCCAAACAATTTTTTGTGATCGCAAACGTGACATCTCCTGCGGTCTTGATTGAGGGCGGCTTTATCACGAACAAGGACGAGCTATCGAAACTTGCGAGTGAAGATTATCGCGACCAGTTAGCGGCAGCGATTACCGACGGCATCGTGCGATATCGCGACGTGATCAGTCAGCGGGAATCCGGATCGGCAGACACGGCTCAGAAGAGCGCTGAATAGCTGGGAGAATTCGACGTCGCATGAGCGTGAGAATCACAGTGACCGTAGTGATCTTCATTGGGTCGGTAATGCTGATGCGGGCGGACCAACTCGTCGAAAGCGTGCAGCAGGCGTTGAAGGACGAGGGTTTCTACTACGGTGAAGTCAATGGCGACACGAATGCGAATCTCACTGCAGCGATTCGTCGTTATCAAATTCGCAACGGCCTGCAGGTCACCGGTGAACTCAATGATGAGACGTTGCGATCGCTCCGGATTAAATCTTCTGGATCATCTCCACCAATCACCAACACGGCGTCACCGACTCCTGCGACCGGTGCTGTGCCGAGCGAGCCGCCTTCCGACGATACCCAAACCGCAAGTCCAGCCCCTCCGGTTCAGCCTTTCGGCAATGTTCCACCAGGGCAGCAGGTTTTTCCATCAACTCCGATGAGTCCGTCCGGGTCATCGGCAGGGGTCTTTGCGGGCACCCCATTTCAGAGTGCTCCACCCGGCGTGCAACGAAATGTGATCGTCTCCGCGCAGATCGCCCTCTCCCGGAGCGGACTGTATCGCGAGCAAATCGATGGGATCTACGGACCGGCGATGGAACTCTCACTACGCGCCTATCAAGCGCAAGCGAGACTGTCCGTAACTGGTCGGCTGGATCTGGAAACCCTTTCCGCGTTGCGGTTGTTGCCTGGGCCACGCCAGCCGTTTCACAATCCTTATCGCCGGCGGATGTGGCCACCACCCGGGCCGCCGGTCCGTGGTCAATGGGAACCCGATTAATGTAGCGCGCGCTTTTGTTAACGTCGCAAGCGAGACGCATGCGCTACTCTTTCGGATTATCGAAGTGCATTGACTGCAGTTCTGCGAAAACTGTGCCGACGAAGATTTGTGCTTCGATGCGGAGGATGAGCCGCTCGGCATCGTCTGACACCCAGATTGTGGCACGACGGAATTTCTTGTGCGGTTCCAGTTGGAGATTCTTTCCGATGCGTTTTAATCGCAGATCAAGCTTGATCGCGTTGTAAGTGCCTGCCCGTACCGAGATCTTGTCCCGGCCGGTTACTTTGATAGTCGCGAGGTAAGCGTTCGTGGCCGGGTAAACTGCGAGGCGATAAACGCTTCCTTCTTTGAGTGGCTGGCTGCGCAAGTAAAGCGCCGCAGAATGCAAATCGAACAAGTGAGGAAATTTGAAATCGCGTGTCGTTGTCTTGGTGGCTGCGCCTTCTCCTTCTGTGCGAACTCGAGTTACTCCACCGTCGGTGAACGTGAGGCGGGTGACTAATTTCTTCGATCGATAACTCTCCGTCTGCTGGGTTTCAATAGGAGCCAATGTTTGTGAATTGGCAATGGCGCGTTGATTGACATCGAGTTTCCACAACGCCCTAACGAAGCCAATGGTTCGCCCTGTACCGTCGAGTTGGAATTTGTCGTTTGATGGCCTGCTGAAATGAATCTCCCCCGTAGCCGCCGTGAGTCCCGACCATCCGAAGCGGTAGGATGCGCGCAAAGGGCGCAACTCCGGGAAATTTCCAGCGGGCTCCTTGCTGAGTGTTGCCTCCCAATCCGCAGCGAATGAACCAGTGGAGCACGCGAGCAGAATCACGATCGCGCATTTCGTTGTTAGCAATGCAGTTCGAAAAAACATTCTCTGAAGGATCGCAGCTGCTGACAACCATCGACGTGTCAGCCCGATGATCTCATCCGTACAAAAAAATACACGCGAGTTTAGCCCGCGTGTATTTTTGAAATTCGAAGCGAACGTCAGGGTTTCGTCGCTCTTGCTGCTGCAGGGCTGACCGATGCAGCTGCCGCAGGCCGTTTGGCCGAAGCTGTAGCGCGACCGGGTTTGTTCAGGGTCTCAATGATTTCGTTCGTGAAATCAACATTCTCTGGCGAGTACATCACCACAGGAACTCCGTTGATGCTCATACCCGACTTATCCAGCACAAAATCCAGGCTTTTGGTCTTCACTTTCTCGATAACAACGTCGGTGATTTCTTTCACGATTCCCTCGCGCATCCGCATCAATTGCTCCTGCAACTGGCGTTCTCGCGTCTGACGAAAATCACTGATCTCGCGCTCCATGCTTTTGATATTGGCGATTTTTTCATCGCGTTCCTTCGCCATCCCGGTTTTCTTGTCAGCGCTCAGTGCTGGAGACTCAAGCTGCTTGTTGAGATTATTGATTTCGTCGAGCGCCTTTTTGTAAGCTTCCGCCCGGTCGTCGTATTCCTTTTTAGCAGCATTTTTGGCTTCGTTAATCTTTGCCTCGGCATCCTTGGTCTTGTTGTAATCCTTGAACGCACGCTGCATATCGACCGTTCCAATTTTGCCCTGGGCGAAGGCCCCAATCGGAGCAGCAAGCGTCAGCGCGGAGAGTATTAACAGAGACTTTTTCATAGAAACAGAGGATATGGTGGACGAAACGCGTTAGACTGCAACCTGATATATTCGTTCAAAATTGATAACCCACATTGAAGTTGAAATGGCCGCCACCGTGATAGCCGTCACGCATGATCGGGTATCCATAATCAAGGCGTAGTGGACCGATGGGCAGATCAAGCCGAAGTCCGACGCCGATATCCGAGGCCATGTTGTTGAAACCAAAAGACCACGCGTCGCTATTCACAAATCCCATGTCGTAGAAAACTGCGCCCCGTGCTTTTTCGATGATCGGGAAAGTCCACTCGATCGTGGTGCGCGCCATGGATTGGCCCCCTTCCGGTTCGCCGTTTTCATCCTTTGGTCCCACTTCCCGGAACGGGAAGCCTCGCAGGTTGTTTGAGCCGCCGAGGAAAAGCCGCTCGTAAATTGGCACGTCGGTGCCGGCTCCCCATTGGCTCACCGTCGCGATTTCCCCATTGATCAGCAGGATGGTGTCCCATGGCAGATGGAAATACTGTGATCCTTCCAAATCGAGTCCGTAAACCTGCGTGTCACCTCCAAGAAATCCACCGGTGAGAGTCGGAGAAAGAGTTACTCGTTGTCCTTTACGAGTGAGCAACGGGTTGTCACGCGTATCGAAAACGAGGCTGGAGAAGATTTTGCTTTCGACGGTCGACCCAGCCTGGGACAGGATGAATACAGACGCACTGGGATCCACGTTGAAAATGTCGATGTCCTGCAGGGTGTACCCCAACGTTCCATACATGTTAGTGCCGATCGGCTTGCGTATCTCGAACGTGAATCCGTAATTACGCTGGTCATACTGAGAACTCAGGTAATTCGCTTCGGTGTAAAAGGCCTGGCCAGTGAGCGCGAGGCGCCGGTCGAACAAATATGGTTCTGTAATCGCCAGAATAAAATCTTTACGCTCGGTGCCGTATTGGAGACGCAAACGGAACTTCTGCCCGCCGCCAGTAAACGACGGCCAGTTAAACAGATCGAAATTGCCCTGGGTAAGTTCCGCGAACCCAACCAATTTATCGACCGTGCTGAAGCCACCTCCAAAGCTAAGTGAACCGGTGCGCTTTTCGCGGACGAGGATCGTCAGATCTTTCCGACCGGGTATATCTGTATCCTCGGGATACGTCTCGACTTTCGCGAAGTAACCCAGGTTTTCCAGACGCTTCTTCGTAGTGTCTACACGAACCGTGTTGAAAACGTCTCCCGGAGCGACCAGCACTTCGCGACGGATAACCTTGTCCTTTGTGCGGGTGTTGCCCTGAATATCTATCCGGTTCACAAACGAGCGCGTGCCCTCATCGATGTTGTAGTGAATGTCGACGAGAGTTGGTCCGGCCGGTATCGCCTCGGGTGTAATCACCAGATCGACGTAGCCTCCGCTGCCGTACGCGTCGGCCACCGCCTTGGCGTCATCATGCAGTTGCTTTGGCGAATAAACGCTGCCCTCTTTCATTTTTAGAAAGGCGCGAATCAATTTCTCGGAGCTGTGCTGGTAACCGGTAATTGCGAGGTTACGGACATGATATTGTGGACCCTCCACTATCACGATCGTGATAATCATCGGGCCCTTCGGAGTGCGATCTTTACGCACCTCTTTTATTTCCACGTCGATGAAGCCGTGGTTTTGGTAATATTCGCGGATTTTATCGAGGTCCTGCTCTAACTGCACTTCATCCAACCGGCCCGTCTTATCCATGAAATAGATGAGGGATCTGCCGCGGGTTTTCATCTGTTTGCGCAGTGTGGCAGTCTTAATGTGCGCGTTGCCCTCAAAACGAACCTGGCTTATCGCACCTCTAACGCCTTCGTTAACACTGAAAACGACACGCGCGGTGCCGCGCTTCTCGTCGATTGGATCTACGCGGAATTCAATCGTGACGTCGTTGAATCCGTGCGACTGGTAAACTTCAATCATTTTTTCGCGGGATTCCTCGAGTGCCTGTTCGTCAACCGCATGATTGAGCTGCACTTTGATTTCTTTGCGCAGTCTTTTTGGTTTGACCCGTTCCGCGCCGGTAATTTCGATTTCGCGCACAATCGCGCGGGTCTGCACGGCAACAATCACCTTCACGCCATCCCCTTCTGGCTGCGCATAGATTCGGACGTTTCGAATGTAGCCGGTTTTGTACAGCGTCTTGATGTCTTCCTGCACGATTTCGTTCGAATACACCTGGCCGACTTTTGTGCGCATCTGCGCCAGAATCCGCTCTTTGCTAATCGTTGCGGGCCCTGTGTACTGGACCTCGAGGGAACGGATCACGGGCGGACCGGGAGCCGACGGAGGCGCCTGTGCCCGGACCACTATGGCAGTAAAAAGCGTACAAAAGGAGGCGACCCAGATCGCAATCGGCGGGGGGCGCATCCATCCACAAAAACGTTGCATATGTCAGAAGCGCAGCCCCACGCAACCCAAACCGACGCAGGACAGGCGCCTATATCGGAAATAAGACCGCAATCGTCAAGGCGAGATTTTTCATTAAGCCTTCAGGAGTCGGGTTCTCGTTCAGCCTACGTCTCCCTGCATACAACCCATCCTCATCCAGATTTGTTGCGTGCATTGATGTTCTCAATGAGGTCTTCTCTTCAATTTCAAGGTTAAGCCCTGCACCGCCGTAATCTCAGCTTCTTCGTCTTTTCCAATTGGTGAATCGCTGACCGCGTTCCAGTATTCGCCTTCGACAAAAATTCTCCCGTTGCGCGAATCAACCGGAGTTACGGTGGTCACAGTTCTTCCGATAAGCGTTTCTTTACCAACTTTTATCGGCAGCATTTGTGCGCGCACTCCTTTTCCGATGACAAAAACGAAGAAGGCCGCGGTGACGAGTGTTGCAGGAATGATGAAGCTCAATGACAAACGAAAAAGTGGATCTGCTCGATTAAATAGCATGAGCGAGCCGATCAGAAACGCAATAATTCCGCCCACCGTGAGCACCCCGTGTGTAGGCGTGTATAAATCAAAGATGAAAAGAGCCGTCGCCAGCGCGATTAGAACGAGTCCCGCCACGTTGACCGGCAGGATCGCCGCCAGATAAAGCGCCAGAATCAACGCAATCGCTCCCACCACGCCGGGAAGAATTGCTCCGGGCGAACTCAGTTCTCCGATGATTCCGTAGATCGCGACCAGCATAAGGATGAACATGACTTCCGGTCGCCACAGCTTTTGAAATACACGCTCGGCCGGCGACATCTTAATCTCAATCACTTGCGCCCCGCTAGTGTTCAGCGGTTTTCCCTCCACGACACGTCCGTTCAGTTTTTGGAGGAGATCGTTCATATCGGTCGCGATCAAATCAATGACTTTCAATTCCAGCGCCTTCTGCGCGGTGATCGAAGCGCTCTCTTTTACGGCGGACTTTGCCCATTCAACGTTGCGCTGCCGCTTGCCCGCGATGGTTTCCATGTAGCTGACGGAAAAGTTCTCAAGCTTCTGCTTCATGGTTTCGTCGGGCTTTTCTTCGCCGCCGCCAGGGAAACCGCCGATGGAAACCGGATGCGCCGCGCCGATCGTGGTGGCGGGCGCCATTGCGGCGACATTCGCCGCGAGCGTAATAAAACAGCCGGCGCTGGTTGCCGTCGCGCCAGTCGGCGCAACATACACGACGATCGGCACCGGAGAGCCGAGGAAGCTTTGCACGATTTTCTGCGTCGAATCGAGCAGACCGCCCGGCGTATTAAGCTGAATCACCAGGCAGCCGACATTTTGTGCCTTCGCTTCTTCGATGCTTCGCGAAATATAACTTGCTGTCGCAGGCCCGATCGCGCCGTCGACGTTGATGAAACCAACTTTATCCGCAGCCAAAGCCTCCGACGCCGATGCGCTGGCGAGACAGAGCAGCAGAGCAAGGACGCAAATGGAGGGACGAGCTCCGGGAGCTCGCGAATAACGCTCGCATTCCTTCGATCGGCGTCGCAGAGCTCCGCTACCCATCGTCAGCTCAAGCTCCTTTCATGGGGTGAAGTTTAATCGCCAGATCTCCCACCGTTGGCTTCACGATCCGGGCATAATCGCTGTAGCTCATTTTTATGCCGTCAGTGTGAGTGCCGGCTTCGAACACGATATAGTCTTGTTCGGCCAGATCTTTGTCGACGTAAGTCTGCAGACCGTAAAGATTCCCAAACGGAGGCATCGCTCCGATCACGGAATCCGGGAACAGTGATTTGAATTCAGTTTCCCTGGCAAGAGAGACAGGTTTTCCGATCGTCCTCTCAATTTTTTCCATGTCGATGTGGTGATCTGCTGACAGCACGGCCATCAAATATTGATCCGCAGATTTCAGCATCACGACTTTCGCTTGATGCCGGCCCTTGATGTGCTCGGCTTGAGCGATTCGTTGGGCCGTGACTGCCTCGGAGTGGCGTAAAGTTTCGTACGGCGCCTTGTATTCATTCAAGCAATCGATCAGTTGTTTCGGTATCTCCATGGCGTGTCTCCGGTCAAAAGTATCACTTTCCCGAGTCATCTCTACTGGCGGAAGACGCGCTGCTCTTTGGCTTCGCGCTGTAGCGTAAGGGTAACGAACGGACCCGGCACACTCACCGCTGGACCGGAGTTCCGGAGGCTAATTTTGCGCGCAGCCCTGAGATGCCTGCGGTTGGCCGCTGAATTCCATTTGCAACGGAAAATGTACACCGCCGCGAGCCCCATCTCGCGCGAAGGAATTCTGTATGGCTACATGTGAAGTTTGCGAGAACGATTATGACAAGGCGTTTGAAGTTGTCATTGGCGGAGAACGTCACACCTTCGATAGCTTCGAGTGCGCGATCCACGCGCTGGCGCCTGTTTGCCCGCACTGCAACTGCCGCATTGTTGGTCACGGTGTGGAAGCGGATGGAAACATCTTTTGCTGCGTCCACTGCGCACGGACGTCAGGCGCGACGCAATTGAAAGATCGCGCTTAGGGCAATCGCGCAGCTTGCTCGTCGGGGTGAGTGAGCGTCCGCATCACCGGGTTGTCGTCCAAGTTTGGTATTACCCGCGCCGCCAACTTTGATGCGACTGGACGCGCCGACTCGTGCGAAATACAAATGCTAATATGAACACATTCAAACCTTTCTTCATCGGGCTCGTGCTTGCAGCATTCACCGGTTTGATCGCGCTGGCGCAAACACCCGCGGAGAAATCCGTGGCAGCAAAGGGCATTGCAGTGTTGCATCCCATCGCCGGCAACAAAGTCAGCGGAACCGTAACATTCACGCCCGTTGCTGGTGGAGTGCGGGTGCACGCGGAAATTTCCGGGCTCACGCCCGGCAACCACGGTTTCCATGTCCATGAGTTTGGCGATTGCAGTGCAGCCGATGGCAGCTCCGCTGGCGCGCATTTCAATCCCAGCAACCAACCCCATGCCGGGCCTGACGCAGCCGCGCGGCACGAGGGTGACATGGGCAATGTGGAGGCGGACGCTTCCGGCAATGCGAAGCTCGATTACGTAGATCATCAGATTTCGCTGGCGAACGATGCGAAATCGGCGATTGGCCGCTCGGTCGTTGTCCACGCAAAACCGGACGATCTGAAGACTCAACCATCCGGCGATTCAGGCGCGCGCATTGCGTGTGGTGTGATCGGCTGGGCAAAAGGTCAATAGTTACAGAACCCGACTGATAGCGGTCGCCGGCTTGCGGTGGCTAACAACCCACGCTGGTGGTGCGGTATAGCCCGGAAAGCCGCCGGAGCACCGGCGCACTCCAAAAAGCGAAGCCGAAGATACCTCCTGAACGACGGCCACGTTTTGGACTGCGGCGCTGTTGCGCCGCTTTTGCACGCGCCGATCCACAGCTCCGGGGGAGGAGTTAATCTCTTTGCTCGACAGAGCAGAATTCATCTGATCAAATTACGGGAAACCATCGCCCCTGCACGCTTATGCCACGACTATCCAAAATTGAATTGTCGCCCGATAACGGGTGCGTCATCGATATGAAATGGAACCTCGGCGCCCTGAGCTATCGCTCTTCTGCACTGGGCAAGGTCGACATAGAACCCACTAAGGATATCACCCGTCTGCCTGAACTGATCCTTTACGACCATATCGGCTTCAAAGGTTCTTATGCACGCACCAACCTCAGTTTTCATTATGTTGGCGACTATTGGAACGACCGAATGAGCTGCGTCATCGTCGTGAGCGGTGTGTGGCGATTTTATCGCGATGATTATTACAAAGGCCCGCATTGGGACCTCGGCCCCGGCTACTACGAAAGTTTCTTTGCGGAGAAGGGTCCCGACGACGTCGTCAGTTCCTTTCAGTGCATCGCACTGACGTAGTTAGCGCTCGCGTATCGCGCACTGGCCGTCGACGTTCTCGCATTCGCGAAGTTCCATTCTCGTTAGGTAAAACATCGTTTCGGCGCGCCGCCCAAACAAGACGCGTGACGGGCACTAACTAGACAGCGCAATGTCGAGAACTTCACGCGCGCATCCCCACGAGAGTGTGAATCCAGCGCCGCCGTGACCGTAATTGTGAATGACTCTGCGGCCATCAGCCGACTGGTCGCGCTCCAGGCGGACGCCTGATCTTCGGAACGGGCGCAGCCCGACGCGCTCAGCGATGACGCGGGGTTTTTCGATGTTCAGCACTCGACTGCATTCAGCGACAATTCGAGAAGTGGTTACGGAATCGGCAGACAGGTTGTCGCTGAGTTCGTTGGTTCCACCGAAAACACAATCGTTTTTGCGCGGGATCGCGTACATGAGCGGCTCGTCATCGCAGACAATCGCGCTGGAAAGACCCTCAATCTTTGAAACAATTGCAACCTGGCCGCGGTGCGGCTCGAGATCGGTGTCTTGCAGAAGCTCGCGCGCACCGATCCCTGCGCAGTTGATCACGAAGTCGAATTTTTCATCGACTTCGTCGATTTTTTCGAAGCAGACATCGGCGTGAATTTCCCCGCCAGCCTTGCGAAAGCGCACGGCTAAATAGTCGAGATAAATCGTGGTGTCTGTGAGCGGAGTACGCAGCGAGAAGCCACTGGCGAATTGATGGTCATCCTGAGCGGATCCCGCGAACGCGCGAGGAGTCGAAGGATCCCGCAGAGAAACCTTTAATGTGACGTCGCGGGATTGAAAGCCTGCCCCCGGAGACTTCGTCTGCTCCGTTGCAGCCTCGACTGCGCTCGGGATGACAGAAGCGCCCAGCGGAATGGCCCAATCCGGAATTTCGATTTCACCGGTGCGCAAGAACTGCTTCGACTCGATGACGGAGACACCAGTTTCGGCAAACCGAGCGAGATCTAGAAGAACGTCGTACGTTTTGAGTGCCAGGGGAATCACCCTTTCGGCCGGTTCGACATGGTAGGGAAACCAAACCGCTGCAGCGGCACCGGAGGTTGTTTGCTGCCCGGTATGTTTTGCGAAAATGCTGGTGGGGTAGCCGTGCTCAGCAAGCACTACCCCACACGTGAGCCCCGATACGCCCGCACCGATAATTGCAATTCGTTCTGTCACATCACCATGATGTAAGCGCGACGACTAAAAACAAGGAGGCTTGAATTACAGGGCGTCTCTGTGAGACGCCGATCTCGCTGGCGTCCGCCGCGGCGGACGCCCTGGAGTTTGGTGCGTGCCAAATTTTCCGCAGCGTCTAAGATGTATCTCCCATGGTTTCACTTAATCGAGATGTGCTCACGGAAAAAATCGTGGAAGGCGCGCGGATCTCTCGGGACGACGTGCTGCAATTGTATCGATGGCCACTGGAGGAATTGGCAGCGCTTGCGAATGCGCGGCGCGAATTGGCAAAGGCCAGAAGCTACGATGGCCGCGGCCGCGAGATCGTAACTTACATCGTCGATCGCAACATCAATTACACGAACGTTTGCAACGTTTACTGCAAGTTCTGCGCGTTTTATCGGACCGAGCGCGATGAAGATCATTACGTGCTGAGCTTTGAGCAGCTGGATCAAAAACTGGACGAACTTACTGCTGCAGGCGGAGTGCAAATCCTGATGCAGGGTGGCCATCATCCAAAATTGCAGTTCAAATGGTACATCGATCTTCTACGGCACATCCGCGAAAAATATCCGCACATCAATATCCACGGATTTAGTCCGCCGGAGTTTCAACATTTCGCGGAAACATTCCGGATGCCGCTGCGCGAAGTGATCGCGCAATTCAAGGCAGCCGGGCTCGGCTCCATCCCGGGGGGCGGCGGCGAAATTCTCGTGGACCGGGTTCGGAAGAGGATTGCCCCTTTAAAAATTAACAGTGACCAATGGCTCGAGGTAATGCAGGTGGCGCATGAGCTCGGGTTGAAATCGAGCGCCACAATGATGTTCGGCCACGTCGAAACAATCGAAGATCGCGTCGAACATTTACAGCGGATTCGCGAGCAACAGGATCGCAGCGGCGGATTCACGGCATTCATTTGTTGGACCTTCCAACCGCAGCATACGGTTTTGAAAGTGACGCGGCCGACTGGTGTCTCGGAGTACCTGCGCATGCAAGCGCTAGCCCGAATCTTTCTGGACAACATTGAAAATATTCAAAGCTCCTGGGTGACACAGGGACCGAACATTGGCCAGATCGCGCTGAGATACGGCGCGAATGATTTTGGTTCGGTGATGATGGAAGAAAATGTGGTTAGCAGCGCGGGCACAACATTTCGGCTGGATGCAGCGCAAATCGAATCGCTCATTCGCGATGCCGGTTACGAACCGCGCCGGCGCAATAATTGGTACGAACTGTTGAATTAAAGGAGACAGCCATGGAATTACTCGAAGCGTTTCCCCGATTGCTCAGTTGGGCCGTGCCCATCATCATTCTTGCGATCATTATTTTTCCGCAGGCGATCCGGATCCTGCGCGAATACGAGCGCGGCGTGATTTTTCGCCTCGGAAAATTGCTCGGCGCAAAAGGTCCGGGCGTGATTGTTCTTATTCCGATCGTCGATCGGATGGTGCGTATGGATTTGCGCGTCGTGACCATCAGCGTCGAGCGACAGGAAGTGATGACGCGTGACAACGTGCCGGTGACGGTCGACGCGGTTGTTTATTTCCGCGTAGTCGATCCGCAAGCCGCCGTCGTGAAGGTGGAGAATTTTCTCAAAGCCACCTCGCTGATGTCGCAGACGACATTGCGCAGCGTGCTCGGCCAGGCTCCCTTGGACGACCTGCTTTCGCAGCGGGAGTCGATCAACCAGAAGTTGCAGGAGATCATCGACCGGCAAACCGAACCGTGGGGAGTCAAAGTCACGGCGGTCGAGGTCAAGGATGTCGCGCTGCCCGATACAATGAAGCGTGCGATGGCAAAGCAAGCGGAAGCTGAGCGCGAGCGGCGTGCAAAGATCGTCAACGCCGAGGGCGAATTCCAGGCTGCGGAAAAAATGGTGCAGGCCGCAGCGATGATGAGCAAGGAGCCGATTGCGCTGCAACTACGCTTCCTGCAAACCATGCGCGAAATTTCCAGCGAACATAACACCACGACCTTTTTTCCCCTTCCGATCGACCTCTTGACGGCACTAATCAAAAAGAGCGAACCGCCGAAGGAGTGAACCTCATGCCGCCACTCTGACTGGCATCTCGTCGTAGGTTCTCCCACGAAGTAAGCGACCGGTCAGGTCTTTGCGGACTCCGCCCCATTGCTTAAAGAAAAATGGAAACATTTTGCTTTCGACACGCCTTAAAGATCTCCCGAGTCCATTCGATTTTCATCGGTCGAGCGCACCATCCGGATTCGCCACCAACTTCGCTCCCTTGGCAGCGTCTTTTCGCTGAGTTACGAGACCTGTTCCCGCGAAAGCATCGACATCGATCGTGTCGAAATGTTTTGCTCCTGGATTTATCTGAAAAATCCTGCAATACGCGACCGAGTAATTGTCCAGAATCTTTAGTTTTTGTTCTGTCCATCCACCGCCAGATTTATGAGTCAGCACGCGGTGATTTCATACCAGGTTGCAAGCGACAGAAAAGAGCTCTGAATCTTTCGTAGCTGCGTGCCGTAAACCCCTGGTGTACGCGGCGATCAGCGGATAATCCCGGCGATCTGCTGGCGAAATCGTTTGGCGCCGCCGGATGCCGGGTGGCGAACGCACTGCCCTTTGACGCCGAGTTGCTCGAGCTGGGCGGCGGCGATCTTTCCCAGTGAAACGATTGTCTCACAAGGAAATAATTCCAGGAAGGCCTTCAACACAGCGCGACCGCAAAGTTGTTCCGACTTGTCAGGCGCGCGATTGCTCAAAAGCCCCCGTCGCGGATCGAACGAATGCCACGGAAATGCATTCCACAAAACGAACTCGTTTGGCGGCACGCCAGTCTTCAGCAACGCGCCCCACGCAATCGTCGCCGTCGGTTCCGAAAAACCATCCGCACAAACACTCGGTTTGCTGGTGCGGCGCGGCCTCAAGCCCGAAAGGATCTGTCGTGCCGGCTTGCCGTGATGACCGCTGTTCTTGGAATTCGGTTTTCGGTTTCGGCGCTCGCTCAGCGCGGCTGCGATTGCCGGCTGCTTTCCAAGCAGAATGCGCTCGGAAGTCATTGGGATTCCGCTGAAATGACCGCCGCGATAACCGAGCGCTTCTCCGATGATCACCACTCGAACCTTGCCGAGCCGTTTGCGGAAATAGGCGGCCAAATGTTTTCTGCGAATCGCTGGGGAGTGCGGACCGATGTCGTTTTGCTCATCGATTTGCCGCCACGGATTAAATACCGCGCCGGAGGGGGAAGCTTTTAACAGTCGCAGAAACTTATCCAATTGGTTGTGGGACATCGTTTGAACTAAGTGCAAACGTAAGCGCGATGCCAGAGTTGCCGGAAGTCGAAATGTCCAAGCGATATTTGGACAGCACCTCATTGCACCAGCGAATCAGCAACGTCGAAGTGCACGACTCGTATGTATTGGAACGTATTTCCGCGCGTGAACTGGGGCGGCGACTGAGAGGGCGCCGGTTCCAAAAAAGTGAGCGCCACGGCAAACATTTGTTTGTGCGGGCCGGTGACGAGCTTTGGTTGCGGTTGCATTTCGGCATGACTGGGGCGCTTGAGTACCTGAAACATGACAAGGTGGCACCGAAAACCGCGCGTGTGATTTTTCGCTTCTCAAACAGCTGCGCTCTGGCGTTCGACGATCAACGAAAATTTGGCGAGGTCGGATTGATTGAGAATGTCGAAAAATTTTTGCGAACACGCGGCCTTGGTCCTGACGCACTCGAAATTAGTTTCCCGGGATTCAAAGCAATTCTTTCAAAACACCGCGGCGCGACGAAAGCGATTTTGTTGAACCAGCAGTTGATCGCCGGGATTGGCAATCTTTATGCCGATGAAATTCTTTTCCGGGCACGCATGCACCCGGCCAGTGAAGCTGCCAGGTTGCGAGACAAGGATCTGGCGAGGCTGTTTCGCGCGACCCGGCAGGTGCTGGCCAAAGCGATTGCGTTGAAAACCGATTTCAATCGTTTGCCGAAATCCTGGCTGCTGACACGTCGTGAAAAACGCGGCAGATGTCCGCGTTGCGGCCGCGCGTTGCAATCAGCAACGATCGGCGGTCGCACTTCATGGTTTTGCGCGCATTGCCAGAAACGCATCTGATTAGCGCCTGGCTTCAACCAGATGCTTTTGATGCTGCGTCACCAGCCGTTTCAACGGCTCCGCGGACATAGTCTTGTTCCTCTTTACAAAGCCGTTGAAACGGCTTTGTCGGCCATCTTGACAAACACCGGTCTAAAGACCGGTGTTAATGAGATCGGATTTGTTAGCGCAGCATTTCCAGCAGTGTCAGCGCGTTCCTCGGCGCGGCGCCTTCGGCGTCATTGTCGAAGTAAACGTGGACGTCGCGATTCTCGTCGAGCCAGGTGCGGACTCGATTTGCCCAGTTTTTGAGCGAGGGCTTGCTATAATTCGACGCGTATTTCCGCGTGTGTCCGTGTAACCGGATGTAAACGAGATCCGTCGTCACCCGGTCCCACATCGGCCAATCCGGCGCGTCGGACATACAGATCGCGACTGCGTGTTTGGTCAGACATTGGGCTACTTCGTCATCGAACCACGTCTTGTGACGAAACTCGATGGCATGTCGCGTGGTTTCCCAGAGCCGCAGTGCTTCTAAAAACTTTCCAAGTCGCTCGATGTTCTTTTTAAAAAATGCGGGAAGCTGCCACACCACAGCAGCCAATCGTGTGCCGAGTGGAGCCGCAGCATCGCGGCAACGAATCACCGGTTCTTCGACGTCGATTAGCTTTTTGTTGTGGGTGACGTAGCGATGTCCTTTGATGGCAAACGGAAATCCGTCCGGAGTTTCGTCCCGCCATTTTTGAAACGTGCTTGGCGGCTGGAGCCGGTAAAACGTGCCGTTTACTTCGATTGAGGTGAAATGTTCCGCGCAAAACCGGAGCCATCGTTTTTGGGGCTTGTCGCCATAGAAATCGGCACGCCAGGTTTTATAATTCCAACCACTGGTGCCGATGTACGTTTTCCCTGGCATACGAGTAATCGTAGCACAAGCATGCTGACTGTTGGGCATGCGGGCATCTTGCGTGCGTGTGTTACAAGGTTGGGCAGCCGAGATGCCCGCCAGCCCACAGCCAGTATAGGCGTGCTACGTGCGTGCTATACCATCGGCCGAAAACGGCCGACGACTTCCTGCAACCGACCGGTGATCTGGCCTAACGAACAGACTTCGGCTGCTTCAAGCAGAGCAGGGAAAACATTGTCGCCGCGCTCGGCAACCGTTGCGAGCTGGTCCAACGCGCGTTTTGCTTTTTCGGCGTTTTTCTTTTTGAACTTTTGCACCCGATCGACTTGCAACTGCTGTTTCGCTCGGGGCGTGCGAACGAGCTTCACCTCCGGAGCGTCCTCATCGTTGTCGCGATACTTGTTCAAGCCAATGATGGGGCGAGTTCCGTCGTAAATCTGTTGTTCGTACCGATGCGCGGCATTTTGAATCTGACTGCGTTGATATCGCTCTTCCACCGCAGCGAGCACGCCTCCGAGCCGCTCGATTTCGCGGAACTCATTCAGGATCGCCGCTTCGACAGCGCGCTCTACCGCTTTCATACCGGGCGAACCGCTCAACATGTTCATGGTGTGTTTGAAAATACCCGATTCCTCCAGCAGAATCGCCTGGCCGTGCGCCGCGAGCCGGATCCATTCTTCACTCGGCGTGGTGAACGGTTCGTCCGCGCTATTGGAGTGACACGAATTCGTAGCGTTCATGTAGGATAGAATCAGTTCCGTGGCCGTCCGGGTAAGATTGTTTTTGAATTCGGCGGCAATTAACGAGCGCCCGCTGGTTTGAGTATGCAATTTGAACAACTGCGCTCTCGCACCTGCGCCGAACACATCGCGCATTCCGATCGCCCAGATCCGGCGCGACACGCGCGAGAGCGCGATGTACTCCGCGTCCAGTCCGCAATCTAGAAAAAAGGAAAGTCTTGGCCCGAATTGGTCGACCGGGATGCCGCGCGCGGCGAACATCTCCGCGTAAGCAAAACCGTTGGAAAGCGTGTAGGCCGCCTGTTGGACCGGCGTCGACCCCGCCTCGCCGATGTGATAACCGCTGATCGAGATTGGATACCAACGCGGCATTTCGCGCGTAGTGAACTCCACCATATCGGCCAGAAACCGCAGCGACGGTTCGATCGGGAAAATGGTTTCGTTCTGTGCCTGGACTTCTTTGAAAATGTCGGCCTGAACCGTGCCGCGCAATCTCGAAACGACTTTGGGACCAAACCGCCTTTTGGCGGCGGCGATGTACATGGCCATGATCATTGGGGCCGGACCGCTGATGGTCATTGAAGCGGAGAAGTTCGCAGAGCCCAGATCGAATCCGTCGTACAGGCGTACCATGTCTTCGACGGTATCGATGGCCACGCCCCCCTCGCCGATTTTCCCAAAAACACCGTCCGCATCGCTATCGAGCCCGTAAAGGGTCGGCCCATCGAAGGCCGTGCTGAGCCGATGAGTGCGTTGGTGCCGCGTTAAGTAGTGAAACCGCTCGTTTGTGTCTTCAGCCAGCATCAGGCCGGAGAACAAACGCGTAGGCTCTTCAGGTTGTGTGAGCTTCTTGCCGGTATCGAGGGCACTCCGGCTCCGACTGCCGTTCTTATCGAAACTCTCGATCTCGCGGATCGGCTCCAGGTACATTTCGGGATACGCGGCGTTGAGATAAGGAAATTGGCCCGGCAAACCTTCTCCAAAAATGAAACGCGCAATCTCGCCGGGCTCGTCGATCTCAGGCAACGCGAGACGCGGCAGCGGCAAGCCGGTCGGTGTGCGCGTAACGGGAATTTTTGCTTTTGTATCGTTCCAGCGTCCCAGCAGATCGCGTCCGAATTTTTGATCAGTGCGCGCGCGCTTCACCTGATCGAGAACGAATTTGTTATAATTTTCAACCGATTCGACGACTTGTCCGAGCTTGCTCATACAATTTCCTTTAATCGTTTTGTCATTCCGAGCGCAGTCGAGGAATCTCTGATTACAAGAGCGCTGAGATTTCCAGAGATGTTTGAAACCCTGGCCTCATGCTCCGCATTTCGTTGCAGCGACTCCGCTCGACATGACAGCGTGTTTACTGACGATCTGAGATTAACTCAAACAACCGATCCGCGCCAGAGTCGCGGTGCCGTTTTGCCACGGTATCGACCAACTGTTGATGCCTTCGGTTTTGGTCCAGCCGCTGCTCGATTTCGGTGTGCGCGGTGCGGGCCCTCTGAAGATCGCTCTTGTTCACCACCACAATGTCAGCCAAATCGAGCATTACGATCTTCTGCAACTGCAACCGGCTACCGTAATCGGGATTCATTACCAGCACGGTTGAGTCGACGATTCCATTTTTCTGAAACGGCATCGCTTCCTGGCCGGTGCCTACGGTCTCGATGATGACGTAATCGAAATTCGATTGTGCCAGTAAAGCGAGACAATCGTGGGTTGCAGGGGAAAGTCCGCCTGCTTGGCCGCGTGTCGCCATGCTGCGCATGAACACCCGGTCGTGCTGCGAATTGATCATCGTCGCGCGATCGCCCAGCAACGCGCCTTCGCCAACTACGCTGGGGTCGTGCGACAAAATCGCGATGCGTCCCTTCGAATTGCGATGCAGGAACCGCAGAACAAGCTCGTCGATCAGCGTCGTTTTACCCGCGCCGCCAGGGCCGGTAAATCCAATGACCTTCGACGTGCGTGGCGAAAGGGGCGTCAAGCCGCCGCAGTTCAAAGCACGCTTCGCGCGCGAAAACCTCGGCGTTGGACGTTTTCTGTTTCCACTCCCGTATACTTCCTCGATCTGAGTTAGCTTATGCGCGAGTTCCTGATCAAACGATTGCGGCCGGGGACGTCTGCTTCGGGGTTTACCGTATCGTTGATGCACAAATTTCACCATGTCGTCGAGTGATGTGCCCGCGAAGAAAATTTCGTCGACACCTTTGCGTCTCATCTTTGTCGCGTCGTCACGCGTGATGGTGCCGCCTCCGCCCCCGAAAACCTTGATATCGTCCGCGCCTTTTTTGCGCAGAAGATCGACAACGGCCGCGAAAAATTCGATGTGTCCGCCGTTGTAACTGGAAATCCCAATCGCGCGGACGTCTTCCTGGATGCCGGCACGGACGATGTCGCTAACTGAGCGGTGATAACCGAGATAAATCACCTCGATCCCGTGGCGAATGAATTCCAGATTGATTGTGTTGATCGCGCTGTCGTGGCCATCACAAATCGGAACTGCGGTTAGAATTCGAATGGGAGAAGACATTTCTTTCAAGAGTTAACAACAATCTGCGATCCGAGAAACCAGGAAAACTGATGAATGTTTATCCCACTTTCTGTTTTTCCGTTCCTCCAAAGATTTGAGACGCTGGCCTCGGAGTACACCCGCCGTGGCGGGTGCCCGTCGCAGCGCAGATTACTGATTTGCAGCAAGTAGTCCATTTCGCGGTGATTATTTCTTTGCTTCCTAATTTTCGCTGTTCCTGAGTAAGCTCCGCCGAAACCTATGAAAAACTGCGGGGCGCTTCGTGCGATCCTTACAGCCGGTTTGGTGGTCGGTGTTTTGGATATTTCATCTGCGTTGGTGATCTGGTGGCAACGCGGCGTAGGTGCACGGCGCGGATTACAAGGGATCGCCGCTGGATTGCTGGGCGCGAACTCGTTCGACGGCGGAGTGATAACGGCCGGGCTCGGTTTGGCGCTGCACTTTTTCGTCGCGTTTATGGTCGTCACCATTTTTTATCTGGCCAGCCGGAAGATCGGATTTCTGACGCTTCATCCCGTCGTGTCGGGCATGTTGTACGGGATCGGCGTTTACGTTGTGATGTACTGGTTGGTATTGCCAACGGTGTTTCCGACGTTTCGGCACCGGCTCGGGAACGATTTGCTGGCCATTGCCATTCATATTTCGTTGATCGGTTTGCCGTGCGCATTGATTGTGAGCCACTACTCTCAACAAGCACGGCAATCATGAAGGATCCTTTCGATTTTAGCGGAAAAGTTGCGCTGGTTACAGGCAGCTCGCGCGGAATTGGCGCCGAGATGATTAAAGCTTTCGGCACACGCGGTGCGCAATGTGTGGTGAACTACGTGGCCGACGAGCAGGGACGAAACAAAGCTGATGCCCTGGGAGTAGCGAACGAACTGAATGATCCGCTGGTGATCGAGTGCGACGTGACACAGCCTCAGCAGACCGAAGCGATGATGAAGCAGATACAGGACCAACGCCGCGGACTCGACATCCTGATAAACAATTCCGGCATCATTAGTGATCGCACGATCAAAAAAATGTCTCTAAATGAGTTCGAGAGCGTCATCCGCGTGAATCTCATCGGAACCTTCACAGTCACGCAGAAAGCGGCAGCGATTCTCCGTAATGGCGGACGAGTAATCAACATGTCGTCCGTGAGCGGCCAGATGGGGCTGTTTGGCCAGGCCAATTATTCGTCGAGCAAAGCTGGAATCATTGCGCTCACCAAGGTTTCAGCACGCGAGTTTGCGCGCCAGAACATCACCGTGAACGCCATTGCACCTGGATTCATCGATGTCGGAATGAGCAAAGGCATGCCGGAGGAAGTGACACAGAATTTCATCAAACAAATTCCGCTCGGGCGCCTCGGCGAAGCCCACGAGATTGTCGATGCCGCGCTATTCCTGGCATCGCCAATGGCAAGTTACATCACCGGACAAGTGCTCAACGTGAACGGTGGATTTTATTTGGGATGACGTTTTTGTCGACAAGTTCGGAGGTGGATCGCGTTGTCCCCAACGCGATGACTCGGACGCTGCCAACGCGTTGGGGACAACGCGTTTCACCAAGTATTCGCGCTTGAACTTCGGGATTAAAGGTGGATCGCGTTGTCCCAACGCGATGGCTTAAGACGCTGATCCACCAGTCTCAAGTGCCGATGGGCTCAGTCCAACTTTTGGACGAGGAGCCATACCAAGGCGGAAAGCATTGCCGCGAAAGTCGATAACACGAGTGTGGCGCGTTTGGTCTGTCGTATCTTGAATGCTGGTTTGGGAATGTCGTCGTGAATTTGACTGGCCTCGAACAGTTTCATAAGGAAGAACGCGACGACAAAGCCGACCGCGGCCCATTTGAGGCATCCCAGAGTGAGGTCGAGCATCCCGGAAAATGGTAGCGCAAACGGGCACCGCGCTCAAGGGGTGAGCTTCCACCGGAGAAGAGGATGGGCATAGCGGCTGGCGGTTTCGGGACAGCTCTTGGCAGTCAGTAAAAGCCAGCGCTCACGCGCGCGTCCCTTCGAATTGGATTGACGGTAACAGCGGCGGTTTTTACCCTCGCAGATATGACAATGAAAATGCTTGCTCTGCTTTGTGTATTCGGACTTGCCGGAGTTTGTGTTGCACAAGATCAATCGGCTCCCAGTCCGGGGCCTTCAAAAGAGCCAACAAAACATCGGAGTCATAAGAAAACCGAGAGTACCGCATCGACAACTCAGACCGCCGAGTCGCCTTCAGCGGCCGCGTCACCCGCAGCTTCGCCCAAGGCAAAGCGCACTCATAAAAAAGCTGAGGCTACAACAGCAGCTAGTCCAGCCGAGTCTCCTGCAGCGTCTCCTCAGGGTAAGCGCGCGGCACACGCAAAGGCCGGCACAGCAACTGCAGCCACAAGTCCTGCGGCATCAGCTTCACCGGGTAAATTCAGTCTGGGTGATTTGTTTAAGCCGAAGAATTCTACGGCAGCAACGAATCCTGCGGCACCAGCCCCCGCTAAAGCAAAGACTGCGAGTACTCAGACCGCGGTGAAAGCTCCCGCACCCGGCGGAGGCCATGGCTTGGTTTGGGTTAACAGCGAAACGCACGTTTACCACAAGGAAGGCTCCCGTTTCTACGGCACCACCAAAAAAGGTAAATACATGACCGAAGCCGAAGCGATTAAGGAAGGCGACAAGCTCGGCGGCGAGCGGCATTAATCCGGCCGAGAATCAGCTCGATGCGATGCTTTGTACGGCATCGGCCAACGTCTCGAACGTCGCGATCGAGACATTTGGCCCGTAATGGAATTGTGACAGGATATTGAGACCGATGTCCTTGCGCGGATCGGGCATCACACGTGTCACCGAAGCGGCCTCTTTTTCCGCAAGCGCGTCCATGATCTTCGCGATGTGCGGTGCTGCTGCGGGATCCATTGAGTTCAGCCAGCGGAAATCCGCCAGGACGTGAAGTCCCGGTGCGACATCCCGCAACTGGTCGCGGATTTGTCGCGCAGCGAGCTTCGCTTCCTCAGCCGTAACTCTTTGCACTGCGCTGATCACCAGTAGTCGTTTTGACCGGTCCAGCTCAATTGCATACATGCTTCGTCATCACATGAACCCGGCGCACTCGCAAGTGCGTCGGTGAAGCTCTGAATGTCGTGCACTCCAGCAGGTCGCTAAAGTGCGTTTTGGAAGAAAACGTTTTCGAAAGTGGACTGAAACGCCCCGGGTTGTGTCTCGCCGATTCGAAATCGGGGACTGATTTCGAATTGTGCAGCGCAATGAATTTCGACGTCCGTCCTGCCGCATTTTTCGAGGGACGCGCGCACGGTATTAATTGCGAGCGCGGGCGTGTTACAATCGCGACTGAGATGACCGAGCACGACGCGCTCGATTTTTCCGGGTAACAATTGTTCGATCACGTTTGCCGCAGCCGTGTTCGAGAGATGTCCGTGCCGTGATTGGATACGCTGTTTGACCGGCCAAGGGCGATGCGTGTCGTTCTGTAAAAGCTTCTCATCGTGATTCGTCTCGATGACCAGTGTTTGCACTTCCCGCAACCGTTCGACGATCAACTTGGTAACGTAACCGAGGTCGGTGATAAACCCCAGGCCGCCTGAGCCGGCGTGAAACACGAACCCCAGCGGATCGACGGCGTCATGCGGCACTGGAAAGGTTTGCACTGTGATATCGCAGATCGAAAACGCAGTGCCCGTCGCAAATAATCGCCAGTTCCGACAGCGCTCTGCGAGCCCGCTGGACCGAAGCGCTTCGGCCGTTAACCGATTGCAGTAAATCGGCAGATCGAATTTGCGGCAGAGAACTTCAAGACCACAGATGTGATCGGTGTGTTCGTGAGTGACAACAACGCCGTCGAGTTGCTCCGGCATGACGCCACACTGCTCCAGGCGCAATACGACCTGGCGCGCGCTGAGACCGCCATCAACGAGAATTCTGCAATGATTGGTGGCGACAAGCGTGCTATTACCCGCGCTCCCGCTGCCGAGCATGGTCAAGCTGAACACGGATCCAAAGGTATTCGCGCTATGTGAATTTGCGCAAACAGAAACAGCGAAGATGAGGAGGAATCGTGAAAATATTTCACACGGAGAGCGAGCATTTCTATTCGCTGCGATCTATCGCGCCTTTGGCAACGAGTTCCTGCTCGCGAGTCAGAGAAATGAGCCTGGCGATGTTCTCTTTCGTAGAATCGTATCCTGCCAGCGTTACTTCCACGATCAACGTGCCGCGGAGCGCGCCAAGTCCGACGTGTATCTCTCCGGCTTGAGTCACTGTTCCGACAAATGCGTTCGGGCCAAGGTTCTCGACCGGAATTGGGCGAAAGCCGGGAACAGCTTTGCTTTTCGTAACTGCTTCCTGATAGGCTGACGACGCAGCGCTCAGCGTCGCGTATTGGTCGATGGTAATGGTTACTTTCTTCGCGCTATCGCTATTCGTGTAGATGACGCTCCTTGTCCCTTTGGGATTGGCGACTGCAGTCAAGTTCTGCCCGGTACTCGCTTCGTGCGTGACTTCCGGGAACAACCGGTTCACCTCGCTTAACGAGATGACAACATTGCGAGGGAGCATTGAGTCCGAGGCGTTGGAACGCTTGCCAGGCGATGGCGGTTGTCCCTCCGTACTGAGCGAGAGACCTAGAAGGACAGCGATGAATACTCTTAAGGCGTTCGTCAGCGTTGGCGAATTCCGCATTTCACTAAACCTCGAACTTGACCTACTCGTTAGGTCACTCGCTACGCTCCGGCCGTTGGAATGATCGCAGCGCTTTCTTAATGGCCGGATTGTAGCTCGACTATCCGTGTGTTCAGCTGATCCAGGAAACTACGCCACGCTTTACGACCAAGGGATTGGCGCGCCTCGACCGTTTGTTCAAGCTGCTTGAGCACTTCGTCGGTCGGATACTGCAGGCGGGCTGTGAGCACAGAGATCCGCATCTCCAGCCATCTCTCCTTCCGAGCCGATTGTTTCGTGTCACTGTTCTGCTTTTCGATGTCGTGTAGCCTCTTCTGGATCCTGTCCATCTCTTCGTGGATGTCCTCTCGGATCGCGCCAAGTTTGGGGGGCGGCGCGGTGAAGTTCACCTCCTTCTGCGCATTGGGGGTACCTGGGGGGGCCTTCAGATCCTTGGCCACCACCGATATGCTCTTGAGCGTCTCCGCGGTGAGCGGAGGCACACACCGGGGCAGCGTGACTTCGCATTGTGTCTGCGATTGATTACACGCTCTATTCGGGTTGTGCGAGTGGCCGTCGCAGAGATTGCTGTCCTTGGGGCAGTTCGCTCGATCCCACAGCGTCAGCTCGTACTTGACGGGGTTGCCCGGCGGCTGGGTGACGGCCTTCGGCCACTTCACCAACAGCCGGTCCGCCGAGACGAGGGTTGCCTCGATATCCCCAGGGAGGAACTTGATACCCGGCTTGGACACCTCCGGTGGTCTCGTATTGACGTGGTACACCGTTCGCAACGCGCCTTTCCGCGTCTTTTCTGTAGCCGAGTAGGCCTGCAGACCTCCACACCAGTCGAAGCTCGTCTCGTTGTCGAAGCACTTCACGTTGGTATAGCTGCCGTCCTCCTTCTTCTGGTTCCATAGGTTGTCAATGGCGGTCGGCGGATCGCCTACCTTGTTGAGTGGGTGAGTCGGCGGCGGCTGCGGAAGCCGCTTGACCTCGGTCTTGTACAGCGCGCCGTTGCTGTCCTGAAGCACGATCACGAACGGGCCTGGGACCGCGCCGATCTTGATGGCGGGATATTGGATGGAGACCTCTTTTGTCTTAACGTCCTCAACGCGCGTCCCCTTCATGTCACGGTCAGGGGCCTTGTCCGCACAGGCGGGCAGCTCGGCGCCCGTGCAAACGCGGTACTTCGTCCACTTTGGTCCGGTCTCCTTCGCCGCTCCCACGTTGAACAGGAAGAACCGCCAGGGGTCATAGGGATTGGTGTTGTCCAGCCCCTCGGCCCCGCCAACGGTAATGTTGATGCCGTCACCTATCTCCAGCATGTTTCCGGCCGCGTCATCGATGGAAAACCCGTACTCGTTCGCGTGGAGATACGCGTCGCTGTGAATGAGCTCCGTGAACCGGTTGAAATCGCCGAACGTCTTGGGATTCGGCGGCGAGTGATACTGCAGATCGACGTAATCCTCCGAGATCGCCTGATATCCGGCGGCGCCACCGATGTCCGGCGTGTCTCGCAGCTCATTGTTCAAATTATGGTTAACGGCGCCGTCTTTGCAGGAGTTGAACGGCACCCAGCCATACACCTTGGCCATCATGTCGTCCCGGGTCGGCGCGACCGGCGTCTGACAACTCTTGCCTTGCGCAAGTTTCCTGTAATTTTTATAGTTCTTTTCGAAAAGCTCGGCCACTTTCGCCATGTTGTTGCATGCGTCCGACGATGAGGCGTGCTTGCAGTGCCCGCTTTCCGGCCAGTCCGCACCGCAGCACCCGTCCCATAGCTCCTCCATCTTCTTGACGGCGCGAAGGTTTTTGATCGCTGGACCGGTCGGATCGAGGTCCCCTGGGTGCGCGATCTGGTTCATGACGTTGTAGGTCGCGGGCAGTCGAATGTTGTTTTGATTGGTGACGTATTCCGGCCACTTGTACTTTGGCCAGTTGAATTCATCCCGAAACGCCGTCAGCGTGTCGCTGAATTTCTTTTGCCCCAGCACCGAGCCGATGTAGCCGATCAACGGGTTGTTCACGGGATCCATGGCGACGGACAGGTACACCTGATCGACCGACGAAATATCGTAATCGACGAACTGGTGGTCGGGCATCTCTAGCGGGCCGAACGTGTTAACCTTGGCGAACGTGAACTCCAACAATTGCGACGGATCGTCGAGCGGTAGCGCCACGCCGTGATTGTCGCCTCCGCTCTGGTCCCGATAGACGACGAGCAACGCGCCACCAGATGTCGGCACGGGGGACGCACCGGGGGCGAACGTGGAAATTGGAACCGCGTTCTCCGTGTTCGTGTCCTTGTTGTACGCGTGCTGGATGGCGCCCGGGTCGTCGTAGACGTAGATCCGGAGCGCTCTCCACCAGTCGATGTACTGATCGTCCTTGCTCGGAGATAGCTGCGACTGGAGCTGCGTATAGAACGGAAGGGTCACGGACACCGACCCGCCCCCGCCGGGGATCCCATTATGGGGATTCACGTACGCTCGGTAGATATAGTTCGATGCGTACGTTCCAATCTCGTCGTTGAACTCGGCTTGGAGCCATCGGTCGTGGGGACGCCCGTTGTCGTCCTTAATGTCTTGCTTCGCCGCCTCGAGCACGACGTAGATCGGTTTGCCTGAGTTGTTTTTGATGTTGACGGTTTTGACCGGAACCGTGCGAAGAATCGGCGCCGCACCAGTCGACGGGGAGAGCAAGGAAGCGGCGGTAAGAACGGCGGCCGCCAGAACCAAGAACGCCGAGCAGCCCACTCGCACTATCGATAGCTTGATAAGATTGGATTTGAGGAGAGGTGTTTTCATAAAACGAACAAGGCGAAGGGAGCAGGCGATCTTCACAGTAGACTTGTTCAATGTCAATTCCGCGAAGGCTTTGAGAGAATTCCAAACAAAACCATCGTTCAAACTCGACACCACACGGAGAGAATTACATTCCCGCCGCCGCCACTCACCGCAATTCCTCAGCTGAGTAATCTGTTTTCCGTTTGCATTAAGCTGCAATCACGCGGCTATCTCGGGATCCGTGTTCAGGTTTGACTGACGGTGCCCTCGAAAATCTCATTGCCGGTTCGCTATTGGTGTAGATGACGCTCCTTGTCGCTTTGGGATTGCCGACTGCAGTCAAGTTCTGCCCGGTACTCGCTTCGTGCGTGACTTCCGGGAACAACCGGTTCACCTCGCTTAACGAGATGACAACATTGGGAGGGAGCATCGACTCCGACACTCTGGAATAAATCGGGGGGGATGGCGATTGTCCCTCCGTACTGAGCGAGAGACCTACAAGGACAGCGATGAATACTCTTGAGGCGTTCGTCAGCGTTGGCGAATTCCGCATTTCACTAAACCTGGAACTTGACCTACTCGTTAGGCTATTGCTGTGCTCCGGCGGTTCGAATGGTTCTCAATGCCTTCTTAGCCGCCGTTTTGTAGCTCGACTATCCGCGTGTTCAGGCGGTCCAGGAACTTGCGCAGCGCTTTACGGCCAAGTGATTCGCGCGCTTCGAGCTGTTGTTCAAGCTGCTGGAGCACTTCGTCGGTCGGATACTCGAGCCGGGCTGTGAGCACGGAGATCCGCATTTCCAGCCATCTCTCCTTCCGAGCCGATTGTTTAGATTCGCCATTCTGCTTTTCGAGCTGGTGCAACCTCTTCCAGATCCTATCCATTTCCTCATGAATGTCCTCGCGGATGGCGCCAAGAGGAGCTTTGGGTGGCGGCGGACCGCCAACACCATTGCCGGTGTCCGCTATTCCGAAGAAATCGAACGTATAAGTGCCGGCGGGCAGCGGGGTCCCATTCGCATCGGTCAGGTCAGTGTCTAAAAGAAGGCGTCCAACATCCTGGCGACCCAGCTGAAAGACCCGGAATTTTTTCCCGCTTTTGTTCCGATCCACGCCGTCGACGGAGAGCAGTGTGCCCTCGAAAGTGCCAAGGGCATCGTCCCCGGTGACGCGATAAAAAACCTTCGTCAAATCATTGCCGGTGTCCACGTACGGATGGAGTGGATATGCCCATCTCCCGCCGCTAACGTAGTTGCCGCTGGGAGCAACCGGAATCGTTCCCGTAGCGGCATCGAATAGCTCGAACGTTTTCCTCGAGGCATTGCCGATCTTGAAAGTGCCATTCGCGGCGTTGTCGCCGATCACCTGATCAATTAATACGCTATCGCCATTCGCAAGGTGGTGTTCACCTTCCGTGGTGATTTTGATCGGGGTGGTATCACTGACATTGGTGATGGCGTGATAAAGCGTATCGCCGTTCAAGCTCGCCGGGCCGAAATATTGCAGACGCTGGTTTTTCACCGGACCGTACGGCGCCTGGATACTCCAGGCATTCCTGTTTTTGAGGCCACCTGTGCCAGTGACGCTAAGCTGAAGTTCTGAGGCCCCGCCGGCGCCGACGTCGGCGGTATCGTCGTCGACGGAGAAGCCGTAGCCCGAGAAGCCCAGTTGGACGTGAACGAACCAGACGAACGGATCGAGGTTGAACACATTGAACGGCTGATCGCCGCGGTGTTCCTTCGGATCTGGATACCACTTAAGGTGGTTGCCGTGGTCGTCAACCGTATCCGGAAATTTGGTGAAATCCCAGACCCCGCGCAGCACGGATTTTATCATGTCCCGAATCATCGCGATTACCATCTGGGCATCGCCAGTATTTTTCGCAGGATTGGTAAAGATGAAGCCCATGTTTGCGCCGACGATGTCTTGCATGAACTTGGACACGCTGTCGTTGTTCGGCTCACCGATCTGATTCATCGACGCCATAATCAAATAGACTTGCTGCGAGAATTCGTACGGGTTGTGCCAGTCCGGCTCGTTAGAAAAACTGAATTTGTCTCCGATGAGCGGATATCCCGGGTCTCCTTCCGCAGTGGGAGCCCAGAGCAGGCATCCAGTTTTGTCTGCTCCGGTGCAAAGCGGTTGCGGAGGATGGAAGGTGAACGGCTTATTCTCTGAATCGGTGTTTACCACCTGACTCAGGACGACCGATTTTTTATCGCTGGCGATCTCCAGAATCACCGCGTTCCCCTGGTGGATGCCTTTCTCGGTCGTCGCGTCGTCCAGTCCGGGGCCTGTGACCGCCATGCCTTCGACTAGCTCGGGATGCGCTTCGTTGAAGAACAGCGTCGCCAGATTCTTGCCGATGGATCCCTTGATCCGCGTCGGCGTGGTGGAAGCGTTCGGTGTGCGGTCTTTCCAGTGCAAGAGGTAATATTGCGCCCAGGAATACCAAAGCCTGATCATGGCCTCGGAGGCGTAGTCGTGGACGGGCCGCGTGAACTCGAACGTGCAGCTCCCGCTCGGGGCGACCAACGCTTTGCTCAAGGTAACGGTGTACTTAAGGGGGTTCCCGCTGGGGGGGTTCACAGCCGTAACGGTTGTGCCATCTTGAATGGGATTGGTGACGCTAGGGGCCGGGCGACCGATGACGACGTCTCCCACTTCAATGGCGGCGAACTTTTCTCTTATTTCCGGATCCACCTCATTGACGTTCAAGGTTTTGCTTCCCGCTGGATTGACCGTGATCGAATTTCCGATGCTCACTTTTATCGGTTGGGTGCCGCCGCTCGAGAGCATGTATTTATCGTTCTGCCATTGTCCGTTGCCATAGCTGGAAGGAACAGCCTTGAGTGGGCTCTGTGCGAAGACATTGGCGCCGGAGGGGATTTTGCGGGGGGGGGTCGGATCGTTGGTAGGATTCGGAATGTTATAGAAGGGCCAGCCCGGTTTCTTCTTCCCGAAGTATTCTCCCAGAAGTTGATTGTTGTCGGCGGTGAATTCCCGGATCCGCGTCTGCAGAAAGTCATTGTTATTGATGGCGCCAGTCCAGCCGTACACGTCCGGCACCGACCCGGGTTTCCAGCCGTCACGGTTAGCATTCGGCCCTGTTCCCGACTTCTGCGGTACCACCCAGACGTCGTTCGCCTCCATAGCGAGCGGCAGATAGAGGTTATCCACATTCGAGACGTCATAATTGATCAGCGTGACGAGTTGGTTATCCGGGATTTCATGGTTGGTTTTTGCCGTGATCTGCGGATTGACCAGGTAGACGTGATCGCGAATCGTCCATTCCGCGAGCTGATCCTCTGTATCGTCGTTAGGCGCCTTGGAAACTTCGGCCCGATACCACATCACGACGCCATTCGAGATGGTATCTTCGCCGGTCTCAGCTTTGGTAATCGAGCGTTGCGAGTTCGGATCGTAACGCAGAGGATTTGGATCTCCCGTCGGCGTCAAATATTGACCGTCAGTCCCAATGCCAATGCGGGCACCGTTCCAGAAAACCAGAGGCAGCCTCACGAGGATGCTCTCGCCGCGTTTCAGACCAAAAAAATATTTTCCGCCCTCCTCGTAACCGATGTAACCGCGGTATTCCTTGTGTGCCGGGTCATACGGATCATACAAGCCGATTGTCGTGCTGCCCCTGATGGTGATGGAGTTCGGGTCTCGCATGATCGGATACACGGTATGCGCTGTATTATTGGTGATTCGCAGCGTTTTCAGCGGGATGCGGTTGCCGTCTGGGTCGACGCCATACGTCATGAAACGTCGGGTTAACGAATCGGGAGCAGAAGGATTGGGATCGAACGGTTGCACGCCGCCCGGCCCCTTCGGCATCAGGGGATCGGTTGCCGCCCGGGCAAGTGGGACGGGCAAAAATGCGGCCATGAGAGCGGCGACCGCCAGAACAATAGAGGAGGATTTGAGCAGAGGTGTTTTCATAAATGGCGAACAGACTAACGAGGAGAAAGGCGAGAGACGCTGAACTCAGCGCAGTTTCGCTTCAATGCAGGAATTGCAAAACTTGGCACTCCCCGGAGCATAACGATTTTCCTTAAGGATGGTCAACTTTTAATTGCGACCAGGTGTCTAGTGTTGCTTGGATTGTAGAGCATCTCTGCCAGACGCCGATTCAGATTGCGGCCTAGATGTGCCTTCCCTGATTCGAATCGTGGTCGCGGCGAACGGTGCAAATGCGTTCTCTCAGCCATGCGGATGCGACGCTCGAAGCTCAAGATGACAATCATCTTGCGCCGCCGTGTTCTTCTGGTTCAGAATGCCTGCCCTGGTCCAAAACGAAAGGATGGCTTATGCCAATTGGAGCGTCTCTTCACATCGGTCTCAACGCCGTCGATCCAAAACAATACAGCGGATGGGATGGTCAACTCACGGCGTGCGAATTCGACGCAAACGACATGCAGGCAGTGGCGAAATCGCAGGGATTTACCAAAATAACCAAGCGCCTGACGAAGAAGGCAACACGCAACCGGGTCCTCGCTGATATCAAAGCCGCAGCTGCGAAACTGAAACGGAACGATATCTTCTTTCTCACCTATTCGGGACACGGCGGCCAGGTGCCCAACACCGGCCACGATTTAGAACCGGACGGCTTCGATGAAACGTGGTGTTTGTACGATGGAGAAATCATTGATGACGAGCTTTACACTGCGTTGAAGCAATTCGTCAGCGGAGTGCGGATCTTTGTGCTGTCCGATAGTTGCCACAGCGGCACGGTGCTGCGGGCCATCCAATTTTCCGCGCTCGGCATGACTCCGGTGCGTCCGCGTATGATGCCGCGCGATGTTGCTCTGCGCGTTTACATGGATCACCAGAAGTTCTACGACAAAATCCAACAGCACCGCTCCAGTTCGCGAACCCGGATGCGCGGCACCGCATTGTTAATTTCCGGATGCCAGGATAACCAGACCAGCGCGGACGGCGATCGTAACGGATTGTTCACCCAAACGCTGCTCGCCGTTTGGAAGAACGGGAAGTTCAAGGGCGATTACCGCGGGTTGCACAAATCGATCGTGAAACTGATGCCGCCGACGCAAACACCGAATTATTTTACCATGGGTCCAGCCAACTACTCGTTCGAGGAACAGGAACCGTTCACGGTCTAATCGATGAAAATACTCCTGGTTCACGGAGTCGGCCACCAGGAGCGTCCTGATAATCAGCCGTGGGAACCACCATGGGAAGAGGCGATCACCGCGGGGATCCAATATTTCGATCCTGCGTTTGCGCCGACCTACGAACGCTTCGACTACGATAATTTATTTTCGGGAAAAATTAATCTCCTGAGCGACGTCGGCGCTGCGGCGCATCTCGGCTTCGCGCCTGTCGGAGCTGCTATCGAGGACGCTGCTGAGACTGTTTCCGGCTGGTTTCGTCCGAGTCGCGGCTTGCTGGATTGGGCAACGCCCGTCGCTGAAGCGGCCGACGGCTGGCACGCAGGAATGGTAGCGGAGTGGGACCAGAACGCGGCGTTGCGCGCCACGTTACGAAAACGTTTGATCGAGCGAATCAACACGTTCGACCCGGACGTGATCATGGCGCACAGTCTCGGTAGCATTATTTGCTACGACGCGTTTTCCAACCAGGACAAAAACGCGTGCGCGGGCCGATATTTAGTAACGTTCGGCTCACAAATCGCCAACCCGTTCCTGAAAGCGGCGCATTTCAATAACAAGATCGATGGCGTCAATCAGAAGTATTGGTTTCACCTGTTTAACAAAAGCGATCCGGTTCTCGCCCATCGAATCCTCGATCGTGTCCCGAAGTTTGAAGAGATTTCATGGGACGACCGCATTGCCGGCCACGCTGCCGTTGTTGATTTGAACCAGTTCCCTGGCCATGCCGGGTACCTGCAACGTGATTTGACGGGGCAACGCGTGTATCGCGTGCTCGCGCGACAACCCGGCGTGCGTGCGTTGACTGCTCGAAGCACACGATTCCAGAACTCGGTGCAACAACGTCGGCGACGCGCCTTGCTCGTGGGCATAAATGATTATCCCGATCCTGCGTCACGTCTGGAAGGCTGCGTGAACGATGTATTTCTCATGAGCAGTGTGCTGCAGGAAATCGGGTTCGACGCAGAAGATATCCGCGTCGTAACAGACGAGCGCGCCACGGCTGCAGGAATTCGCGAGCGCATTGACTGGCTGCTCGACGGCACGGCCGACGGCCAGGAACGAGTGCTTTACTACAGCGGCCATGGTGCGCAGTTGCCCGACTACAACGCCGCAGAACAAATTGATCACGTTGATGAATGTCTTGTGCCGTACGATTTTCATTGGACGCAAGACAGCGCTATCACCGACGATGATTTCCTGCGGTACTACAGCGCGCTCCCGTACTCCGCGAAATTTTTCGCGATTTTTGATTGCTGCCACTCAGGCGGCCTGACCCGGGACGGTGCGCGGAAGATTCGCGCCGTTACACCTCCGGATGATATTCGGCACCGAATGCTCCGCTGGAACAAAGCGGAACAAATGTGGGAAGAGCGGGACCTTCGAAATCTCAACCCCGATTTTGGCGGCAGCCGGGAGCTCCGGCAAAAATATATGGGCCGCAACTGCAGCACGAAAAAACTCGGCACGGCGATGAGTCTTCGTGAGAACCAAACGGCGACGCAGTACCGGAAAGCGCCACGCGAGCGGCGCGGGCCGTATATGCCGGTGGTGTTAACCGCGTGTCAGGAGAGCGGCTACGCCTATGAATATCACCACGGCACGATCGGGTATGGAGTGTTCACGTACGCGCTGGCCAAAGAATTTCGTAAAGCGCAGGCGGCGCGCGAGACGGATGTATCGTTCACCGAACTGACCGAACGCGTGAACGCGACGATGAAGACGCTCCGCTACGATCAGGTCTCTGACATCAAAGGACCAAAAGCAACGTGTGGCGGACCGGTATTGGGCCCACCCCGGAAAACGCGCTCTCGTTAGGCCTACAAACCGCCGCCCGTGTTGTCGCCTCGTTGTGCGGGGCGTACATCCTGCACGTTAGCAGCCTCGGCAGCGGGTCTCGCAGAGAGGCGACTACAGACTCGCCGGTATAATTCCATCGCTTCCTGCGCGCAATCGATTTACTTACTGAACGGTCAAACAAAGGAAAAACTTATGTCGTTAACTCGCCGCAATTTTCTCATCCGTGGTTCGTTGTCGCTCGTTGCCGGAACGCTCTCATCGGCGCTCGCCGAGCCTAAAACACGGAACAAAGTTCCGGTTGATTTCCAGGACTGGGAATCAGTGCGACGGCAGTTTGATCTGGCTCCTGATCACATTCATCTGGCGTTGTTTTTCCTCGCTTCTCATCCCAGACCTGTGCGTCAGGCAATCGAGCAATACCGGGCGAAGCTCGATGCCAACCCGTTGCTTACGGTTGAGAACGCGATGTTCGTGCAGTCTGACGAGAACATCCCGTTGCAGGTCTGCCGCGCCATCGCCAATTACATTGGCGGCGACGCCCAGGACATAGCGCTGACGCAGAACACCACAACCGGTCTCGCTCTCCTCTATCACGGGCTGCCTTTGCGCGAAGGCGACGAGATCCTGACTACTACGCAGGATCACTATGTGCATCACGAATCGATCCGGCTTGCTACGGAACGTTGCGGCGCGACCTGGCGCAAGATTTCCCTCTTCGATTCGTACGAATCAATTTCGCCGGATGAAATGAGCGACCGCATTCGCAAAGCGATTGGGCCAAAGACGCGAGCGGTCGGAGTCACCTGGGTGCATTCCAGCAGTGGGCTGCGCCTGCCTATCCCGCGGATCGCCGCCGCTTTGGCCGACGTGAACCGCGGGCGCGATGAGAAAAATCGTGTGCTGCTGATCGTGGACGGCGTGCACGGCATTGGCGTGGAAGATCCAAAGATTACCGCGCTGGGATGCGACGCGTTTGCGGCCGGCACCCACAAATGGCTGTTCGGTCCGCGCGGGACCGGGTTCGTTTGGGCGAAGCCCGAGCTTTGGAAAAGAATGCGTCCAGTGATTCCATCCTTTAGTTCGCCCGATCTTTTTGCCGCGTGGGAGCAGGAACGTGAGCCGGGCTCCTCGGCGCGAGCGGCATGGTTTTCACCGGGAGGCTTTCAAGCGTTCGAACATTTTTGGGCGTTACCGCAGGCAATTCGGTTTCATCAGGACATCGGGCCGGCACGAATCACTGCCCGCACACACGAACTCAATGCTCAAATGAAAGAAGGACTCGCCCACATGCCGAACATCCAGCTCTACACACCGCGTGATGAAAAGCTTTCGGCCGGCATAGTCTGTTTCGATGTGAAAGGGATGAAACCGGAAGCAGTCGTAGAGCGTCTTCTTGCTCAACGCATCGTCGCTTCTACCACTCCGTACCGCGTATCGTATGCGCGTCTGGCCTGCAATGTCGTTAACACGCCGCAGGAGATTGAGACCGCGCTTCGAGCGATTCGTCAATTGGGGTAAGCGGATCTTCTGGCAGGCATCGCTGCTGCCGGCCGGGTCGCCGGGCCCCGCTACAGAGTTTCAGTCGTTAACGCTTCGACGAATTCGTGAGGCGTTTCCGCGTTAAGCAATCTCGACCGGATCGTCTCGTCTTTCACCAGACGCGCCAGGGTGCCGACGCAGACCAGGTAATCGCTAATCAAACGCTCTGGAACGGCGATCACGAAAATGAGATGCGCTCGCTGTTGATTTTCTCCGAACGCAATGCCGGCCCGGCTGCGCCCTACGCCGATCACAATTTCATCAACCATCTCAGTGCGGGCATGTGGAAACGCGGCGCTGTTTTCCACCACGCTGGGATGCGTCTCCTCGCGAGCGAGCACTTGCTCGAGAAAAGCTTCGGGGTTTTGGATCTTCCTTCCGCCGATATCGGACGCGAGCACGTCCACGATCTCGCGAATCGCGTTCGCTGGCTTTCGCGAGCGCAACCGGAGGATCACCTTTTCCTGAGTTAGCAGATCTGGAAGGGCAATAGGCATCAGGGTGTGGAGAGATTTATTGGATTATGCAGTAAACGCAGTTATCCAGTTAAATAGCAAGCTGTGGCAACTCACGATACAGCGGCAGCGCCGAAAGAGGAACGGACAGTTTCGTTGCAGCGGAGCATTTATGATCCGGGCTATGTCAACGCAATGTCGCACTTTTATCGGGGCGAGCTGGGGCGAAGCATGGTTTGGCGGCAACGACTGGATGTGACCACCAACTGGGCCATCACCAGCAGCACTGCCATTATTACAATCGCTTTTTCCACCCGCGAAGTGCCGCACATTATTTTCTTTTTTAACCTGGCGATCGTTGCCGTGCTGCTCTGGATCGAATCGCGCAGGTACCGTTTCTATGATGCTTTTCGCGCGCGCATTCGCATGCTCGAAGCGCATTTTCTTGTCCCGATGGTCATGGAAAATCGCGAACTGCTTCAAGGCGAATGGAAAAAACTGGTATGCGAAGATCTGATTTTGCCCAGCTTCAAAATCACAAAGCTGGAGGCCATCGGGCGCCGGATGAAACGCAATTACGTGTTCATTTTCATCCTGATCCTGATGGCGTGGCTAACAAAAGTATTTCTGCACGCCACCGCGCCGATCAAGGACGTGTCATCCTTTTATCACGCACTACGCATCGGGCATATTCCGTCGTGGTTTGTAGCAATGGTATTCGTGGGCACGTTCGTTAGCGTCATTACCATTACCATTTACGTCAGCAGACGTACCTCCGGGGAAATCTCCGAGTTCGGCACGCATCGCTCGCTCTGGCGGATTTAACGCGTGCGGGTGCGATCGTGATCGTGCTATAACGAATTCATGAGCACCGCATGCAGCTATACTGCCAGATTTTTTCTGATTCTTGTTTTTTTCTCTGCAGTGTCAGCCGACGGCGCCACCGAACCAAGTGGTCGACTCATTGTGATCAGGGTAGCAAATTTCGGCTGGAACGTTGCCGCCAATCTCAAGATCGATGGCCGAACGGTCGCGAATATTGTTCAGGGTCGTAAATATGACCACCCGATTTCGGCCGGGCGCCATCTCCTGACAATTTCGGCCGTGCCGAACATCATCATGAGTGAGCCGAGCTCGCTTACTGTGAACGTGCGCCCGGGCGCAACCTACATCTTTACTGCGATGTGGGATTCTTATCACGTTTATCTCCAGCCGACGACTTTGTCGCCTGCGGAGTTTGCGAGGTTGGGCCTTTGAGAAAGTTATCGAATCGTCGCCTTTTTGTTAAACATCGACCATGGAAGCAGGCGAAGCGCTTGGTATTGCCGCGCAGATAGCAGTCGCACTCGCCGGTTTCGCGGGCGTGGTAGTTGTCTTTCGCCGTGAAGCTGTTCACGAATGGTCCGGCGTCGACAAACTGCGGTTACGTCTTTTGCTGGCGAATTCCATTCTGCCGCTGGCTCTTTCCATGTTGGGATTGGTGTTAGTAACGATTGAACCCATGCCACCAGGGGTATGGAGGTGGTGTAGCGGCATCTTACTTGTTGCCACGATGTCGTTCATGACGGGAATTATGAGAATGTTCCGCCGCTTGAATCTGGCAAATGCCCAGCGTGAGCGCCTCACGCGGGTGATTTTTTTTGTGTTCAGCGCCTTCGGCACCGCAGCGATGCTTTTGCAATTGTACAACACCGCAGTGCTCGCCGCGTTCTGGCCGTTTTTCGCCGGAATCGTGTTCCAACTGGTCACCGGGATGGCGCAATTTGCCCGGATGATTCTTTTCCTGCCCGAGTAGTGAACAGACGCCTGCGTGGCGAAACTTTACTCCGCGGCTTCGGTGTCGTGGAGCCTTCCGTAATCCACGGTAAGCCGGCCCTCACCGTGGTCGGTATAGATCTCAACGAAGCGATGGCCGAACTGAATATCGCGCCAGGAATAATCCTTTTGGGTTTGCACCGACGCTGCGATCACCGGATCGATGCCAATCACTGACACCATAAACAGCGCGCGGCAGTTGGTGAGAGTTTCAGCCGTTGCGCCGAAAAGCGGACTCTTCTCATCGATTGTATGGCGCAATGTCAATGCTGCAGGAAAAAGGGTTACCCGATCGAAATGCAGCTTGAGAACGTAAAAGTAACGGAAATCCCCACCTTCTTGTAACGGTTCGTCGCGCGAGAACATGATTCGGAACTCAGCCTCGACCATGCTGTGCTGATTCTCATTGCCGATTCGCACCATCAGTGTGGGCTTGCCGTTCAAGGGCGCAATGACGATGCAATTACTGAACACCACGCGCGCAATCGGGCGCGAAAACCGGACGAAGATTAAACCCGTCATCACCGCCAGCAAAAATAGCCCGGTCATGATCTCGACAGTGCTGACGATGTGTCCGTAAAGCGTCTGCGGATACATGTGGCCGTAGCCGACCGTGGCGAGTGTTTGAACGCTGAAAAAAAAGCAATCATAGAACCAACTCCCACCAGTCGTTCCAGCAATGCTGTCCTGTTGTAAACTGTAAAGCAGGGCGAACAACAGGTTGAGTCCGACGTAAAGGGAAGCAACGAACGCCGCGAACTGCGGCCATCGCAGGCCGAGCAGCCAGCGATAGACATCGCGCCATCTCCACGCATCCGTACCGACCTTTACGAACTCGACCTGGCCAGAGCGGACAGAAACTTGCTCGGTTTTTCTCATGTCACATTCCTTTTCATGCGCTCTGATCCATCGCAGCAAAATAGTGACACGATGCCATTCAAAAAGCGATGCGAGGACACATGGCCGTGCCCGCGTTGCTTTGACTCTTTTGTAACGGCGCTCTGTGAGCGCCGAACATCCAAAATAGAAAGTCGGCGATCACAAATCGCCGCCGCGCATTCCGATTAACGAGAATTTTTAAAGTGTCCGAGTGCTTACGTAGATTTCAGATTGCGAACGAACGCAGTGATCGCGTGGAATATTCTTTCATCTACATCTTCCTGCGTTTCACCTGCCGCGTGAAGCTGGCGCTTCGCCACACGCAGGGAGTGGTCGCCGCCTTCCACAACGTGCAGAATGTTTGGCCCTTTCATCCCGGCTCGGACCCGCTGGAGAAGGTCCAGCGGACATAGCGCGTCGCGGGTGGCTTGAACAAACAGGATAGGCGTACTGAGCGCGCGCAAAATCTCGTCGCGAAGTTTTGTACGATCGCCCATGGCGCGAAGCGGATAGCCAAGACAAACCAGTCCATCGACTTTTTCTTCGAGCGACAGGTGGCAACCGATTCGCCCGCCCATGCTCTTGCCGATCAGCAATGTTGACTCCGGTTGATGTTTCTCTCGCGCCGCGGCGAGGGCCGCCCGATGTGCGGCGATCAGTTGCGGCAACGAATCAGGCCGTTTTCGCCCCGCCCGCATGTAATCGTAGTCGAAAGTTTCTACCTCGCCGATTTCGGATAGACGCCGTTTCCAATTTTGCATCCACGGATGCGAGGAAGGCGCACCCGCACCCGGTGCGAAAACAATCAATGGCTGGATCATCGGCTATCTCCTCCGAAACTCGCTCCCGTGATTACCGTACTCCATTGTCGAGACGGCGCTCGGGAGTGAGCTTTTTTGCGGTCATAAAACCAGAACGCAAAAAATTTAATCAATCAAAAATTGTCAGGCCAAATTGCTCTTCATTGAAGAGATCAAAATAACTTATGCAGGAACGCTGTGGCTTCATCGGAGATGCCAATGATTTTGTTCGTGGCTTGACGGTATAATTTGAAATTGAGCTCCGTCTCCGGCCGGCCGTCGTTCCAGTTGGAAAAACCTTTCAGCTCGCTTCGCCCTAGCTGCCGCTTCGCGAGCGCGGTGCATTTGACAGTGATGCTCACCCGCGGCGCTTGCCGGGCGATTCCCTTCATCTTCGCGGTTGGTTGGACCGAGGTCACGATACCGCTGGCGATGAGACCCGGACCGCCTTGGTTCTCGCTTGCGAACAAAAAGATTGTATCGCCTTTGGCAACCTGTTTGCCGCCGTACATCGTCTTCTGCTCGCTAAACGCGAATGTCTTAGCGAGCGGGTCGTTAACCTCGGCTTTGATTGCAAACGCGATAATCGTCTATTCGTTAGGCCGGAAAGACTCAGTCCAGGACCGCTGTCGCTTCGATCTCGATCAAAAATCGGGGATCTGCCAGGGCCTGAACACCGATCCATGTACTTGCCGGCGGATTCTCTGTAGAAAAACATTCGCGTAGAGCTGTGCCTACCGCTGTTCCGCACTCTGCTTGATAATCCACGACGTATATTCGCAGAGCGACAATGTCCGTTAACGTGCCGCCAACCGCTTCCATTGCCTTTCTAACGTTACGGAACGCTTGCCTTGCCTGCTCGAGAACGCTGTCTCCGCCAACAATGTTCTTGCCTTCATCCCAGGCCGTTTGTCCGGAGATGAACGCGATTCGTTTTCCGGTGGCGACCACGATCTGGGAAAATCCATGTGGCAAGCTGGGGAAAAGGTGATCGGGGTTAATGTATTCTTTTGGCATGGTCAGTCGCGGTTTAGCTGGCTGGTTAGGTGATAGACCTGATCTGCGGAGGATCAGGCGCACGCGGTAATCGACGCAATTGTATGAGAGCGATCAATGAAGTGATCAACGAGATGACAAACACGAAAATCCCCAGGAGAAAACCGGTTATGACGACGGGCACCCATCTATAGGAAAGCGGAACGTTCATCAGCCAGAAGCAATAGCCAGCCACAACCAAAGAGAGCAGGCCAGTCACCATAGCGACCATCAAAACCACTTTAGTTTTCATGAAGCCAAAATCGTGAGCCGCCGGTTTATTGCCCGGCAGCTTTAGCTTTCTTCGCAAACTCTTCCCATGGCTGCAATTTCCAAGAGTGCATTTCGTATACAAAAATTCTTGTCGGTTTCTTCCCGGCCTGTGCGGGACACGATGAGCGATAGCATCATGCATTTACCTCTAGGCGAGTTCGGCGAGGGCTGGATCCAGAGATGTGATGTGTCCGAGCAGTGCTGATCCCTCGGAGATCATCTCGAAATCCTTAAAGTCAAATCCTGGAGCGACGGTACATCCCAGCAAGCTGTACCCTCCCAGGGGCCTTGATGCTTGCCAGCACCCGGCCGGGACGACGCACATCGCCTCAACGTTTGCAGTACCCGTCCCGAGCATCTCTCGATGCACCATGTCCTGGTCATCGATCCAATAGAGCTCCAGTGGATCTCCTTCATAAAAATGCCAGACCTCATCGGATCCGACCCGGTGCCAGCGCCCGTGCTGGCCCTCGGCAAGCAAAAAGTAAATCGTTGTTAACGCGCAACGCGCCGACCTCTCATCCAGCGGCTGCACCTTGTGCGACGATCGGAAAACCTCCCGGAAATGTCCTCCCTCGGGATGGGGCCGCAGATGAAGCTGACTGATTAGATCCTTTGCGCGTCCATGCATCGCTCTTGCTCGCCTGGTCTAACAACAATAATGAGGGAGCCGGTTGTCCATTGATGCCGCAGTTAGCCAGCCGTGTCGTTCCGGTGGCGCCGTGGCGCGTGTTGCCGATGGTGCTCCAGCCATTGCTCGATCGGTTCCTGCCTTAGCACGAATCGAAAACCTAGCGCTGTATTCGCGTCAGTGGTCCGTTGCACATCAAGGTCTTCAAACGGCGCCGTATGCGGCACTGACTTCGTGCCACCCTCTTCGGTCGTGATGAAGTTGAGCCGATCGTTGACGCGCCAGTAGTCAGTTACCGTGTACGTCGTTCCGTCCTTAAACACCAACTGCGGGTGCGAAGGCGAAGCGCTGCCGACAAACACGTATGCGGGCGATGACGGGATGAAATTCCAGACGGGATACGGAACAGGATCAGGGTATTGAACAGGATAGGGAACTGTGACGGGCATGCAGTACGGAAGGAACACCGCCGGACGCGGGATGAACCCACGCACCGCAACCACTTTCACACGCGGTCGTGCCGATGGCCGCGAGACACCATGGGGTTGCGAAAACAGTGTTCCGCTCGAAAAGAGCAGCCCGAAAACCGCCCAACAAATCGCATGACGCATGGGTTATCCTCCCCATTCGTGATTGTACGTCGTGATCGCATGCCATCAACTGACGGAAATACCCGGGGGCGAGAGTATCGTTGATCTGCGAGATGGAGACAAGGCGTAGTAGAATCTGCTGGCGAAATGAACTCGAACAGGAGCTCTGCGTGGTGGTAATGGTCTCGTTAGGCGTTTCGTGACGCAACACGAGTGGCCTTCTCGAAGTGTTGTGCCATCAGATCATGCCAGCGGCCACTGAACCGGATACAGCTCGATCCCGTTAGGTCGAATCAGTGAAGAGCGTCGGAGATCGACTTGTGCCGCATCGCCTGCAGCTTTTGATACTGTTCAGGTGAAAGAATTGCCTTCATCTGTGGATCATTTTGCTGATGAAGTGCCTTAATCCGTTGCGCTCGTTGCATTCTTGAAAGTGAAGGATCCTCTTTAATCGCCCGGACCTTCGGTGCCTCATCGGCCAGAATTGGCAGAATCTTGTCCTTCTGTTGGGGCGTGAGATTCAGGTATTGCGCTATCTGCTCGAGCTTGGCTTTTTGCTGTTGCCCGGATGGCTCGTGCGCGGACGTCGGTTGCGCGGATGACGTCGTTGCCATCAGCACGGATATCCCGAAACATAGCGCCACCACGTTGAGCCGGATGTAATCGTTCAGTTTATCTCTTCTTGAGTTCATGGGGTGCCATGCTGGCCAAGGACGGATTGGTCAGTCAAGGCGAATCGGACCGGCAGCGCCGTTTGTTCGTGATCGCGCCGGCTTTGCCAAGGTACGGCGAGCGAAGAACGGCCCGACGGCTCCTGCATGCGCGGATCGAGAGCCGCCTACACCCGCGGGTAGTGTCGCTCCCGGACGCAGCGGTTCAGGAAAACAATGCAGGCAAAACGTTCGCGACAAAATCTACCAATCCGTGCCCGATCATGTTGGCGACCAGGTCGCGGCGCCATAGATAGAATCCCGTCAGGATTAAGCCTGCGGCCAACGCGATGAGAATGTTGGCCGCGCCGCCTGACCAATGGCCAAGGGAAAAGATTACCAGCGGAATCGCTACCGACCAGAAACGGCCCAGACCAACCAACCGCAAACGTTCGATCGAGTAGCCGCGATAGAATAATTCTTCCACCACTCCGGCGCGAAAAACGATCGCGGTGATCAACCAAAGCGGCAGTTTCTCGAACGCGGCGGAGCCGGGACCGTGCCCGTAATGGGTAACGGCAGCCAGCCCGCCGACCACGAGCGCTGACACGATCGCAATAATGAATCCCCACAAGATGGATTTCCACCAGCGCGCGGTGCCGATTCCGATGGAACGCAACGACAAATGTTCGCCTCGCCTAACGATTACAATGAGAGCCAGCGCGCTCACCCAAATCAGCGCTTCTTTGAGAAGGGCTGAGATAAACGTGGTTTCAGGTACAAAGAACACGAACAGCTGGCGGATGGCGACCATGGCGAAAAGCGAGATGGCCAGTCCAGCGCATGTTGCGGGCGAAATCTTCGTGGGAAAAGCCCGTTGCTCAGGCGTTACCGGGAATGATGATGCGCCGACATTATCTGTTTGCATGATGTTCCATTAGGATGCGCAAACGTGGGGTTTGGATTCAAGAAAGTAGCGTATGGCTCCGGCTGGTACGATTCGCAAGCGAGACGCCCGCGCTACCTACTGGACGGTTACGACAGTGCCGACTGGAATTTCGGAGAAGAATTTGCGCGCGGTGTCTTCCGGCAGGCGGATGCAACCGTGCGACGCCGGGTAGTTAGGCACATGACCGGCGTGCATGCCAAAATCGAGACAGCTTAAGCGCATGAAATACGGCATCTCGACATGGTAAATCGTGGAACGATGATTCCGTTCCTTATTGGTGATGACAAACTCGCCGCGCTTCGTGGAATATCCTGCCCGACCGGTAGAGCATCGCGACTGATAAATCGGAACACCGTCCCTGACGAGGGCAACCTTTTGCATTGCCAACGAAATCTCGACTCGCAACTTGTCGGGCGCCGGTCCGCCGCCTAGAAGAATTTGCGCCGATCGCCAGTGGCCGGTCTCCGCGGCGACATCCAGCGCCGACATTTTATTCCTGGTCGTCAGGCGCGTCCGATTCGCTCCCCCGTCGATCAGGGTCTTCAGGTAATCGATCTGGCCCAGGCCCGAGGCAAGCATCAGCATGGTTACGCCGCGGTCTTCCTGGATGTAACTGCGCAATCCATTCGGGAGCATCGCCAGGAAATCCTTGTCACAACGGGATGGCAGAACCGTGTTGGGATCTGCTCCGCAATTCAAGAGAGTCGTAAACAGAGACAGATTGCTGCTCGCGATTGCGTACGCGAGAAACGGCACGTCCTTGCCTTCGGGCGTGGGAGGCGTCGAGCTCTTGCTGAGGAGCAACCGCACTTCGTCGTTTTTCCCGGCTTGCAGCGCCCTGGACAAAGCGCGCCGCGTGCTGTTTGTCCAATCCGGCATCATCGGCAAACGCTGCTCCACTGTTTTGATGATCTCCGGATGTCCGCCATCGAGCGCAAAGCTCAGAAGGTCTTGACCGTCGGCACATGGTTTTTCCGGATGTAAATCTGTTGAGCGCGCCACGAGCAACTGGAACATCTCCGGATCTCCATGCATTGCTGCTGCCATCACTGGCGTAAATCCTTTTTTATCGGCGAGATCAACCGCCGCTCCGGCATCGAGCAGCCGGCGGGCGGTTTTCGAATCCTGTTGTGACGTGGCGATCAACAATGGCGTGCGGCCCTGTGCATCGCGCCCGTTTGGATCCACGCGTTCCATCAAACATAAATCGATAAGCGAATCGCGCTGAATCGTAACAGCGCGCACGAGGTCGTCCGGGGAAATGGTGATGCGCGACGTCGGCTCCGGCCCGATGACGATTGCCCACAGAAAAATCAAAACGAGCGCTGCAAAGCCTGCTTGCAGGAAGAATCGCCTGTGGAGGGTGCGCATTTTGAAGGCTGGGCCGCCGATTATACGATTTTCGTCAAGGAATTTGGCACGACTGCGGGGGGACTGCGAGTTCGTCCTTGAGTCAGGAGGCCACTGGGCGGTTTCGATTGGAGGAAGCGTAATTGGACGGCGTGAGTTGAACGTTGCATGTTGGCCACTGTCAAAATTCCAACCTATGCGTTTGTCCATTTTCGCCCTCTGCGTTGCGCTGAGTACTTCGTTTGCGGCGCAGCCTGAGGTTGTGCCCAGCGGTGCAAGTCCTCTGAATCCATCGGCGGCTGAAGCAGGCAAGGATGTGGTTCATCAATTGAATAACGCGTTCGCAAAAGTCTTTGAAACCGTCGCTCCGGGTGTTGTGATCATCGAGACTTCCAAGAAAAGCGAAGTCAGCGACAGCTCGCCACTCGACGATCTGTTCTTTCAAGGGCCGCCGGATGACAACAAACCGCGTAAAAATCCCGGTGCGCCTCGATCGGTTCAAACTGAAGGCTCAGGATTCATCGTGCGGCCCGATGGGTACATTTTCACGAATGTGCACGTGATCGAGGACGCAGACAAAATCGACGTGAAACTGCAAGACGGCCGCGAATTTCCAGCGCGAGTGGTCGGTGCCGACGAGAGGACAGATATCGCGGTCATCAAAATTGAGGGAAAAGATTTGCCGGTCGTTCAGCTTGGCAACAGCGATACAGTGCGCGTGGGACAATTTGCGTTCGCGATCGGTGCGCCGTTCAAGCTGGATTACACATTTACTTACGGAGTGGTTAGTGGAAAGGGCCGAAGCAAATTGCTTCAGACCGGCGGCTATTCCATCTCGGATTATATACAGACCGATGCGTCGATTAATCCGGGAAATAGCGGCGGACCGCTGTGCGACATCGACGGCAAAGTGATTGGCATGAACACGCTGATCAATGGAATGAATCGGGGCCTGGGTTTTGCCATTCCTATCAATATGGCCAAAGACATTGGAGGCGAACTGATCGCCGGCCGCAAAATTGTACGTCCCTGGCTGGGCATTCGGATCGAAACGCTCGGCGATGATCCATCCATCCGGGAGTTGTTCAAAGGCGCAGACAAAGGGGTCGTGGTACGCACCATCGAAGCGGATGCCCCTGCTTCGAAAAGCAACCTGCGGCCATTCGATGTGATCACCCACGTCGATGGGAGTGCGGTCACGTCCGATTCGCAATTGCAGCATGAGATTTTGAAAAAGAAAGTGGGTCAGAATGTGGAGCTCACTGTGTGGCGCAAAGGCCAGGCGATCAAAGTGCCTGTGAAAACTGGCGAATTGCCGGAGGAAATTACGCGCGCGTCGAATCAGCCGCCGCAACCGAGCGCAACCAAACCGGAGCAGGACCTGGGGAAATTCGGGTTACAGGTGCAGGAGTTAACGAAAGATGTCGCCGACCGCCTGCATTTAGCGCAAACGCAGGGAGTGATTGTGACCGACGTTGAAGACAACAGCATCGCCTCTGCTCAGGGCATTGAACGCGAAGACGTGATCAACGAGGTAGACGGGAAACCGGTCACGAACGTGCAATCCTTCCGTGACGCCCTCAACAAGGCCGATCCAAAACGCGGCGTGCTTTTGTATCTCGATCGCAAAGGCAGCAAAACTTTTGCGGTACTAAAAGCCGGCAGCTGAATGTAGCCACGGCGCTCTGTCGCCGTGATGGGTAGAAGCTGACCGCCTCGCTGAGCGAGGCGGCTACAGACGCGGTCTTGAACCAGGCGGGTGAATCCAGTTACTGCGCTCTGTCGCGGCAGGGGCGTCACTCTATGGGCGCCGGTTTCGATCAATAGCAAGCGGCGGGCAGAGGACTGCCCGCCCTACTCAAATTCGAACTGGTTACTGGCTGCCGCTACAGCAATTGCGAACAGTCGTTAGGTTGAACGGTTGCCGACGATCACCAGCACGATTCCCCCAACCAGGCAAATCCCGCCCAACACAGGAGGAAACGGGATGGTCTTCTGTTTCTCAGCAGTCGCCTGAATGGGGCCGAGATCCAACACCTTTTCCCGCTTCGTGTACGTGATCCCGCCCCACACCAGCGCAATAATGCCGACAACGATAAGAATGATGCCGATAATTCCGGCAGGTTTCATCGGTTCGACGTTATAATGCGCGTCGTCCTGAGATCAATTGGATAATCAGCACCACGATCGCGATCACGAGCAGGATGTGAATGAACCCGCCCAGCGTGTACGAGCTGACTAATCCAACCAGCCACAGCACCAGCAGAATAACAAATATTGTCCAGAGCATAGGATTGTTCCTTTCGGTTAAACATACGTATCTTCGCACGAGCTACTTCGGCTGCGCTTATGCGTTGCAGAAATTTTTAAGATTTCTCCAGCGCTGCGCGCAAGTTCCAGTCGCTCGCTTCGAGCAGGCTGCGAGCAGATTCGTAATCACGTTGCGTGACCTCGGCCACGATTCGCACCGCACGATCGCGCAATTTCGTGCTGGTCGTGCGCAGGTCGATCATGAGATTGCCGCGCACTTTCCCGAGCCCGATCATTGCGCCGGTGCTGATCGCGTTTAGCGCGATCTTTGTTGCAGTTCCGGCTTTCAACCGCGTCGAGCCAGCCAGGATTTCCGGGCCGACCGCCAGTGTGATCAACAGGTCGCAGGTAGGGGGCGTTGACTCCGGCCTGCCGCCATGCCCGGTGACGGCTACAGCCGGATTACAACTAAGCAGAATCGTTTTGGCGCCTAACGACTTTGCCCGGGCAAGCGCGCCGAGCACAAAGGGCGTCCGCCCGCTGGCGGTAATTCCAATTACCACATCAGCGGAGTTCAAGCCTCGCTCATCCAAAGCAAGTGCGCCGGCGCTCTCTTCATCTTCCGCGCCTTCAACACTGCGGTGCAACGCCGTGACTCCGCCGGCGATGATGCCTTGCACAAGGTGAGGCGGCGCGCCGAACGTGGGCGGGATCTCGCTCGCATCCAGCACCCCGATGCGTCCGCTGCTGCCGGCGCCTACATAGAACAAATGCCCACCGTTGCGCATCGATTCAGTGACGATTTCAATTGCGCACGCAAGATCAGCCGCAGCAGCAGACAATGCGTCATGAACGAACTTTTCTTCGCGCACAAACAATTCAACCAATTGTTGTGCACTCATTTTTTCCAGGTTTTCCGAGCGAGGATTGCGTTTTTCCGTGAGCGCGGCAGCCAAACCGTTGATTTCGATTTGAGACGGCTTGGAATGAAATGCCGCGTGATCGTGCGGTTCAACGGCAAGCCAGGCAGCCCCGAGTTCAGGCGCTCGCTCGGCGGTCGTTATGCGGGCGTCAGGAAGATTCTTTTTCAGGCGTCTCCGGAATGCGTGGGTGTAAATCGAATCGCGATAGAACAGGCCACCGATAAGGACGACTTTCGGTGCGAGCAGGTGCAGACGGTCAGCAACGGCTTCGGTGTATTCGCATAGCACGCCTGCGCCTTCTTCGATGATTTCCATCATCGGCGCGCCGCCGGCAGCGGCCGTCTCGAACACAACTGGAGCAAGCATTGCGATCTCCATTTTATCCGCTGTTTGCACCCAGCGAACCAGCTCATCGAAGTTGTTCAACGAAAGGGCGTGCAGAATTTTCGCGGTGAAATCCAACTCGATGCGATGCAAATCGTATTCGCGCAGAACCAGGCGGAGCGCCTGTACGGAAAGAGAATAACCGCCGCCGGCATCGCCCAGGATGTGGCCCCATCCGCCGGCTCGTTCGATTTTGTCGCCGCGACGGCCGGTTACCGATGATCCGCTTCCCGCGTTTACAACAATCCCGTCGGCGTGATCAAGCGCCGCGGCTAATCCCGACTGGCGATCGCTGCCGGTGACGATTTTGGCTTTCGGCCAGATCTCGAGACACGCTTCTCTAAGGACGCGACGGTCCTCCCCGGTTCTGCAACCGGCCAGGAAAACTCCCGCCCGATCGATCTCCTTCGGCAATTCAGCAAAAATGGCTCGCAGACGCTCGGGCTTGGTGAGACGAAAATTCGATGGTGGCAGTCTCCCTTGATCGACAATGCAAAACTCGGTGCCGGACGCACTCGCGACAGTTTCGACAAGTGCCCAGGCGGTTTTAGTTCCGCCGCCTTCAACCCCGAGGATGCGCTCACCGGGTTTCACGATTCGTTATGCATAACCGCTGTTTCACGTAATTGAAAGGTGGATCGGCTTGTCCTCAAGAAGATGAAAGAACGCTGCCGCAGGCGCGATAACAGGTCTGCGACATTGGCCAACGCGTTGAGGACAACGCGTTCCACCTTTGCCCCAGCCTCGGCACAATCGTATCATCCTGGAAATCGATGAATCGGGCGGAAGCGGAGAAAAACATTGCGCGTTTACGCGAGGAAATTCGCAAGCACGACCGGCTGTATTACGAGGAGGCCGCGCCGGTGGTCACCGACCGCGAGTACGACCGGCTCTATAAAGATCTTGTCGATCTTGAGACACAGTTTCCTGATCTCCTGACAGCGGATTCGCCGACGCAACGTGTGGGCGGACAGCCGCTGACCGCATTCGCACAAATCCGGCATCGCGCGCCGATGCTTAGCCTCGACAATACGTATTCCGAAGAAGAGCTGGCGAATTTTTACAAACGAATCACACGCCTCCTGCCTGACGAGAAGATTCCAGTAGTCATCGAACCCAAGGTGGATGGCGTTGCCGTGTCAGTGATGTACGAGAATGGCCGGTTGAAATATGCAGCAACGCGTGGCGACGGTGTGGTGGGCGACGACATCACGCAAAACATCAAAACGATTCGTTCCGTGCCGCAACAGTTGCGCGGTGATGCGCCAGATGTTTTCGAAGTGCGCGGCGAAGCTTACCTGGACAAGGCTGGATTCGAGAAATTGAACCAGGACCGCAAGGCTGCGGGTCTCCCGCTTTTCGCGAATCCGCGGAACGCAGCAGCCGGTTCGTTAAAGCATCTCGATCCGAAAGCAGTCGCGAAACGCCCTCTCGGAATCGTTTTTTACGGAACCGGGGCAGTCGAAGGCGCAGACGTCGACCTTCATTCTAAAGTTTTCCGATTGTTCAAGAAGCTCGGCCTGCCAACACACGAACATTGGTGGGCCGCCGAATCCGTGGAGGAGATTCTCAGTGCGATCCGCAAACTCGACGAGATCCGCGGCAATTTTCCGTATCAAACGGACGGCGCCGTAATCAAAGTCGATGAATTCGCACAACGCGAGAGGCTCGGGTTCACTGCGAAGGCACCACGGTGGGCGATCGCTTACAAATACGCGGCCGAACGGGTCGAGACCCGTTTGCAAGACATCATGATCCAAGTGGGCCGCACCGGGATCCTTACGCCTGTCGCGGCGCTGGATCCTGTGCTGGTGAGCGGAAGCACTGTCGCCCGCGCCACGTTGCACAATGAAGACGAAATCAAACGCAAAGACATCCGGATTGCCGACACCGTTGTAATCGAAAAGGCCGGCGAAGTTATTCCTGCGGTCGTGGAAGTTGTGAAATCAAAACGGCCACGAGACACGAAGCCGTTCGATTTCGCAAAACACGTTCACGGCAAATGTCCCGTATGTGGCGGCCCGATCAGGCGCGATCCGGAGTTCGTGGCGTGGCGTTGTGAAAACCTGTATTGCCCGGCACAGACGACGCGACGCGTGGAATTTTTCGCGGCACGCGGCGCGCTGGACATCGAAAGCATCGGCGGAATTGTCGCGGACAAACTCGTTGAGCGCGGCCTCGTTCGCGAGCCGCTCGATCTTTTCGACCTGAGAGCCGAGCAACTCGCGAAACTGAATCTTGGCAGTGAGGAAGCGCCACGCGTTTTCGGCGAGAAAAACGCGACGAAAGCGATCAACGCGATCGAGCGTGCGCGAACATTGCCGCTCTCGCGCTGGCTTTTTGCTCTGGCAATTCCTGATGTGGGAAAGACGACTGCAACCGAGCTGGCCCGTTTTCATGACACCGTTGAGGACGTCGCTGATTCGGAGTTGCTCCGCGAAGTGCTTTACTATCACGAAAAGCGCGGCGACAAGGAAGTTGCGAGAGAAATCGCCGAGCGACTAATCAAGTCCGGCTTCGCGAAACCGTCGCAAAGCAAAGCCGGAAAGGACGGTATCGTAACGGAAGTCGGTCCAGTAGTTGCACAGAGCGTTCTCGATTTTTTCAGGTCGCCGAGTGGCAGGAAAATTCTACGGCGATTGAACGAACTTGGCATAAAGCCGAAGAGCGAAAAGGTCTCGGCGAAGAAAGCCGCGGAACTGCCGTTGGCCGGCAAAACTTTCGTGCTGACCGGTACACTGCCCTCGATGACCCGTGAGGAAGCGACGGAAAAAATCGAAGCACTTGGCGGTCACGTCACAGGAAGCGTAAGCAAAAAAACCGATTACGTTCTCGCCGGCGCCGAACCCGGGAGCAAGTTCGATAAGGCGAAAGAACTCGGCGTAAAGATCATCGATGAAGCCGAGTTTAGAAAGATGACGTAGCGGCAGGCATCCCTGCCTGTGCACGGGGCGCAAGCTGGGAAGCTTGCGCGACTGATCAGGCTGGAAGCCTGAGTTACTTCGGCGCGACTACGGATCACGCGGATAACACGGATTCCGATGCCGAGTGTAACACAGGCATCCTGCCTGTCGGGTCGAACATGCATCCTTGCTTGTTCGGAAACGGCTCGCTTCAACGCCCTGACTCGAACCTGAATTACTCCCGGTGCGACTGCGGCTCGCAAGCATTTCACGCATTCTAATGTCTGGACTTGTAGAGCGTCTCTATGAGACACTGTCCCGGAGGATTGGCGTCCGCCGCGGCGGACGCCCTACAATTTTCCTGACCGGTTAGTTGGCCTACCTCAACTCAAACGTAGCGCTACCTACGATGTGATTGTCGATCAAGATATCGATGCGATACATGCCGGCACCGAGCGCGCGTGAGTTCAGGTTGTAAATGTATTGGCAGCTATCGATCCTGAAGTTCGAACCGCTGTCAGCGTTCCCGGCGTAAACCAACTCGTTGACGAAACCTATAACTCCCCCATCGGTGCGAGTAACGGCAATTGTTGCCGGTGGCAACTGGCAGGTCGCCACGCCGTCTAACGTGAGAGTAAACTTCACCGGTATAACACCGCGGTTAGCGTTAAACACGCTCGATCGATTCGCATCAATTGGCTGCTGGATCTGCGCAGTATAGGCTGGCGTTGGTGTCGGCGTAGGTGTGGCGGCTGGCGGCTGGACTGCAACGAAAGTCGCGTAGTTTAGTCCGTTAAGGAAAAGAGCCGGTGTCCCGTTATTTGGAGCAAACTTGTAGATAATGCCGCTGTAGTGCTCTGCCACGAAAAGGTTGCCCGAAGCGTCAAAGGTCAGTCCCGCGGGGCTATTAAGCCCGGTAGCGAAAGTGCTCGGCATGCCATTGGTATCATATTTAACGATCGTACCGCCCAAGAAATCTGGCTCAAACAGATTGCCGGCGCTGTCAAAACTGAGCGCAACAGAATAAATAGGTCCCGTCGCGAAAGTGCTCTGCGTTCCACCTGGAGTGTATTTGTAGATTATCCCGCTCAGGTACTCTACGACTAACAGATTGCCCATACCGTCAACAGCCAACGCCGTAGGGTTGTTCAATCCGGTAGCGAAGATACTTGGCGTACCATTCGGAGCATATTTATAGATTTTTCCGCCAATGAGATCTGCAGCGAATAGGTTGCCCGCATTGTCAAAAGTAAGCCCGTAAGGTTCACTTAGTCCGCTCGCAAAGAGGCTCGGTGTGCCATCGGGAGTAATTTTATAAATGTTGCCGTAGTCCGCATCCCCGGAGAAAAGGTTGCCGGCGGTATCAAAGGCAAGCCCGCCAGCATTTCCTGGTGTGCTAGCGAAGACCGTTCCACCCGTGCCATCGGGATGAAACTTATAGATTGTGTTGCTGATAGAGATTGACACGAATACATCGCCCGGATCGGCGTTTACAGTAGTTGCTAATATCGTTAGGCAGATAATCGCAAATGTTGAGTGAATAGAGGTGGTTATGGTTTTCATATATTTGGTCTTTCCACGATGCTTATCCGAAATATCCGGAGAGAAGTTCGTAACAATTTTCCGAATCATCATCATAAACCGGTTTAATTGAGCGAATGCCCCCTGTATTCGCGGGGTTTCCCGGCGGGAAGAAGG